>CAYUJV010000022.1:0-32007 GCA_964445085.1 uncultured Burkholderiales bacterium
GCCTTGGTAGGCCTTTACCCCACCAACTAGCTAATCCGACATCGGCCGCTCCAATCGCGCGAGGCCTTACGGTCCCCCGCTTTCTCCCTCAGGACGTATGCGGTATTAGCTACGCTTTCGCGTAGTTATCCCCCACGACTGGGTACGTTCCGATGCATTACTCACCCGTTCGCCACTCGTCAGCAGGCCGAAGCCCCTGTTACCGTTCGACTTGCATGTGTAAAGCATGCCGCCAGCGTTCAATCTGAGCCAGGATCAAACTCTTCAGTTCAATTCCATAGCTTTTTAGTACAAACCAATTCGCCCCCAATTTGCATCAGGCACGAACCGGCCGCTCAATACTGAACTCAGTATCGAGTACCCATTACTCAAGTTCCCAACCCCCAGGTTCGACCCCGGAAAGTCAGGCATCCAAAGCATCAGGCACCCACACTTATCGGCTGTTTGTTTGTTAAAGAGCGATGTCGCCGTAGCAACGAAAGACGCGCATTATACAGAGCGAAAAATCACGGTCAAGCAATTTGCGTAACTTTTTTTACAAAGCCGGTTCGACCCTGGAATTACAGGGTGTTCATCGGGTCAACGCGCGGGCCGGCACATCCGTTTATGCCGCCAGGTTCACTTCTCTCAGCAAGGAGGACACTGCGATGAAAACGAAGACCCTGACGCTCGCGCTTGCCGCGGCCCTCAGCCTGGGCACGGCCAGCGCCTTTGCCGACCACACCGAGACCATACTGGGCGCCGCCATCGGCGGCGCGACCGGCGCGGCCATCGGCCACAGCATGGGTGATCGCGGCGATGTGATGATTTGGAGCGCCCTCGGCGGCGCGGCAGGCGCCGCCATCGGGCATAGCCTGGGCGAACACCACGAGCGCGATGTGGTCGTGCGCGAACGCGTGCGCTACGACGATGGCGACCGCTACGTGGTCATGCAGCGTCCGCCGCGTGTGCGCTACGTCTACGCCGAGCCGGTGCGCTACTATGCGGTGCGCCCCTACGAACGCGAGTATTGGCATGACCGCGGCCGCCACCGCGGCTGGCACCATCGCGACTGGGACCATCGCGATTGGGATGATGACTGAGCCGCGGACGCCTAGCTGAGCGTCACCCGGGCAAACTTGCGTTTGCCCACCTGGATGACCAGGGTCTGCCCGGCGGGCAGGGCCAGCGCCTTGTCGCTGACCTTTTCGCCGCCGATCTTCACGCCGCCCTGCTCGATCATGCGCAGGGCCTCCGAGGTGCTGGCCGTCAGACCGGCCTGCTTCAGAACCTGGGCGATGCCGGCCGCGGGCACCGTCACCTCGGGCATCTCGTCCGGCAAGACCCCCTGCTTGAAGCGCGCCTCGAAGTCGGCCAACGCCTTTTCCGCCGCCGCCTTGTCGTGGAAGCGCGCGACGATCTCCTGGGCGAAGGTCACTTTGATGTCGCGCGGGTTGCGCCCGGCGGCGACATCCTTCTTCCAGCCCTCAATCGTCGCGAGTGACTCGAACGACAGCAGTTCGATATAGCGCCACATCAGCTCGTCCGACACCGACATGAGCTTGCCGAACATTTCGTTCGGCGGCTCGTGGATGCCGATGTAGTTGTTGAGGGACTTGGACATCTTCTGCACGCCGTCCAGGCCTTCCAGGATCGGCATGGTCAGCACCACCTGCGGCGCCTGGCCGTAGTGCTTCTGCAGTTCGCGCCCCACCAGCAGATTGAATTTCTGGTCGGTACCGCCGAGCTCCATGTCCGCCTTCATCGCCACCGAGTCGTAGCCCTGGATCAGGGGATAGAGGAACTCGTGGATCGCGATCGGCTGGCCGCCGCTGTAGCGTTTGTGGAAATCGTCCCGTTCCAGCATGCGCGCGACGGTGTGCTTGGCCGCGAGCGCAATCAGGTCGCTCGCCTTCATCTCGCCCATCCAGCTGGAGTTGAACATCACCAGCGTCTTCTCCGGGTCGAGGATCTTGAAGATCTGCTGTTCGTAGGTACGGGCGTTCTCGATCACCTGGTCACGGGTCAGCGGCGGCCGGGTCGCGCTCTTGCCGGTCGGGTCGCCGATCATGCCGGTGAAATCACCGATCAGGAACAGGGCCTCGTGCCCCAGGTCCTGGAGCTGGCGCATCTTATTAAGGAGTACGGTGTGCCCCAGGTGCAGATCGGGGGCGGTCGGATCGAAGCCCGCCTTGATCCGAAGCGGTCGCCCCAGGGCCAGTTTTTCCTTCAGTTCCGCTTCGAGCAGGAGTTCGTCGCAGCCGCGCTTGATGACTTGGAGGGCGTCCGGAATGGAGACCATGAATAAATGTCAATGCACGTAAATATTAGATTTCTATGAAATTCCATGGGCATTCTATGACAGAAAATTATTTTGCCCACTCCGGAAACTCTGTTATCCTGCGCCCTGTTTTCTTGAAAGGCGCGGCATGCAGGACCAACACAAGAGCGCAATTCTAGCGCAAAAAGAAGACACGCAAGAACGCAAGATCAAACTCCGCTGGCTCGTCGGCCTCTCCACCCTACCCCTGTTGGGCATGGCGGTGGCGTTTGGCATTGCCCCGGCCACCGATCCGCAGCCGGTCACGCTCAAGACCGTGATCGAGAACATCGATCTGCCCCAACCCGCCGCCCTCAACGAAGGCGACGACACCTTCTGGCGGGAAGAGCGCGTGCAGCGCGGCGACACCGTGGCCAGCCTGCTCAACCGCCTCGACGTGGAAGATCCGGCCGCCTCCGCCTTCCTGCGCAGCACCAAGGAAGCGCGCACGCTGTACCAGCTGGTGCCCGGCCGCAGTGTTCGCGCCAAGACCGATGCCGATGGCCAGCTGCTGTCTCTGCGCTACATCGCCTCCGACAACACCCTGCTGGAAGTCGACCGCACCGCAAACGGCTTCCAGGTGAAGGAACAGCCGGCCCCGGTGGAAAGCCGTGTCAGCATGAAATCGGGCGAAATCCGCAGCTCGCTGTTCGGGGCGACCGATGCCGCCGGCGTGCCCGACGCAGTGGCCATCCAGATGGCGGACATCTTCTCCTCCGATATCGACTTCCATCTCGACATCCGCAAGGGCGACCGTTTCACCGTGGTCTACGAAACCTTTCACAGCAACGGCGAGCCGGTCCGGACCGGACGCGTCCTCGCCGCGGAATTCGTGAACGCGGGCAAGGCGTACCGGGCGGTGTACTTCCGCGACCGGGACGGCCATGAGGGCTACTACACGCCGGACGGCAGGAATCTGCGCAAGGCCTTCCTGCGTTCGCCGCTGGCATTCTCCCGCATCACCTCCGGCTTCACCCTGGCGCGCTTCCATCCCATCCTGCAGCAATGGCGCGCGCACAAGGGCGTCGACTACGGCGCGCCGGTCGGCACCCCCGTTCACGCGGTGGCGGACGGCACGGTGGCTTTCGTCGGCCAGCAGAACGGTTACGGCAACCTGCTGATCATCCAGCACAACGGCAGCATCAGCACTGCCTATGGCCATCTCTCCCGCTTCGCCAAGGGGCTGCACCGCGGTTCCAAGGTGCATCAGGGCGACGTCGTCGCCTTCGTCGGCGCCACCGGCATGGCCACCGGCCCGCATCTACACTACGAGTTCCGCGTGGCCGGCGTGCAGCGCAACCCGCTCACCGTGCCCATGCCGCAATCCTTCCCCATCGCGGCGAAATACAAGACCGACTTTCTTGCCGCGGCAGCCCCGCTCATGGCACGCATGGAGATGGTGCGCGGCCTGAATCTCGCCAGCATCGACTGAACACCTTTGCGCCGGGTGCATGACGGACCCTATGCCACCCGGCGCATCTGACCCCAACGCAGCGCTCTATATCGGCATCATGTCCGGCACCAGCCTGGACGGCGTGGATGTCGTCCTCGGCGATTTCCATGGTGCCACGCCGCGCAGCATGGGCCACTTCCATCTCGGCTTCGACCCGGAATTGCGGGAGGAATTGCTGGACCTGAACCGCCCCGGCCCGGACGAGCTGGAGCGCGCGGCGCTCGCCGCCAATCGCCTGGCGCAGCACTATGCCCAGGCTGTCCAGACGCTGCTGCGCGAACAGCAACTGACGCCGGGAAAGATCGCCGCCATCGGCTGCCACGGGCAGACGGTGCGCCACCGGCCGGAGCTCGGCTATACCCTGCAGCTGAACAATCCCGCGCTGCTGGCGGAGCTGACCGGCATCAGCGTCGTCGCCGATTTTCGCAGCCGCGACATCGCCGCCGGCGGACAGGGCGCGCCGCTCGTGCCGGCCTTCCACGCCGCAGCCTTCACCCATCCCGACAGGCATCGGGTCATCGTGAACATCGGCGGCATTGCCAACCTCAGCAACCTGCCGCCGAACGGCGTCGTCACGGGCTTCGACTGCGGGCCTGGCAATATGCTGATGGATGCCTGGTGCAGCACGCAGACCGGCGCCGCCTACGACGCCGACGGCAGGTGGGCGGCGAGCGGCAAAGCGATTCCCGCCTTGCTGGAGGCCGTGCTGCAGGAGCCCTTCTTCCGGCAGGCGCCGCCCAAGAGCACGGGCCGCGATCTGTTCCATCTCGACTGGCTCAAGCCCCATCTGGATCCCAGCTATGCGCCGGCGGACGTACAGGCGACACTGCTCAAGCTCACGGTCAAGAGCATCCATCAGGCCATCGTGGAATATTGCGCCGGCGCAGACGAGGTCTACGTCTGTGGCGGCGGCGCACGCAACGGCGCGCTGGTGAATTCCCTGCGCCATGCGTTTGCGGAGCAGGCCATCCCCGTGGCGCTGACCGATGCGCTCGGCATCCCTGCCGAGTGGGTCGAGGCCCTGGCCTTCGCCTGGCTCGCGCGACAGTGCATGCTGGAGCGCCCGGGCAACCTGCCGGCCGTCACTGGCGCGGCGCACCCGTGCGTGCTGGGGGCGATCTACCCGAAGTAGCGGGCGTGCGGGGAAGGGGGAAAAGGGACGCGGGGTCGCTGCGGATGTTCTCCCTCTCTCCCAGCTCTCCACCCGCAAGAGGAGCGCCGGTGGGTGCCCCGCCGCTGTCGCGGCGACCCTTCCGCAGTCTCACGAGGGGAGAGAGGGGCGAGGGGTCGCTGCGCCTGCGCACCCCCTCTCTCCTGCCTCTCTCCTACCTCTCTCCCACGAGGGGAGAGAGGGACGAGGGGTCGCTGCGCCTGTTCCCCCTCTCTCCTACCTCTCTCCCACCGGGGGAGCGAGGGGCGAGGGGTCGCTGCGCGACGAATTATTTATACGCGGCGCTCGATGGGCACGTATTCGCGCCCGAGTTCGCCGGTGTAGACCTGGGTGGGACGGAAGATGCGGTTCTGGCCCAGCTGTTCCTTCCAGTGGGCGAGCCAGCCGGCGGCACGGGCGATGGCGAAGATCGACGTGAACTGGTCGGGCGCGATCCCCATTTCCTGGTAGAGCACGCCGGAATAGAAATCGACGTTGGGGTAGACGCCTTTCGCGCCGAGGCGATCGGTCGCCACCTTCTCCACCGCCTGGGCGATTTCGAACAGCGGGCCGACGCGGCCTTCCCGGTATTCGATCATCTTGCGCATCAGGTGCTCGAGGATGACGGCACGCGGATCCTTCACCGAATACTCGCGATGGCCGAAGCCCCAGATTTTCTTCTTCTGCTTGATCAGGCCGTCGATGTAGGCCTCGGCCCTGTCCGCGGAGCCGATCTCCTCCAGCATCTTCACCACCGCCTGGTTGGCCCCGCCGTGCAACGGCCCGGACAGGGTGGCAATGCCGGAGGCGACCACGCTGTAGGGGCTGGCGAGCGTGGAGCCGGCCACCAGCACCGCGAAGGTGGAGGCGTTGATGGTGTGCTCGGCGTGCAGGATCAGGCAGATGTCGAAGATGCGCGCGATGTAGCGATCCGGCTCCTCGCCGGTCAGCATCCACAGGAAGTTTTCCGCGGTGGTGAGGTCGGTGCGCGGCTCGATCGGGTCGTAGCCGTTGCGGATGTGCTCCCACATGGTCACCAGGGTCGGCATGCGCGCGAGGATGTTGACCGACACGTCGTGGACGTATTCCAGGTCGGCCGCAGCCACGCCGGTGGGGCCTTCGGCGCCCGGGTAGTACATGCCCAGGCAGTTCACCATGGACTGCAGCATGTCCATCGGATGCGCTTCCGGCGGCAAGGCGCGCATCAGTTCGCGGATGCGGAACTTGACGCGGCGATTGGCGCGCATCTCCCGGTCGAAATCCTTGAGGGCCGCACGCGTGGGGAGGTTGCCGTCGAGCAGCAGGAGCGCGGTTTCCTCGAAGGTGCTGCGCTCGGCGAGGGTTTCGATCGCGTAGCCGCGATAGGCGAGAACGCCCTTCTCGCCATCGATAAAGGAGATGTTGGATTTCGTCGCCGGCACGCCTTCGAGGCCGGGCACGTACTCGTTCATCGATTCTCTCCCTGCAAAAAACAAGAGGAGGCGGGTTGCGCCTCCTCTCAGTGTTGCTTTGTTGTTGTGCTTAGGCGGAGAAGGAGGACCCGCAGCCGCAGGTGGAGGTGGCGTTCGGATTCTTGATCACGAACTGCGCGCCTTCCAGGCCTTCCTGGTAGTCGATCTCGGCGCCGACCAGATAGGTGAAGCTCATGGGGTCGATGAGGAGGGTCACGCCGCCCTTTTCCATCACGGTGTCGTCTTCCGCCTGGTTTTCATCGAAGGTGAAGCCGTACTGGAAGCCGGAGCAGCCGCCGCCGGTGACGAACACGCGCAGTTTCAGGCCCGGGTTGCCTTCCTCGTCGATCAGCTGCTTCACTTTGGCAGCCGCGCTGTCGGTGAAATTGAGCGGGGCCGGCATTTCGGTCGGTGCATTCATGGCAGAATCTCCTTCAAGCTAGGTTGACCAATTATCCCTGCCTTAGGCGGATTGGTCAATGACGGGTGACGTAAACCCTTCTTGTGCAAGGGTTCCTTCCTCGTGGACCAGTTTGCCCTCGACGATCGCCCCCAAATGCATTTCCAGGGTTTTGTAAAAAACATCCCCTGTGACCCGCGCCTTGGGCTGCAGTTCCACGTATTCCGTCGCGTACACGGGCCCGAGCACGGTGCCGTTGATCACCACGTGCGACACCTGGATCTTGCCCTCGATCTTGGCATTCTCGGACAACACGAGGGTGCACGGCGTATCGGCCTTCGCCATGACATTGCCCTTCACCTCGCCGTCCACCCGCAGCCCGCCGCTGAAGGAGATGTCGCCCTGGACGCGGGTGTCCGCCCCGATCAGGGTATCGATGCGGTTCTGCGGCTTGCTTGGCTTGCTCTTGAAAAACATGGTATTCCCCTTCGCCAGTTTGCTAGAGAGTCGTCGTTCGGGTCCATTTCGGCTGCGCGGCGCCGCCCTCGTAGACCCGCACCTGGGCGGTCTGCGGCACCATCCCGTCGGGCAGGCGGAAGCTGCCCTCCAGCCGCTGGTAATACTTGAAGCTGACCGGCATGCCCGGCTTCCCCGGCTTGGCATCGAGCACGGGTACCGACACCGGCTGCCGACCTTGCAGGCCGCTCACCAGCAGCTGCACGCTGCCGGAGAAATCCTGCTCGCGCGGGCCCGCCTTCAGCAACAGCACCCGATAGCGGTATTCCCCCGGCAGCAGCGGGTTGCGTTCAATCTTGAGGTGGTAGATGTTCACCCCGCCCGCACCCTGTTGCGGCGAGAGCAGGTTGCGGAAGAATGCCGTGTCCTCCTTGAGGCCCGCATTCTCGTCCTGCAGCGTCTTGAGCGACCGGGTGAGCGTCTGCTGGGCGGCCTGCTCGATCTGGATCTGCTGGGCGAGACGGGCATTCTCGCCCTGCAGGTTCCGGTTCTCGCGCTCCAGCGCATCGACCCGCTGCGACAGAGCAGTGAGCGTCTGTTCCGCTTGGCTCTTTTCAAAACCGGCCAGCCGCATGCCCGTGTCGTACACCCAGTTTGCGCCCCACAGTCCCGCCAGCACCAGGACCACCACCACCAGGGCGCGGGCCCACAATGGAGTGTGAGTGCGCACCAGCACCCGCGGCGCCGAGATACCGAAGCGAGCCTTGTAGCTGCGCAGCAGGCGGGAGGCCATGGCGAATGGTCGCTAGGGCAGGACCGGAACCTGGTCCAGCCCGAGCGTCTCCTCCAGGCCGAACAGGATGTTCATGTTCTGCACTGCCTGCCCGGAGGCGCCCTTGACCAGATTGTCGATCACCGACAGCACCACCACCGTGTCGGCACCCTGGGGGCGATGAATGGAGATGCGGCAGATATTCGAGGCGCGCACCGAGCGCGTCTCCGGATGCGCGCCAGGCGCGAGCACGTCGACGAAGGCCTCGCCCTTGTAGCGCTCGGCGTAGAGCGCGTGCAGGTCCACGTCCTTCGTCAGCCGACCGTAGAGCGTGGCGTGAATGCCGCGAATCATCGGCGTCAGGTGCGGCACGAAGGTCAGCCCCACTTCCTGGCCGGCGGCCCTCGACAGTCCCTGCCGGATCTCCGGCAGGTGGCGGTGGCCCGCCACCCCGTAGGCCTTGAAGTTGTCGGCGGCCTCCGCCAGCAGCGTATGCACCTCGGCCTTGCGCCCCGCTCCCGACACGCCGGACTTGGCGTCGGCGATCAGGTGCGCGGTGTCGACCACACCCGCCTCGATCAGCGGCAGGAAGCCCAGCTGCACCGCAGTCGGATAGCAGCCCGGATTCGCGATCAGGCGCGCTTTCTTGATCTGCTCGCGGTTCACCTCCGGCAGGCCGTAGACCGCTTCGGCGATCAGGTCCGGGCAGGCGTGCTGCATGCCGTACCACTTCTCCCACACGCCCACATCCTTGATGCGGAAGTCGGCGGCGAGATCGATGACGCGCACGCCCGCCTCGAGCAGCTCCCGCGCCTGGGTCATGGCGATGCCGTTGGGCGTGGCGAAGAACACCACATCGCACTGGTTCAGCGGGGCGCTCGCCGGGTCCTCGAAGGCCAGGGCAACCCGGCCGCGCAGGTTGGGGAACATGTCCGCCACCGGCATGCCGGCTTCCTTGCGCGAGGTGATGGTGGAGAGCTGCGCCTGCGGGTGCTGCGCCAGCAGCCGCAGCAGTTCAACCCCGGTGTAGCCGGTGCCGCCGACGATGCCGATTTTGATCATGTCCTCTCGCCTTCAGATCAAAAAAATGTTCAAGCGCGAAGGACGCGCAGATGCAGATGGGATCGTGTAACCCCTTCCCTTTGCGCACCTTCGCGTCCTTCGCGGTTCATGCTTTTTCTTTAGAAGCCCAATCATACCGCCGAACCAACGAAAAAGCCGCCCGAAGGCGGCTTTCTGACCCAAGTGTAATCGCTGGGGCGATCAGCGCTTGGAGAATTGCTTGCGGCGACGGGCCTTGTGCAGACCGACCTTCTTCCGCTCCACCTCGCGCGCGTCGCGGGTGATCAGGCCGGCTTTGCGCAGGGGCGACTTCAGCGCCGCGTCGTAGTCGGCGAGCGCGCGGGCGATGCCGTGGCGCACGGCGCCGGCCTGGCCGCTCTCGCCGCCGCCGGACACGTTGACCTGGATGTCGAAGCGGCCTTCGCTCTCGGTCAGAACCAGCGGCTGGCGCACGACCATGCGGCCGGTTTCACGGGAGAAATATTCGTCGACGGGCTTGTCGTTTACGACGATGTTGCCCTTGCCGGGCTTGATGAACACGCGGGCCACGGAGCTCTTGCGGCGGCCGGTTCCATAATTCCAGTTACCGATCATGGTCGATCCTTAGATTTCCAAAACTTGCGGCTGTTGCGCGGCGTGGGGATGTTCGGCGCCCTTGTAGATCTTCAGCTTCTTGATCATGGCGTAGCCGAGCGGACCCTTGGGCAGCATGCCCTTGACCGCCTTCTCCAGGATGCGCTCGGGGTGCTTTTCCTGCAGCTTGGTGAAGTTGGTGGTGTAGATGCCGCCGGGGAAGCCGGAGTGACGATGGTATTGCTTGTCTTCGGCCTTGGCGCCGGTGACGCGCAGCTTCTCCACGTTGACCACGACGATGTAGTCGCCGGTGTCCATGTGCGGGGTGTAGATGGTCTTGTGTTTGCCGCGCAGGCGATGGGCGATCTCGCTGGCGAGGCGGCCCAGCACCTTGTCGGTGCCGTCCACGACGAACCAATCGCGTTTGATGTCTGCCGGTTTTGCGGAGTAGGTACGCATACCCAAAATCCCAATGCTGAATTCGAGAAAGAGGCGGATTATAGGAGGATTTCCGCGCGGGTGTCAAACCGGGATGGGCGCGAGCCAAATGCACGGCGACAATCAGCCGTCGCGCCCCGCCGGATTCCGGGCAAAAAAAACGCAGCCCGTTGCGGGGCTGCGTTGAAATCCACCAAAGGAGGAGGATGGAGGAGACAACTGCAAGACGCGGGCGCGTCTTACGTATGAGAATCTTCTAATATTTGGATATATTTTGCAAGCACTTTTTGCAGGCCCGGCGAAGATTTTTATTGAATCCTTTCCAATCAATCACTTAGACAGACAAAAAGCCCTTGCCAGCCAGGCGTCGAGACTCAATTTTCCGGGCCCGGACAGGATCAGCGGCACCAGCATCACGACGTCGATCAGTGGCAGCTTCCAGCCGCCCGCACTGATGGGAGGCGTGGCCGAGGGCATTCACCTGGTCCAGGCCGCCGCGCAGCCCAGTCATCACGCCAGACATCTGTTTCTCCTCCGTTGATCGTTACAATGGCATCGACCCGGAGCGCACCGCCCATGGACCCCCATCTCACCTGGCTCGCCACCAACTTCGTCGCCGCCTTCCTGCTGCCGCCGCTGAACCTGATCCTGCTCATGACCGCGGGCCTGCTGCTGCTTGCGCGGCGACCGCGGCTGGGCAAGCTGCTGATCGCAGCCGGGCTGGTGGGGCTGTATGCGCTCTCCACACCCTTGGTCGCGGGGACGCTGATTCGCTTACTGCAGGTCGCCCCGCTTCCTGCAAATGCCGACCTTTCCGGCGTCGGCGCCATCGTCGTGCTCGGCGCGGGGCGCTACGAAGACGCGCCGGAATACGGCGGGGACACCGCGAACGCCCTCGCCCTGGAACGCCTGCGCTACGCCGCGCAGCTCCAGCGCCGCACCGGCCTGCCGCTGCTGGTCACCGGCGGCGCGCCCGCCGGCGGCGTGGCGGAAGGGACGTTCATGAAGGCGATCCTGGAGCAGGAATTCGGCGTGCCGGTGCGCTGGGTGGAAGACGCCTCGGACAACACCCGCGAGAACGCCGTCAACAGCGCGCGCATCCTGGCCCGCGAACACATCCACAGGATTCTGCTGGTGACCCACGCCTGGCACATGCCGCGCGCCGCGGCGGCCTTCGAGCGCGCCGGCCTGCAGGTGATCCCGGCCGGGACGCATTTCGCCGGGTCGCGGCCGCCGGGGCTGATGAGCTTCGTGCCGGACGCCGGCGCGCTGCGTTCCAGCGCCTATGCCATGCACGAGGCGATTGGCCTGGTCTGGTACCGCCTGCGAGGCTAGGTCATCGCGGCTGATACAATGCGCCCTTAGGTTCGACGCATCAGGAAAGAGACGGCACGATGAAAGCACGCATCAAGTGGATCGAGGGCGCGGCCTTCGTAGGCGAGACGGAGAGCGGCCACGCGGTGGTGATGGACGGCCCGCCCGACGGCGGCGGCCGCAACCTCGGCCCGCGCCCGATGGAAATGCTGCTGCTGGGCACCGGCGGCTGCACCTCCTACGACGTCGTCGCCATCCTGAAAAAGCAGCGGCAGCAGATCGTGGACTGCGTCGCGGAAATCGACGCGGAACGCGCCCCCACCGACCCGAAGGTGTTCACGAAGATCCACATCCACTTCGTGGTGACGGGCAAGGACCTGAAGCGGGAAGCGGTGGAACGGGCGATCAATCTGTCGGCGGAGAAGTACTGCTCGGCGTCGATCATGCTCGGCAAAGTGGCGGAAATCACCCACGACTTCGAGATCCGCGAAGCCTATTGAGGACTACATAACGACATGTCGACCAAGTTTCCTGCGGCAAAATCTCCCCTGTCCCCTCTTTTGCAAAGAGTGGAACTTGCTGCATAAGGGTTTAGCAGGTTCCTCCCTTTGAAAAAGGGAGGGCAGGAGGGATTTCATCGGGGTCTCTCGATTGGGTAATTTCCAATAGTCGGTTCGACGCCTTCTTGCGCTCCCGCCCCCGGCGCTGCGCGCCCGCCGAGTCGCCGCTCCGGCGTCGATCATGCTCGGCAAAGTCGCCGAGATCACTCACGGCTTCGAGATTCGCGAAGCCTAGCCGGTTCGACGCCTCCCTCGCGCTCCCGCCCCCGGCGCTGCGCGCCCGCCGAGTCGCCGCTCCGGCGTCGATCATGCTCGGCAAAGTCGCCGAGATCACCCACGACTTCGCGATCGTGCAAGCTTGAGGGCGTTCGCGACTCGATAAGCGCGCCCTCACCCCAACCCCTCTCCCCCGGGGAGAGGGGTGCGCGGCAGCGCGGGTGAGGATGTGACGTGGATCAGGGCCCCGGCACGGGTACGGCACGCACCCCGTAGCGCGTGCCCTGCTCGATAAGCTTGAACAGCCGGTCGATGTTGGGATGCCTCCCCGGGTTCGCGCGCGCATCTTCCGTGTGCTCGGCGTAAAGTTCGAGCCCCTCCTGCGCCGCGTCCGGCCCGATGCCGCCCCACTTCTGCGCCAGATAGGCATACACCCGCAGCGAGCCCTGGCTGCCCGGCTTGTTCTCGATCCGGGCGCACACCGTACCACTGGAATCCGTCAGCTCCAGCGCGGCGATGTCATCGCAGGCAGGCAAGCCCTGCAGATTTTCGGCAAAGCTCGGCATCGCCATCAGATCCAGTACGCGGTCTTGGTCATCAGCTTGGAGGTCAGCTTCATTCCGAGCCGCACCGGCAGCGGCAGCTCCGCGCCGCCGTGCTCGATGGCGGTGGTGGCGTGCCGGGCCTCGTCGATCTTCATCTGCTCCACCACTGCGCGGCTGCGCGCATCCTGCGCCGGCAGGCGATCGAGGTGACCCTGCAAATGCGCCCCCACCTGGCGTTCGGTCTCGGCGAGGAAGCCGAGATTCCACCTGTCACCCAGCGCCCCGGCCAGCATGCCGATGGCCAGCGAGCCGGTGTACCAGAGCGGATTGAGATAGCTCTTGTGGGAGCCGAGCTCGCGGATGCGCGCCTCGCACCAGTTGAGATGCTCGGTCTCCTCCTGCGCCGCCTGCTCCAGCGCCGCCTTCGCCTGGGGGTTGCGCGCGGTCAGCGCCTGCCCCTGGTACAAGGCCTGGGCGCACACCTCGCCCGAATGATTCACGCGCATCAGGCCGGCGGCGAGGCGTTTCTCGTCTTCGGTCATTTCCGCCTGGGGCAGATCCTTGCCCGGCAGCGGCCGCACCGTGGGCGCCGGGGCCAGCACCGTGCGCAGGCCCTTGTCGAATTCGATGATCAGTTTGTCCAGATTCAGCATGGCGGTCTCAAAGGCTAACGAACAGAAGAAAATTCACCACAGGACTTCCGCCGGATAGGCGGCCATGGCGCGGTCGGCACTCACCAGGGTCATTTGCTCCACCACGGCCTGGGCCACCAGCATTCTGTCGAAAGGGTCGGCATGGTGCGCGGGCAGGCCATCGAGTTCCAACACGTGACGCAAATGGATGGGGAGCACCTGCAACTGGTTGGCTTCCCGCTCGTCGGCCACGAGACGCGCCAAGGGGGTCTGCAGGCGCAGCTTGCCGATGGCCGCCTTGCTCTGCATTTCCCAGATGCTGGCGGTGCTCAGAAAAATCTCGTTGTCCCCATTTTCGCAGGCCGCGAGGGCGGCCGCGGACACCCGTTCCGGCGCCTCCATCAGCCACAGGAAAACATGGGTATCGAGCAACAGCCTCATGCAGCGTCACTGCCGACCCAGAACTCGGCGGGCAGCGGCGCATCGAAATCCGCCGCCATCCAGATCTCGCCGCGACGGGCGCCGAAGCGGCGCTTTCGCGGCGCGGCTTCGATGGGCACCAGCCGCACCAGCGGCTTGTTGGCCTTGGCGATGACGACCTCCTCGCCCTGCAGCGCAAGCGCCAGCAACTCGGAGAGATGGGTTTTCGCTTCGTGGATGTTGACCGTTTTGGTTGCCATTTCGGACCCTTGGCTAACTTCTTGGCTAACTCTATGCCCGAGCAAAGTCCACTGTCAAGCGAGCGCGTGACCACCCCATCCGACCTGCCAGCAGGACCACCGGGTGCAGCACTTCCATGGACCCGCCTGCCTCACGCAAACCCTTCTGCAGCCAGCGCGCACAACCGTAGTTGGTGCTCACCACAAGGTCCGGCGCCTTTGCACGCACCGCCTGGACTTTGTCCCCGAGCAGTTCGCGCGCCATCTGCGGCTGGCTCAGGAAATACAGGCCGGCGGCGCCGCAGCATTGATCGTTGCCCGGCACGGGCACGAACTGCGCCCCGGGAATGCGTTGCAAAAGGCGATGGGTGTCGGCCCCGTTGCGCAGCACATTGCGCGCGCTGCACGGCTCATGCACGGCGATGGTTTGCGTGAGGGGCGCGATGTCCAGTCCGTCCCAGCCGGAAGCCTGGGCCAGGAAGGACACGATGTCCGTGGCCCGGCGCGCGAAGTCCGCGCCCGCCTCGCCATGGCGCCCGTATTCGACCAGGCTCGCGCCGCAGCCGCTGGCGGAAAAGAGGATGGGCATGCCGGCGACGTCTCCTCGATGCGAAGCGTCGGGGGAGGGCGACTTCGGCGGGCCATCCGCCCCCCACCCTCTCCCCGCTCCTCTCCCATCGAGGGAGAGGGGGTCAAAGGCTGTGATGTTTTGGCGCGCCAAAATTTCCGCCCGCGCCGGATCGCCCCCGTGCTGGTGCATCGCCCCGCAGCATCCCTGGCCACGGGGCACGTGCACCTCGTAACCCAGGCGGGTCAGCACGAAAATCCCGGCGTGCAGCGTCTCCGCGTCCACGAGCCGCGCTGCGCAGCCGAGAAAGAGCGCCACCGCCCCGCGGCGCTCGCCCTGCGCCGGATAGTGGGCGCGGAAGCGCAGGCGCGCAGCTAGGCCCAAAACCATGCGCGAAGCCAGCGCCTCCGGCAGCCAGCGCGCCGCACCGCGGGGCCGATGCCCGCCGCGCGCCAGCTCCGCCCGGCCGGCGTCGATCAGTTCACCATACTTCACCCCGGACGGGCACACCGCCTCGCACGCGCGGCAGGCGAGACAACGGTCGAGATGGGTCACGAGCCCGGGCTCGGCAGGCAGGCTTCCGTCCAACAGCGCCCGCATCAGCATTACCCGGCCGCGCGGGGAATCGGCCTCGGTCTCGGTCTTGCGATAGGTGGGGCAATGGGGCAGGCACAGGCCGCAGGCGACGCAGCGGTTGGCTTCCTGGATCGGCGTCACGATGAGTGCCACCTCCCTTGGGCTGGATTCGAATGGGCCACGGAAACCAAGCGCGTTCAGGCAAAGCCCAAAAATACGATCAGCGCGCGGTTGACGGCCAGCATGATCTCATCCTCGACACGGCCGAACGGCGCCCCCAGCTTTTCGCGCGGCACGGTCTGAGCCTTGTCCACCATGACCTGCGACCGCTTGTGCAAACCATTGGTCTCGCTGGGTTCCACCGCGATCCGGAACAGCGGCGCCTCCCGCAGTTCGCTGGTCACCGGCAGGATGGTGACGGACGGATGCGCACTGAAAAGATCGGACTGGATGACAAGAGCCGGGCGCGGCTTGCCATAGTCGCCCTGCAGGACGACCGTGACCAAATCGCCGCGTCTCATTGCCAGCCTTCGCGGTCAGCCGCGGCCTCCAGCCAATCCAGGGTTTCGCGTTCGTGTGCATCCGCCTGCAGCAGCAGGCTTTGACGGCGGCATTCCTCCGCGAACCCGGCGCGCCGGGTATCCGGCACCCAAATCTGCACCGGCCGCAGACCCGCCGCCCGCAGGCGCTCGCGGCGTTTTTGCACCCGTGCGGATGTGCTCGTTCCCATGAGAGAACTCCCCGAAACATTGGTTACATGTAACAGAATAGACGACTCGGGCGTTACATGCAACGGCCCGGCAAGAACGAGGTTCCGATACCGTCTTGAAAAGCTGTCCGCGCGGAAGCAAGACTGGCTTCGCGCGGCTGGCCAGATTTGATCACTGCGTGTTGGCCGTTAAATCGCTTGCCACTCGAATTTTCTCGTGTGGCCTCGGGTCTGCAGAATCGGGACTATGCGGGTGTCTCGGCGACGACGTTCAAGCTGATGGGCGCACCATAGGGCGCATAGCTGCTTGTGTCATTAAACAGGCCGAACTGCTCGACCCTCTGCAGGCTTGCGAACCCGGCCGCCTGGAGATAGCTGGCCAGGATATCGAAGCTGAAGCCGACATAGTGAAAGTCGTGGTCATCGACCTGCCCGCCAAACATCTTGCGCATTGTGTGGATTTTCTGGTCCGGACTGAAGCCCGGGAAAATGAACATCCTGCACAGCGTGTCCAGATCAGGCACGGAAACCAGGAACTGCCCGCCTGGTATGAGAATGCGCCGCACGCCCCGCAGTGTGTCAACCAGCTGTTGCTGCGGCACGTGTTCGAGGACATGTGAGGCATAGATGATCTCGCAGGAACCAGCGGCGAACTGCGAGAGATCCCGAATGTCTCCCACATAGTCCACCGCTTCGCCCGGCTGGATGTTCAGGACTTTCCAGCCTTCCTTGCGCTCCCGTCCTCCGATATGCAACCGCAGGCGTTCCGTCACTTCTTCCTCTCACTCACGATCGATCAAGCCGGCTCAGTCGCTCCGCCCCAGGGGCGGGCGGGCAGCCGGTCGCGGGATGATATCATGCACTTCCTTTGCAACCGGGTTCCCCCTTTTTCGTTCAGAACCGTTCCATGGATATCGCATCGCTCCTCAATCTCGCCGGCGCCCACGTTCAGGCCGGCCGTTACAGCCAGGCCGAACAGCTCTATCGCCAGATTCTCGCGGCGAACCCCGATGAGCCGAACGCCCTGTACGGCCTTGGGTTCGTCGCGCTGATGGCGAAGGCCTACGACGATGCGGCGCGGCTGATCGGCGCCGCCGTCAGGAAGCTGCCGCGGGCCGGACAGTGGTATCTCACCCTGGGCGACGCCCTGCGCTACGCGGGGAAACTCAAGGACGCCGTCTCCGCCTACGAGAAGGCGGCAAAGCTGATGCCCGAGGATTCCATGGCCCACAACAATCTGGGCGCGGCCTATCAGGAATCAGGAGACTTCAAGCGGGCAGTCGCCGCATTTCACCGCGCCGTCCGTCTCGCCCCCCGGGATCCCCAGTACCTGGCGAACATCGGCGCCGCCTTGCTGAAACTGGAACGGAACGACGAGGCGAAGGAATACCTCGAACGCGCCCTGGCCATCGCCCCCGACTGGGGCCCGGCCCTCCTGAATCTCGGCAATGTATTTCTGGCCACTGGCGACTTTCAGGCCGCCGTCCCGCTGTTTCGGCGCGCCGTCGCCACCCTGCCCGACCTGCAGGAACCCCGCGACAACCTGGCCGTCGCCCTCGCCCGCAACGGCAAGCGCGAAGAAGCCCTGGACACCCTGGTGGAAAGCCTCGCTCATCGCCCCACGCATCTGACGTACAAGGAACTGGTTGACTGCCTGATCAAGCTGCACCGCCCCACCGAAGCCGAAACGCGCGCCCGCGAGGGGCTTGACCGCTTCCCCGGTCAGGTTCAGGTCCACACCGCTCTGGGCGAGGCGCTCAGCCATGAGGGCAGGGTGGAGGAGGCCATTGCCTGCTATCGCGAGGGCCAGCGGCTGGCCCAGGATGACAGCCTTCTCGCGGCCGGCATTGCGTTTCTGCTCAACGCGATCCCCACCGACCCAACGGCCCAGCGCGCAGCGGCCGAAGCCGCCGCGCGGGCGCTGGCGGCCAAGCCGGTGCGCCCGGGTCCGCTGCCGCCGCGGCATCCGGAAAAGCGCCTGCGCATCGGCTACGTATCGCCCGACTTCCGGCGTCACTCCGTGGCCTATTTCTTCCAGGGGCTGCTCGCCCACCACGATCGCGGGCAGGTCGAGGTCGTCTGCTACACCAGCAACGTCGCCCGCGACGAGATGACGGACCGGATCCAGGCGCTGGCTGACAAATGGGTGGACATCAGCCTGCTGACAGACGACGAAGCGGCGCAGCGCATCCAGCGCGACGGCATCGACATCCTGGTGGACCTGGCTGGCTACACCACAGGCAACCGCCTCGGCGTGTTCGCGCGCCGGCCGGCGCCCATCCAGATGACCTATCTCGGCTATCCCAACAGCACCGGGCTGCCCGCCATCCACTACCGCATCACGGACGCGCTGGCCGACGCCGAAGGCCTCACCGACCCGTGGTATACGGAAAAGCTGCTGCGCCTGCCCCGCGTGTTTCTCGCCTATACCGCGCCCGAGGATGCGCCCGCATTGGAACCGCCCCCCGTGGCGCGGGGCGAGCCGCTCACCTTCGGCAGCTTCAACGCCATCCACAAACTCTCGGAGACCACCCTCGATCTCTGGGCGGGCGTGCTCCAGCGCGTGCCCGGCTCGCGCCTCCTGCTCAAGACGGCGGAATTCAGCGACGAGGGTGTGAAGGAACGCTATCGCCGTCTGCTGGCGGCCCGGGGCATCGGCCCCGAGCGTCTCATCCTGCTCGGGTATGAAAAGGAACGCAGCGGGCACCTCGCCACCTATCACAGGGTGGACATCGCCCTCGACACCTTTCCCTATCACGGCACCACCACCACCTGCGAGGCGCTCTACATGGGGGTTCCAGTGGTGACGCTGGTCGGAAACACCCACGCATCCCGCGTGGGCCTGAGCCTGCTCAGTGCCGTCGGCCTCGAATATCTGGCAGCGGCCACGCCGGAAGCCTATGCCGAGGCCGCCGCCCACCTGGCCGGCAACCTGGGGGAACTCTCCACCCTGCGCCAATCACTGCGCCAACGGATGAGCGCCTCACTACTCATGGACGGGCCCACCCTTGCGCGCGCAATCGAAGCGGCCTACCGGCAGGCCTGGCGGGACGCCTGCGCGCGCTAGCCTTCTCCCTGAAGTCACGCCCTAATCGCCAAAAAAAACGGGCGCCCGAAGGCGCCCGTTTCAAGCTTCCGAGTTCGGTCTGACCGAATTAGAAGTTGTGGATCACACCGATGGAGAAGCCGCTCGGGTCCTTGCTGTCCTGAGTGGTGGTCGGAGCAACGGAGCCGGGGTTGTCGCCATGGCCGCCACCGAAGGCGCTGTACGCAGCATAGCGGTCGTTGTTGGTCGTGGCATAGGCGGCGTACACGGTGGTGCGCTTGGACATGGCATGATCCACACCCACGGACCACATGTTGGCGCCAGTGTCGCCCTCGTTGGCCAGGCCGCTGTTGCTCAGGTCGCCAGCACGGTAGTACTGGAGCTTGAGGGTGTTGGCGCCCATCTTGTACGCGCCGCCCAGACCCCAGGTGGTGCGCTTGGCGTCGGTGCCATTGGTCGCGCAGCCAGTAATCCCGCCCACGCACAGACCGCTTTCACGCTGATACAGGCCGACCACCTTGAAATCGCCGAAGTTGTAGCCGCCCGCCAGACGCCAGGCTTTCTCGTCGGAGTGGTTAACGGCAGCGGCGGTGCTCAGCTTGGACAGGTTGTGCTTCTCATAGCCCAGACCCAGGAAGATCGGGCCGTTCTCGTAGGTGGCGTTGGCGGACCAGGCATCCACCGCATTGGTATTGATGGAGCCCGCAGCAGTACCGGTCGCCGCGCCAGTCGGAGAATCAAGCGCCACACCGCTACCCACGTTGGTCACGTAAGCCACCAGAGCGGAGAAGCCGTTGAAGTTCGGCGTGCCGTAGGCAATCACGTTGTTCGGACGCAGGTCCCAGCCGAGCGAATAGACGGAGGTGCCACTAACGGAAGCACCGCTGGCGTTCGTCACCAAGTTACGGGTATCACCGATCTGATTGTTGAACAGGTCCACCTTGCGGGAAATCAGCTTGAACGGGGACTCATGCTTGCCCAGGAGCACCTTGCCCCAGGACTTGCCTTCCAGGCCGACGAAGGTGTTGCCGGAGGACACGCCGTCTCCGGTACCAAAGCTGGTGTCATTGTTTCCGGTACCGCCAGCGGAGAAATAGGTCTGGATCTGCCAGAAGGCGGACAGGCCGTTGCCCAGGTCTTCCGTGCCCTTGAAGTAGATGTTGGAGGCGTTGCTGGAAACGTTCCAGTTGCGGTCCAGATCGTTGCCAGCGGCGTTCTTGCCGTTCAGGCTGTCAAACGAGAAATGCATTTGACCGCCGATGGTGACATTGCCGGTGTCGGCCATCGCCACCGGAGCCACGAAGGCGCCAGCCACGGCCAGAGCGAGAAGCTTCTTGTTCATTGAGTCTCTCCTAATTAGTGAGTCAATCGAGTATGGGTTCAGGCCGGAAAGCCTGAATCACGCACCCAACACAACCTCTCTCTTATCGAGAAGTTGCGGCCATTGTGCAGGGGTCGGCAACGGGGTGACAAGTTTTTCATCGGGGTTTTTGCAACAGAAATATTGACTGTGGCGTTTTTGCAACACCCGCGCTTTCGGGTTGTCCGGTCCGAAATCTTGATGTATCTTGATAAATCATGAAACATCGGAGTCGGGAGACCGCCGTGACTGCCCCAGCCCGCGAGAAATTCTCGTCCCAGGCCGCCCCTGAAGTGTTGCGCGCCCTCCGCAGCATCGCAGAAAGCGAAGGCCGTCAGTTCCAAGCCGTACTGGATGAGGCACTGCGGGAATACATCGAAAGAAAGGAAAAAGGGCAGCCGCGCAAGCACGTGCTCACCGCGCTCGCCAGCAGCATCGACGAGTTCGACGCGCTTTACCGCGAACTCGCGAAATGACCCAACGGGACTATTTGACCGCGACCGACGTGGTCGCCATGCATGCCGTGCTGCTGAAACGCTACGGCGGCGCGGAAGGCATACGCGATCCCGGCGCGCTGGAGTCGGCTCTGTTCCGGCCGCAAAGCGGGTACTACGCGGACATCATCGCCGAAGCGGCGGCCCTGATGGAAAGCCTGGCGATCAATCATCCGTTCGTCGACGGAAACAAGCGGGTTGCCTTCGCCGCGGTGGATGTGTTCCTGCGGATCAACGGGCATCGCATCGACCGCGGCCCGTTGGAAATCTACGCGGACATGATCCGCATGTTCGAATCAGACACCTTCGATTTCGCGCACCTTGATCCATGGCTACGGGGGATGATCCGCCCCCTGCGCCGAGGATCTTCAGGCACCAGCTAGGGTCAGGCCTCTAGTTTGTAGCATGGGCGCTCCCCAGCAGCAGCCGAGCGCGCGACGACAAAACCGGACAGAAACCAAAGGGCTGACTCCTTTGCAGACGCCCGGGCTTTCCGAATCACGCCCCCCCTGCAATAAGATTCTTCCCGGTATTACTCTTTGAGGAGCGTCACCATGCGCATCACGAGCAAAGGACAGGTCACGATTCCCCAGGAAATCCGCTTGAAAGCGGGACTTCTGCCGGATACCGACGTCGAATTCGAATTGCGGGACGATGGCGTCTTTCTGCGCAAGGCGGAAGGCCCCAGCCGCCGGGGACAGGCGCTGACCGAGCGCATGCGGAAGGTCAAACCGTCCATCGAGATGAGCACCGATGAAATCATGGCGCTTACGCGCGACGGCAAGTAGATGACCAAAGTGCTGGTGGACAGCAACGTGATCCTGGATGTGGTCAAGCAGGATTCCCGGTGGGCGGCCTGGTCGGCGGCACAACTCGCGCTGCACGCCGACCATTACCCGCTGGTGATCAACCCCGTGATTTTCTCGGGGGTGTCGATCGGTTTCGCCACGATCGAGGAGGTCGCCGAGGTTCTGCCGCCGGATTATTACGAATACGCACCGATTCCCTGGAGCGCCGCCTTCCTCGCGGGGAAATGCTTTGTCGACTACCGACGGCGAGGAGGCGGAAAATCCTCGCCGCGGCCGGATTTCTTCATTGGGGCCCACGCCGCGGTGGAAAGATTGACGCTCCTTACCCGCGATGCGGCGCGCTATCGGACCTACTTTCCGACAGTGCAACTGGTGTGCCCGGACAGCCAGTGAGTAGATAGAGCCTTTAGGGAACCTCTGCAAAAGTACTGCGCAGCCCGTCCGCCCGCCTGCGATGCTCGCTGTACTCCCTTGTACAGGTGCGCTTCTCGGCGGCCAGCGGGGCTTGCTCGCGACCTTTTGCAGAGGTTCCTTAGGGTCAGGCCCTTAATCAACAGCATTGGACACTACACCTCAGCACCCGGGGTGCCACAAGAAAAGCAGGATAGAAACCAAAGGCGTGCCCCCGCGCAGCGGACAAGCCGTCAGGCCGAGCCAAACAGCCGCGCCAGCTCGGTACCGGGGTCCGAGGCGCGCATGAAGGCCTCCCCCACGAGGAAGGCGTGCACGCCGTTCCCGCGCATGAGGCCTACATGCTCGGCGGCCAGGATGCCGGACTCGGTGACCACGAGGCGCTCCTGGGGAATGCGCGGCAGCAGGCCGAGCGTGGTTTGCAGGCTGACCTCGAAGGTGCGCAGGTTGCGGTTGTTGATACCGATGAGGGGGGTCTTGAGTCGCAGGGCGGCGTCGAGTTCCTGGCCGTCGTGCACTTCCACCAGCACGGCCATGCCCAGGGTGTGGGCGATGGATTCGAGTTCGGCCATGGTGGACAGGTTGAAGCTTCCGCCCCCACCCCCGCCCTCCCCCATCGAGGGGGAGGGGGAGTGGGAGGCCCCTCTCCCCGAGGGCGAGGGGTGGGGGTGGGCGAAGGCGGCGACGATGAGCAGGATGCAGTCGGCGCCCATGGCCCGGGCCTCGTAGACCTGGTAGGGGTCGATGATGAAGTCCTTGCGCAGCACGGGCAGGCCGCAGGCGTCGCGGGCTTCCTTCAGGTAGTCCGGGCTGCCCTGGAAAAACTGGCGGTCGGTGAGCACGGACAGGCAGGCGGCGCCGCCCTTTTCGTAGCTGGCCGCGATCTCCGCCGGGCGGAAATCCGCGCGCAGCACGCCCTTGCTGGGGCTGGCCTTCTTGATCTCGGCGATGACCGCGGCCTTGCCGGCAGCGATCTTCGCGCGCAGGGCGGCAACGAAGTCGCGCGGCGGCGGCGCGAACTCGGCCGCGGCGCGCATGGCCTCGAAGGGTTCGGCTTTCTTGGCGGCGGCGATTTCCTGTTCTTTCACCGCCAGGATTTTTTGCAGGATGTCGGACATACAACCACTTTCACCGCAAAGGACGCGAAGGTACGCAAAGGAAAGCCAGATCAAAGCCCATTGACTACTCTCTTGATGCCATCTCGCATATGAATAACATTGAAATTGAGGAGGTAACCCAGCTTACAACCGCTTAGTCTTAGGTAGCTCATGAGCTGGGCATGATGAATGTTCAGGAGCCGTTCCACCGCCTTCAACTCGACAATCACAAGCCTCTCGATCAGCAGATCCAACCGATAACCTGCATCAATCGACACGCCGTCGTATACGACCGGCAATGCCACTTGGCGCTCGACGACCAAACCCCGCCTGACCAGTTCGTGGGCCAAACAGGCCTCATAAGCACTCTCAAGCAACCCACATCCCAGGGCAGAATGCACCTTCATCGCCGAATCCAAGACCAGCTTGCCAATTTCCTCCTGCCTTGGATTTCCTTCGCGCACCTTCGCGTCCTTCGCGTTTCAAGCCTTTTCAACAAACCGCATCGAAAACCCCTTCAGCGCTTCCAGTTTCGCCTTCGCCGCGCCGCTTTCGATGGCGCCGCGTGCCTTGGCGATGCCGTCGGCCAGGGTGTCGGCGCCGGCGCCGACGTAGATCGCGGCGCCGGCGTTGAGGCAGACGATGTCCTTGGCCGGGCCGTCGCGGTTGTCGAAGACGGACTGGATCATGACGGTCGCTTCGTCGATGTTGTGCACCGCGAGTCTTTCCGAGGAGCAGATGTCGAGGCCGAACTGCTGCGGGTTGAGGGTGTATTCACTCACCTCGCCCTCGCGCAGTTCCGCCACGTAGGTGTCGCCGCCGAGGCTGATCTCGTCCAGGCCGTCGGCCGCGTGCACCACCAATACGTGGCGGCTGCCGAGCTCCTTCAGCACGCGGGCCAACTTGCCCACCAGGTCGCGGGCGAACACGCCCATCACCTGGTTCTTCGCGCCGGCCGGGTTGGTCATGGGGCCCAGCAGGTTGAACAGGGTGCGCACGCCCAGCTCGCGCCGCACCGGGGCGGCGTGCTTCATGGCGCTGTGGTAGTTGGGGGCGAACATGAAGCCGACGCCGACTTCGTTCACGCACTGGGCCATCTGTTCCGGCGTCAGGTTGACGTTCACGCCCAGCGCCTCGAGCACGTCCGCGCTGCCGCAGGTGCTGGAGACGGAGCGGCCGCCGTGCTTGGCCACTTTCACCCCCGCCGCGGCGGCGACGATGGCACTGGCGGTGGAGATGTTGAAGGTGTGGGCGCCGTCGCCACCGGTGCCGCAGGTGTCCACCAGATGCTCGTCGGCGGCCAGCGGCACCCTGGTCGCCAGCTCGCGCATCACCTGGGCGGCGGCGGCGATCTCGGTCACGGTCTCGCCCTTGGCGCGCAGCGCGATCAGGATGCCCGCGATCTGCACCGGCGCGAGCTGGCCGGTCATGATCTGGTGCATGATGTCGAGCATTTCGTCCTTGGTGAGATCGCGTCCCCCTATCAGCGCGGTCAGGGCTTGCTGCGGCGTCATTCCGTCCTCCAATCTGCCCCCTCTCCCTCGATGGGAGAGGGCTGGGGAGAGGGTGGCAGCGCTTCCATGATTCGGACGAGCACACCCTCGATATTGCTCATTATGTCGTTGTTCCAGAATCGCAGCACCGTGAACCCCTGGGTTTCAAGCCATCGAGTCCGGGCCGCGTCGTATGCGATTGCATCAGCATGCTGGCCGCCATCGAGTTCGACAATCAGCCTGCGGTCGAAACATACAAAATCGACGATGTAGGGGCCAATGGGCTGCTGTCGCCTGAATTTGGCGCCAGTCTGTCCTGCGCGCAGCCTATGCCACAGCGTTCGCTCGGCATCGGTCATGTTGCGCCTCAGGTTCCTGGCAAGCGGCGTCAGCTTGCTGGACATGCTTCACCCTCCCCCTGCCCCTCCCATCAAGGGAGGGGGAAAATCTCGGGGAATTTTCGCGCGCGTGGCAACCAGAAAACGCGCCACCTTACGCTCCCTCCCCCCTCGAGGGGGAGGGCTGGGGAGAGGGGGTCTTCAAAAAATTCGCCAGCATCTCATGTCCATACTCGGTCAGGATGGACTCCGGATGGAACTGGACGCCTTCCACCGGCAGCGTCTTGTGGCGCACGCCCATGATCTCGCCGTCGTCGGTCCAGGCGGTGATCTCCAGGCAGTCCGGCAGGCTCTCGCGATCGATCACCAGCGAATGGTAGCGCGTGGCGGTGAAGGGGCTGGGCAGGCCCTTGAACACGCCGACGTCCTTGTGGTGGATCTGCGAGGTCTTGCCATGCATGAGCTGTTTGGCGTGCACGATCCGGCCGCCGAAGGCCTGGCCGATGCTCTGGTGCCCCAGGCACACGCCGAGAATCGGCACCTTGCCGGCGAATTCCCTGATCAGCGGCACCGACACGCCGGCTTCGTTGGGCGTGCAGGGGCCGGGCGAGACCACGATGTGGTCAGGCTTGAGCGCGGCAATCTGCGCCAGATCGATCTCGTCGTTGCGGTACACGCGCACGTCCTGGCCGAGCTCGCCGAAGTACTGCACCAGGTTGTAGGTGAAGCTGTCGTAGTTGTCTATCATCAGCAACATGATTGTTCACCACAGAGACACAGAGGCACAGAGAAAATCATAATTTCATTCTCCTCAGGCCATTTCTCAGCACGGGGACATTGAAATTCATCAACAAACCAGTGGCAACCCCGCTGAGCTTGAGATAAGTCAACAACTGCGCGTCATGGATTGGCAGCAAAGCCTCGACGGACTTCAACTCCAACACCAGCTGGTGTTCCACAACGATATCCAAGCGGTACCCGCAATCAAGCCTGATGCCTTTGTAGGTGACGGGAAGATCAACCTGCCTCTTGAAAGACAGGCCCCGCACGCTTAGTTCGTGGCATAGGCACTCTTCATAGGCGGATTCCAACAATCCCGGACCAAGCGCTCGGTGCACTTCGATTGCCGCACCGATCACGTTCTCAGACAACGAATCCCTCTGTGTCTCTGTGCCTCTGTGGTGCAAAACGTCATTCATGTTTTGCCCCCAGCCCGGCGAGCGCCAGTTCCGCCGCGCGCAGCACGGCGCGCGCCTTGTTGTTGGTTTCCACCCATTCGCTCTCGGGCACCGAGTCGGCGACGATGCCGGCGCCGGCCTGGACATAGAGCGTGCCGTCCTGCACGACGGCGGTGCGGATGGCGATGGCCAGGTCCATGTCGCCATTGAAGCCGAGGTAGCCGACGGCGCCGGCGTAGATGCCGCGCTTGGTGGGCTCCAGCTCGTCGATGATTTCCATGGCCCGCACCTTGGGCGCGCCGCTCACGGTGCCGGCGGGGAAGGTCGCACGCAGCACGTCCATGGCGTCCAGCCCCGGCTTCAGCCGGCCGTCGACATTGGACACGATGTGCATCACGTGGGAGTAGCGCTCGATCACCATGTTCTCGGTCACGCGCACGGTGCCCGTTTCGGCGACGCGGCCCACGTCGTTGCGGCCGAGGTCCATGAGCATCAGGTGCTCGGCGCGCTCCTTGGGGTCCGCCAGCAGGTCTTCCGCCAGGGCCGCATCCTGCTCGCGGGTGGCGCCGCGCGGGCGCGTGCCGGCGATGGGGCGCACGGTGACGGTGTCGCCTTCCAGCCGCACGAGGATTTCGGGCGAGGCGCCCACCACCTGGAAGGCGCCGTAGTCGCAGTAGAACATGTAGGGCGAAGGGTTGAGGCTGCGCAGGGCGCGGTAGAGGCTCAGCGGGTGCGCGTCGAATTTCTGGCTCATGCGCTGGCTCAGCACCACCTGCATGATGTCGCCGTCGAAGATGTAGCGCTTGGCGCGTTCCACCGCGTGCTTGAAGCCGGCTTCGCCGAATTCCGACCGGGCGGGCTGCGGCGTCATGGGCGGCGTGTGCGGCACGTCCGTGGGCTCGCGCAGCCTGTGCTCCAGCTCCTTCAGGCGCTGCTGGGCCCGGGCGTAGCTGCCGGCTTCGTTCGGATCGGCGTAGACGATGAGGTAGAGCTTGCCCATCACGTTGTCCACCACTGCCAGTTCTTCCGACAGCAGCAGCAGGATGTCCGGCGCGTCGATCGGGTCGGGCTTCTGCACCTTCGCCAGCTTCTTCTCGATGTAGCGCACGGTGTCGTAGCCGAAGTAGCCCACCAGCCCGCCGCAGAAGCGCGGCAGGCCCGCCACGTGGGCGACTTGGAAGCGCTTGCGATAATCGGCGACGAATTCCAGCGGATCGGTCAGCTCGACCTGCTCGCGCACGCCGCCGTCGTCTTCCACGCGCACCTGATGGCCGCGCACCACGAGGCGGGTCTTGGCCGGCAGGCCGATGAGGGAGTAGCGCCCGAAGCGCTCGCCGCCCTGCACCGATTCGAACAGGTAGGAAAACGGCCGGTTGGCCAGTTTGAGATAGACGGACAGCGGCGTGTCCAGGTCGGCCAGCGCCTCGCGCACCAGGGGCACGCGGTTGTAGCCGTCGCGGCCGTATTTCAGAAAGTCTTGTTCAGTCATTTTTCACCACAGAGACACAGAGTCACAGAGAAAACCCTTGGGGACAAGCGTGTCCGCCGACACGCCCCCGTTTCCGGTCCTCGTCAGCGCCATCGCCCAAACGGGCGCGAAATTCTCTGTGTCTCTGTGCCTCTGTGGTGCATGTCAGACCTTCCGGATCAGCTTGCTCGCTTCGAGCAGGCTGGGCACCACCGCGTCCAGGTCCAGCTCGTCCACCGGACGGCCGCGGTTGTAGCCGTAGGGCACGCAGAACACGTGGCAGCCGGCGGCGCGGGCGGCCTGGGTATCGTTGAGCGAATCGCCGATGAGCAGGAGTTCCTGCGGCTGAATGCGGAAATGCTCGCAGGCATGCAGCAGCGGCATGGGGTCGGGCTTCTTCTTCGGCAGGGTGTCGCCGGAGAGGATGATGTCGAAGTAGCCGTGCAGGTGGGTCGCCAGCAGCAGCGGCACCGTGAACTGTTCCACCTTGTTGGTGATGCAGGCGAGGTGAAAGCCGGCTTCCTTCATCGCCTTCAGGCCTTCCACCACGCCAGGAAACGGGCGCGATTCGTCGGCCACGTGCTCGCCGTAATGGCGGTGATAGCTGTGCAGGGCCTTGGTGAAGAGCTCGGGGTCCGGCTCCGCATCCATGTCGCCGGTGAGCACGCGCTTCACCAGCCGCGACACGCCGTTGCCGATGTAGGTCTTGATGGTGTCCATCGCCACCGGCGGCCGGCCGAGGTCGGCCAGCATGCGCTCGGCGGCCTTGGCCAGGTCGGGCGCGGTGTCGAGCAGCGTGCCATCGAGGTCGATGACGACCGCTTTGATGTTGAGGGGAAACTGGATGCTCATAAATTTAAGAATCTTTCACCGCGAAGGACGCGAAGGTACGCGAAGTAAAATCTGGATCTTGGTTTCCTTCGCGTACCTTCGCGTCCTTCGCGGTTAATTGCCTTTATACCTTGGCCAGTTCCGCGCGCAGCGCGCCGATGATGGAATCGTAGCGATGCGGATCGGAATCCTTGGCCGCGCCGAACACGGCGGAGCCGGCGACGAAGGTGTCGGCACCCGCCTTGGCGATCTCGGCGATGTTGTCGGTCTTCACGCCGCCGTCGATCTCCAGCCAGATTTCCTTGCCGGTCTTCTCCTTGTAGGCGTCGATCTTCTTGCGCGCGATGCGCAGCTTGTTCAGCGCCTCGGGGATGAACTTCTGGCCACCGAAGCCGGGGTTCACCGACATCAGCAGCACCATGTCGATCTTGTCCATCACGTGGTCCAGGTAGTCGAGCGGCGTGGCGGGGTTGAACACCAGGCCGGCCTTGCAGCCGCAATCCTTGATCAGGGCCAGGGAGCGGTCGATGTGCTCGGAGGCTTCCGGGTGAAAAGTGATGATGTTGGCGCCGGCCTTGGCGAAGTCCGGGATGATGCGGTCCACCGGCTTCACCATCAGGTGCACGTCGATGATGGCCTCGGTCAGGGGACGGATCGCCTCGCAGACGAGGGGGCCGATGGTGAGGTTCGGCACGTAATGGTTGTCCATCACGTCGAAATGGATAATGTCCGCGCCGGAGGCGATGACATTGGTGATTTCCTCGCCCAACTTCGCGAAGTTGGCGGACAGAATGCTCGGCGCAATGCGGAACTGGGCCATGATGAATCCTCAATCAGAAACAAAGCCTTGCATTGTACCCGGAAACGCGCGGCCTTGCCTATGCGCGGGAAATCGTGTGCAATTGCGCCATGGCCGAAAGCACCAAGTACGAAATCAGCGTGACCCCGCGCGTGGAATACCTGCCCGACCAGTCGGACGAGTCGGCGGCGCGCTACGTGTTCGCCTACACCATCACCATCACCAACACCGGCAGCATCCCGGCCCAGCTCATCAGCCGCCACTGGATCATCACCGATTCGGACAATCACGTGCAGGAGGTGAAGGGCCTGGGCGTGGTGGGCGAACAGCCGCTGATCAAGCCCGGCGAGAGCTACGAATACACCAGCGGCTCCGCCATCAACACGCCGGTGGGCACCATGAAGGGCAGCTACCAGATGGTGGCGGAGGACGGCGTGAAGTTCGACGCGACCATTCCCGAGTTCGTGCTCAGCGTGCCGCGCGTATTGCACTGAACTTTGGCGCGCCTCAGTCGTCCTTCTTCTTGCGCGGCAGCGTAAACCAGACGATGAAGATCAGCAGGCCGAGCGCAACGCCGGCCTCGAGCAGCAACCAAGCCATGACCACCCCTTGAGAAATCCGTGTCGAAAGTCTACCTGAAAACCCGCACCCTGCTCGCCGGGCTGCTGGTCGCGCTCCTGGCCGCCGGCTGCGCCGTCCCGCCCAAGCCGCCCATCACGCCCCTGCCGCCGCCCACCGCCGTGCTCAAGGCGATCGACTGGAGCGCGCTCGACGGCTGGCGCGGCAACGACGCGGCCGCCGCCTGGCAGCCTTTCCTGGCGAGCTGCATCGCGCTGAAGAAACAGCCGGCCTGGCAGCCGGTGTGCGCCGCGGCGGCGACCCTGACACCGGCCGACGACGCGGCGGCGCGCGCCTTCTTCGAACAGTGGCTCGTGCCCTACCAGCTCACCAGCAGCGACGGCAAGGATGCGGGGCTGATCACCGGCTACTACGAGCCGCTGCTGCACGGCAGCCGCACCCGCAGCGCGCGCTACCGTTTCCCGCTCTACGGCGTGCCGGACGACATGCTGACCATCGACCTGTCCAGCGTCTATCCGGACCTCAAGCAATACCGCCTGCGCGGCCGGCTGCAGGGCAACCGCGTGATCCCCTACTACAGCCGCGCCGAGATCGACAATGGCACCGCGCCCCTGGCGGGCAAGGAGCTGTTCTGGGTGGACGATGCGGTGGAACTGTTCTTCCTGCAGATCCAGGGCTCGGGACGCATTCTGCTCGACACCGGCGAGACCGTGCGCGTGGGCTACGCCGACCAGAACGGCCATCCCTATGCCTCCATCGGCAAGAAACTGGTGGAGCAGGGCGAGCTCACGCCAGACCAGGCCTCGATGCAGGGCATCAAGCGCTGGGGCGAGCAGCATCCGGACAAGCTGCCGGCACTGCTCGACAGCAATGCCAGCTATGTCTTTTTCAAGGAGCTGCCCCCCAGCCCCAACGGCCCGCCGGGCGCCCTGGGCGTGCCGCTCACCGCCGGCCGCAGCCTCGCCGTCGACCCGCGTGCCGTGCCCCTGGGCGCGCCCGTGTTCCTGTCCACCACCCGGCCCAACAGCGCGGAGCCGCTGCAGCGCCTGATGCTGGCCCAGGACACCGGCGGCGCGATCAAGGGCATCGTGCGCGCGGATTTCTTCTGGGGCTTCGGCGAGGACGCGGGGAAGGAAGCGGGGGCGATGCGGCAGCAGGGGAGGATGTGGGTGCTGCTGCCGAAAAACGGCGAAAAAGCGCCTTGAACCACGGCGTACGCGGAGGGCACGGAGTAATTCCTTGGTTTTCCTCCGTGCCCTCCGCGTACGCCGTGGTGAAAAAACAGCCTAGTCTCTGACGATCTCGCCCCGGAACCCGACCGCGGCCGCCACCCCCGCCAGCACGAGACCCAGCAGGATCATCACCGGCCCGGCGCCGGTGCCGAGCACCTGCCCCGCCCAGGCCTGATTGAACACCACCACCAGATACAGCATGCCGGAATGCAGCAGCGTGCCGAGGATGAACAACCAGCTGATCACCTGCTTCATCCAGGCGCGCCGGCACGCCACGAAGCACAGCGCCACGCCCACCACGATGTTGAGCAGCGACTCCAGGTTGCCGTGGGCATGGGGCCCGCCCTTGATCGCATCCACCGGCGCGCGCGCGTTGATCTGGCGGTTGATGCCGAGAATCGCCTCGCTGTTGAGCTTCGCCAGCTTGTCCGGCGCGATGGCCGCGAGCGTCTCCGGATCGTCGTAATTGGACTGCACCACCTCGGCGAGCTTGCCGGTCGCGGTCACGCGCCCTTCCTGCGCCTGGTCCGCCGTGGGCAGCACCTTGACCACCATGTACGGGCCGAGGGCCGCGGACAGTGCGAGAAACAGAAAGCCGAATACGACATTTTTCTTGCCGATCATCTTCCACCTCCTTGGTTGGTGTCGTTGTGAAAACCAGCAGGGATCAGGTCAGGGCTCGAAGGTCACGTGATACACCACCCGCGCCTTCACCGCCCGTCCCTTGCGCATGGCCGGCTTGAAGCGTGCGTCGCGCAGCCAGGCGATCACCGCCTGCTCGAAGCCCTCGCCGGCGGGCTTGGCATCGATGATGCTCACCTCGTCCGCCGCGCCGTGCTCGTTCAGCAGCATGAGCACGGTCACCTCGCCCCGCAGGTCCTTCTGCGCGGCCTGCTCAGGATAGACGGGACGGCCGCCGCTGACCAGCACCGGGTGCTCGTCCACGTCGCGCGCCGGATAGTAGGTTTTGTCCTCGGGCAGCGGCACGTCCAGGGTGGTGGCGCCGGCCGCCTCCTCCGGCATGCCCGGCCGGGCCTCG
>CAYUJV010000023.1:0-18248 GCA_964445085.1 uncultured Burkholderiales bacterium
CACTCTGCCCGAGGCGGCGCCTGCCGCCATGCCCCACGCCGTCATGGCGGCCAGGAGCGACGGCGTTGCGCCGTCCGCCGCGGCCCCGGCGCCGACCGTCGCCGTCGAATCCCGCGTCGGCAGCCAGGGCTGGGGCGCGGAACTGGGACAGAAAGTGGTGTGGCTTGCCAATCAGCAGCAGCAAGTCGCGCACATCAACGTGACGCCGCCGCAGCTGGGTCCGATCGAGATTCGCCTAAACTTGGCCCACGACCAGGCCAGTGCCACCTTCGTTTCGCCCCACGCGGCGGTTCGCGACGCGATCGAGGCAGCCTTGCCCCGCCTGCGCGAGATGCTGGCGGAGAGCGGCCTGACCCTGGGCAATGTGGATGTTTCCGCCCATTCCTTCGGCCATGCGCGCCAGGATCAGGCGCGCGGCGAGCCCACCGGACGCGGTTTCGTGCCCGAAGCGGCGTCGGCGGTCGGCGGCCTGAGCGGCGCAGTCTTGGGTCCCGTGGCTGCGAGCCTGCGCGGCGGCGAGGGGCTGGTCGATATCTTTGCCTGAACCTTGGCGCCTGGGTGAATCGAGCAAGGGCGGACCTGGGTCCGCCCTTTTTTGTCCCGGTGACAAAACCCTGTGACAAAGCCCCGTCACAAAGCTTAGTCTCCACCTTGGCTTCCGCCGCCTTACTGACAAATCGCCTAAGGTGCATGCGCAAACTACTTGATCTGCCGTGTATTTGAGGTTATAAAGCCATCGAAGGCCGCAGCGCGGCACGTTCAAGGGAAGTCCATGGCGCAAGCGAAGAACGCCCCACCCCCCGCGGAGGCCCCGGAAGAGGCGCCGAAGCCCAAGAAAAAAGGCAAGCTGCTCATCATTCTCCTCGCGCTCGTCCTGCTGGGGGGCGGCGGTGGCGCGGCGTGGTGGTTTCTGGCGGGGTCGAAGGCCGGCACCGGCCAGGCGCACAAGAAGGAAGAGGCGGAGAAGCCGCCGGTCTTCACCCGTCTCGATCAGTTCACCGTCAACCTGCAGCGCGGCGCCGACGGCGAGGACCACTACCTGCAGGTGGACGTGGATCTGCAGGTGGCGGACGACAAGGTGACGGAGCAGATCAAGCTGCGCATGCCACAGATCCGCAATGCCCTTTTGTTGCTCATGTCGAGCAAGACCGCGGAAGAACTGGGGCCGGTCGAAGGCAAGCAGAGACTGGCCGCGGACATCGTGACCCAGGTCAACAAGATCCTCGGCGTGAAGGACCCGAAGCAGGGTGTGCTCGGCGTCTATTTCAGTGCGTTCGTGATCCAGTAGGCAAACGCCATGGCTGACGAAATTCTCTCCCAGGACGAAGTCGATGCGCTGCTGAAGGGCGTCCTCGGCGACACCGAGGAAGAGACCGCCGGTCAGGAAGAGGGCGGCGTTCGCAGCTACGACATCGGCAAGCAGGAGCGCATCGTCCGCGGGCGCATGCCGACGCTCGAGATCATCAACGAGCGCTTCGCGCGCATGCTGCGCATCGGGCTGTTCAACTTCATGCGGCGCAGCGCCGAAATCTCCGTCAGCCCGGTCAAGGTGCTCAAGTACAGCGAGTTCGTGCGCAACCTCGTGGTGCCGACCAACCTCAACCTGGTGCGGTTCAAGCCGCTGCGCGGCACCGGCCTTTTCATTTTCGATCCCAATCTCGTGTTCCTGGTCGTCGACAACCTGTTCGGCGGCGACGGGCGTTTTCACATGCGGGTGGAAGGGCGCGACTTCACGCCGACCGAGCAGCGCGTCATCCAGCGCATGCTCGGCGTTGCCCTCGAGGAGTACAAGAAGTCCTGGGATCCGATCTACAACATCGAGTTCGAATACATCCGCTCCGAGATGAATCCCCAGTTCGCCAACGTCGCGACGCCGAGCGAGGTGGTGGTGGTGACCACCTTCAACATCGAGCTGGGCGAGGGCGGCGGCGACTTCCACATCTGCACCCCCTACGCCATGATCGAACCGATTCGTGATATTCTGACCAGCACCATGCAGGGCGAGCGCCTGGAAGTGGACGAGCGCTGGCTGCGCCTGATGGGCCAGCAGGTGCAGCAGGCCGAAGTGGAGCTGGTGGCGAACCTGGGCACGACTTCGGTGACCTTGCGCGACATCATGAACCTCAAGGCGGGCGACGTTCTTTCCCTCGACGTGCCGGAGGCGCTGCTGGCCGAAGTCGACGGAGTCCCCGTGCTGGAGTGCCAGTATGGCGTGCACAACGGCCAGTACGCGATCAAGGTGAAGCGCGTGGTCGGCGGCACGGAAAGCTGAGCTTTCCAAGGAGACGGCAATGGCGGAAGACGAGGCGAAGGAACAGATCACGGCGGACGACTGGGCGGCCGCCCTGGCCGAGCAGGAAACCACCGACGCCGGCGGCGGCGATGACTGGGCGGCCGCCCTGGCGGAGCAGGCCAAGTCCGAGGCCGCAGCGCCGGCGGCAAAGCCCGCGCAGATGCCGGTGTTCGAAAGCGGCGGCGCCATGGCCGGCCAGCCGGCCGCGAACAATCTCGACATGATCCTCGACATCCCGGTGAACCTCACGGTGGAGCTGGGGCGCACCAAGATCGCCATCCGCAACCTGCTGCAGCTCGCGCAGGGTTCCGTGGTGGAACTCGACGGCCTTGCCGGCGAACCGATGGACGTGCTGGTCAATGGCTGCCTGATCGCCCAGGGCGAGGTGGTGGTCGTGAACGACAAATTCGGCATCCGCCTGACCGACATCATTACCCCCGCCGAGCGCATCCGCAAACTGCAACGATGAAACTCCGTTTTCGCCTCGCGTGGCTGGCGCTGTTGCTGGTTCCATTGGCTGCGCCGGCGGCGGAGGCGCAAGGCACGGCGCCGGGTGCCGTGCCCGCAGCCGTCTCCTTCGGCGGCATGTTCCAGATGCTGGCGGCGCTGCTGGTCGTGCTCGCCGCCATCGTCGGCACGGGATGGCTGCTGAAGCGCTTCGGTCCGACGCAGCTGGGCCCCGGCGGCGCGATGAAAGTGCTGGGCGGTGTCGCCGTCGGCCCGCGCGAGCGCCTGGTGCTGGTCGAGGTGGGCGATACCTGGCTCATCGTCGGCGTCGCCCAGGGCCAGGTCACCGCGGTTCACACCATGGCCCGCCCGGCGGGCGGCGTGCCACAGCCCCTCGCCGCAAGTTCCGGCTCGCCCTTTGCCGAGCGTCTCAAGCAGATGCTCGGACCCAGGCAGGGCTGACTGTTCCCCATGTTGCGCCTGATGCAAAACCTGCCCCGCCTGTTGGCGTACGCAGCCGTGCTGCTCGTGCTGGCGCCCGACACGCTCGCCCAGACCGGCCTGCCGGCCTTCACGAGCACGCCGGCCCCAGGCGGGGGGCAGACCTACACCCTCAGCCTGCAGACGCTGATCCTGATCTCGGCGCTGACCTTCATTCCCATCCTGCTGCTGATGACGACCTCCTTCCTGCGCATCGTCATCGTGCTGTCGCTGCTGCGGCAGGCCATCGGCACGGTGCAGTCGCCGCCGAACCAGGTCATTGTCGGCATCGCCCTGTTCCTGACCTTTTTCATCATGTCGCCGGTGCTGGACAAGATGTATGTCGAGGCCTACCAGCCCTACAGCGAAAACAAGCTGTCGTTCGAGCAGGCACTGGACAAGGGCTCGCAGCCGCTGAAGCAGTTCATGCTGGCGCAGGTGCGGCAGGAGGACCTCGCGCTGTTCGCGAAGCTGGGCAAGGTGGGGCCGATGCAGGGGCCGGAGGCGGTGCCGATGAAGATCCTGATTCCGGCGTTCGTGACCAGTGAGCTGAAGACGGCGTTCCAGATCGGCTTTCTGGTGTTCATTCCCTTCCTGATCATCGACATGGTGGTGGCGAGCGTGCTGATGTCGATGGGCATGATGATGCTGTCGCCGGTGCTGATATCGCTGCCGTTCAAGCTCATGCTGTTCGTGCTGGTGGACGGCTGGGGGCTGTTGCTGGCGTCCCTGGTGAGGAGCTTCAATCCATGATGACCGCGGACACCGTCATCTCCATCGGCCAGCAGGCGCTGGAGATCACCATTCTCGTTTCGGCGCCGCTGCTGCTGGCGGCGCTCGCCACCGGCCTGCTCGTCAGCATCTTCCAGGCGGCCACCTCGATCAACGAGATGACGCTTTCCTTCATCCCCAAGCTGCTGGTGATGTTCGTGGTGATGATTCTCGCCGGGCCGTGGATGATCAGCACCATGACCGACTACATGTCCCGGCTGTTCGCCAGCATCCCGGACATCATCCGGTGAACCCGGCGCGCTGACGCGCCGGCAACGAAGCGTTTCCGATGATCAGCATCACCAGCGCCCAGCTCGACGCCTGGATCGCCACCCTCATCTGGCCCTTCCTGCGCATTTCCGCGCTGATGATTTCCGAGCCCGTCCTCGGCAACCGCGCGATCCCGATTCGCGTGCGCATCGGTTTTTCGTTCATGCTCGCCGTGCTCGTGGCGTCGACCCTGCCGGCGCCGCCGGCGGTGGAGCTGGCCTCGGCGATGGGCCTGCTGGTGGCCGCGCAGCAGATCATCATCGGGCTGGCGATGGGGTTTGCCATGCGCATCGTGATGGCGGCGATCGAGATGGCCGGCTCCCTGGCCGGGCTGACCATGGGGCTGGGCTTCGCGACCTTTTATGACCCGCAGAATTCGGCCCAGGTGCCGGTGGTGGGGCAGTTCATGGGCCTGCTCGCACTGCTCATGTTCTTCGCCATCAATGGCCACCTGATGGTGGTCTCGGCGCTGGTGGAGAGCTTCCGGGTGTTGCCGATCGCGGCGCAGCCGCTCGCCGCCGGCGGATTTCAGGTACTGGCGCTGGCCGGCGGCCAGGTGTTCGTGATCGGGCTGCTGCTGTCGCTGCCGGTGATGGCCGCATTGCTGATGGTGAACGTGGCGATGGGCGTGATGTCCCGCGCCGCGCCCCAGCTCAACCTGTTCGCGGTCGGCTTTCCGCTGACCCTCGCCGCGGGCTTCGCGGTCCTGCTGATGGCGCTGCCCTACCTGGCGCCCCACTTCACGCGGCTGTACGAAGAGGGCATTGCCACTGCCCTAAAGATTCTGGGCCTGCTGGCCGGGACGCCGTAGCCGGCACCCCTAGGAAACCTCTGCAAAAGTACTGCGCAGCCCGTCTGGCCGCCTGCGATGCTCGCTGTACTCCCTTGTACAGGTGCGCTTCTCGGCGGCCAGCCGGGCTTGCTCGCTACCTTTTGCAGAGGTTCCCTAGTGCTTGGGCGGCGGGGCGATGTCGCCGAAATGGAAGCCAAACCCGCCCCGCTTGCGGTCCTGGAAGTAGGCGCGCAGGGTCGCCTCCACCGTGCGGAACGCGAGCTGCTCCCAGGGAATGTCCTTCTCCTCGAACAGCGCGACCTCCAGGCTTTCCATTCCCGGCCCGAAATCCAGGTCCAGCAGCTTCGCCCGGAACATCAGGTACACCTGGTTGATGTGCGGCAGGTTGTAGAGGGTGTACAGCGCAGCGATTTCCACGCGCGCGTTGGCTTCCTCCAGCGTCTCGCGCGCCGCACCCTGGGCGGTGGTCTCGCCGTTTTCCATGAAGCCCGCCGGCAGCGTCCACAGCCCGTGCTTGGGCTCGATCGCGCGGCGGCACAGCAGCACCCTGTCCTCCCACTCGGGAATGGTGCCGACGATCATCTTCGGGTTCTGGTAATGCACGGTGCCGCAGGCGGGGCAGACGTGGCGCGGGTGGGTGTCGCCGGCGGGGACGGTGACGATCAGCTTGGCCCCGCAATGACTGCAGAAATTCATGACGAAGAAATCGGAAAGGTTTGGTCCAAGGTAGCAAAATTCTATGACGCCGGGTAGGGGCTTTGCTGAATGGACCGCCGAATGCAGTTAGAATTCCATATTGTGCGCAAGGGGCCGCAAGCTCCGCGCAAGATGAGGATTTCCTGGAGAAGTAATGCGTCCGTCACACATCGCCGCCATTCTGGACAAAGAGTTCAACGCGACCCTCAGCGGTCAGCACACGCCCGTGATGCTGTGGGGCCCGCCCGGCGTCGGCAAGTCGCAGATCATCGCCCAGATCGCGCACACCCATGGCGTGCCCCTGATCGACATCCGCCTGTCGCAGATGGAACCCACCGACCTGCGCGGCATCCCCTTCCGCAAGGAGGACTACGTGGAGTGGGCCATCCCGGCCATGCTGCCGGACGCCCAGCGCCACGGCCCGGCCGGGATTCTGTTTCTGGACGAGATCACCTCGGCGCCGCCCACGGTGTCCACCGCCGCCTACCAGCTGATTCTCGACCGTCGCCTGGGCGAGTATTTCATTCCGGAAGGCTGGGCCATCTTCGCCGCCGGCAACCGCCAGGGTGACCGTGGCGTGACCTACACCATGCCGGCGCCGCTGGCCAACCGCTTCACCCATTACGAGATGGAGGCGCATCTCGACGACTGGGTCGCCTGGGCCCACGGCAACGACATCGACGAGCGCATCATCGGCTTCCTGCGCTTCCGCCCGGACCTGCTGTTCCGCTTCGATCCGGCGCACAATCCGATCGCGTTTCCGTCGCCGCGCTCCTGGGAGTTCGCCCACCGGGCGGTGAAGAAATTCGCCGAGATGCCCGAGCTCCTGCGCGACACCCTCGAGGCCTGCGTCGGCCCCGCCGCCGGGGTGGAGGCCAAGGCCTTCATCGACAGCATGGACCAGCTGCCGGACATCGATGCCATCGTCAACGGCGCGGACAGCCATGTGCCCAACGGCATCGACCTGCAGTACGGCGTGGCTGCCGCCCTCGTGCGGCGCGCCGTGCTGGCCAAGGGCACGCCGGACGGCAACAGGATTCTCGGCAACGTGCTCAAGTATGCCCGCCGTTTCCCCCAGCGCGAGATGGGCGTGATGCTGGTGACCGACCTCCACCGCGCCATCGGCAAGCCGCTGTTCGCCGTGCCGGAATTCGCCGAGTGGGCCAACAGCATCACCGACCTCATGCTGTACGACATGAAGTAGGTCCATGTCCGCCGTACCGGAGCAAACCGACCACAGCGAGCTGCAGACCAAGCTCTCGGCCGCGCGCACGCGGCTGATCCTGGAGAAGCCTTTCCTCGGCGCGCTGGTCATGCACCTAGACCTGAAGCCGGTGGATCCCGCAGTGTGCCGCTCCACCGGCACCGACGCGCGCAACTTCTACTACAACCCGAGCTTCATCCAGCATCTGAACCTGGCGCAGACGCAGTTCATGCTGGCGCACGAGGCCATGCACTGCGCGCTGGCCCATTTCGCCCGGCGCCACCATCGCGAGCTCAAGCGCTGGGACATCGCCTGCGATCACGCGGTCAACCTTATCCTGTGGGAGGAGGGGCTCAAGCCGCCGCCCGGCGTGCTGATGAACCCGGAGTATCACGGCCTCACGGCGGAGGAAATCTATCCGCTCATCCCGCCCGATCCCCAGGAAGAGACCATCGACAGCCACCTGTACGACAACGACTCCAGCACCGGCTCGCAGAGCAAGCCGGACCAGAGCCAGTCGTCCGACACCGACCGGTCGGAAGAGGACCGCAGTACCGGCCAGGGACAGGGCAGGGGCGAGGAGCCGCCGCCGGAGCAACAGCAGGGCGATCAGCAGAGCCAGCCCGCCAAGCAGCAGGAAGGCGCCGGCAGCCAGCCGCAGGTGGAAGGGCTGACCGAAACCGAAAAGGAAGAACTCGGCCGGCAATGGCAGCAGCGCCTGGCCGCCGCCGCGCAGCAGGCGGCCATGGCCGGCAAGCTGTCGCAGACCCTGGCGCGCATCGTCGACAACCTGCTGCAGCCGCAGCTGCCCTGGCGCATGCTGCTGGCGCGCTACCTCAAGACCGCCGCGCGCGACGACTACAGCTTCCAGAAGCCTTCGCGCCGCGAAGGCGACGCCATCATGCCCAGCCTCGCGTCGAGCATGATCGACGTGCTGGTGGTGCTGGACACCAGCGGCTCCATCGACGATGAGGAACTGCGCGAGTTTCTGTCCGAGGTGGACGTGATCAAGGGCCAGATCCGTGCCCGCGTGACCCTGCATGCCTGTGACGACCAGCTGTGCGGGAACGGACCCTGGCTGTACGAAATCTGGGAACCGATGGAGCTGCCGAAGAATCTTACGGGCGGTGGGGGCACGGACTTCCGGCCGGTGTTCGAATGGATCGACCGGGACCAGCTCCGGCCGGACATCATCGTGTATTTCACCGACGCCGAGGGCGAATTCCCCGGGATCGAGCCCGCCTATCCGGTCATCTGGCTGGTGAAGGGCAAGGCGCCGGTTCCGTGGGGGCAGCGGATCCAGCTCAACTAGCGGCGATTTCACGCGCGCCGCGGGACGTTGCAGCAGCGGCGCGGGCCCCCCGGGATGGTAGAGCGTGCGCCATCCTGTTTCTCAACTTCCAGACACAAGGAGATCGTCATGACGCGTCGTTCGCTTTTGGGTTTAGCTGCATTGGCGCTGATCTTTTCCACCGCTCCGGCCCTCGCGGCGCAGGATGCCGCCAGCGGCACCAGTGCGAAAGAAGTGAAGCACGAACTGGTCGATGCCGCGGACAGCATCAAGAACTACGGCGCGGACAAGCGGGACGAGGCCGTACGCAAGGCGAAGGCGGCACTGGACGCCCTGGATGCGCGCATCGATGCCCTGGACGCCCGGATCCAGGCCAACTGGGACAAGATGGACGCGGCCGCGCGGGAGCGCGCCAGCGCCAGCCTGAAAGCCCTGCACAAGCAGCGGCTGGCGGCGGCGGAGTGGTACGGCAGCCTGCGCACCAGCTCCGCTGCGGCGTGGGAAGAGATGAAGAAGGGCTTCTCCGCCGCCTATCAGTCGACGCGCACGGCGTGGCAAAAGGCGGAACACGAGTTCGGTGCCGACGACAAGAAGAAGTGACGCGCCACCGGCGCGCATGCGAGCCGGGTCGGGAAGGCGATTTGCCCCCGTCGCCACGGCGCGCCGCGGGCTGATCGCGGGCATCCTCGCCGTTCCGCTGCTGGCGGCTGCCGCGGCGCCCGCAGAGGACTGGCAGATCGTGGACACCACCCCGGACAACATCGCGTTCGCCATCGACCGCAACAGCATCGAGCGAACGGGCCGGCTGGTGCGCTTCTGGGAAAAGATGACCTACGCCAGCCCCGTCGCGCGCGACGAGGCGTCCGGCAAGCTGATCAAGGTAAAGCAGGTGCAGCGCCTGATGGACTGTGAAGCGCGCAGCCAGGCGGTGATCTTCGGCGCCATCTATGCCGAGGACGGCAGCTTCCTCACCTCGAGCAGCTTCGAGCATCCGGAAAAAGACATGCGCCCGATTCCGCCGGGGTCGGTCGCCGAGGAGGAGTTGAAGCGCGTGTGCGGGCTGCCGCGCGGAACCCTGTTCGGCGTGGACTTCGGCCCCTGAGCGCTGTTCACGCGCATCGTTCGCTGCGGCGGCGAAAGGCCGCCCCGCGAGGGGGCGGGGGTGCGGGCTACTGCACCGTGAACTTCTGGGTGCCGGCGGATACGCCGTTGACGAACACTTCCACCTGATAGTCGCCGGGGGGCCAGCCGCCGGGCTTGCTGATGTGAAACTCGGTGCTGGCGGGGCCGGTGGGGTTGATCTCCAGCACGGTTTCGTCGACCTGTGCCACCTGGTCGCCCTTGTGGTAGGTCCACAGCGCCTTGACCGTGGTCTTGCCGGAGCCGATGGTGTCCACCACGGCGTAGATGGTGTCGTTCACGCCGAAGCTGCTCATGGGCGCGGCTGCCTGCTTGGTGGCCGCGTCGATCTTGTTGCTGAGCGTGACCTGCTTGACCGAGACCGGTACGTTGACCACGTCCGGTGCGGCCGGCGCGGCCGCGGGGGCCGGAGCAGGCGGGGCTGTCTCTTCCTTCTTGCCGCAGGCGCCCAGCGCGAGTGCGAGCAGGGCGGCGAGCGCAACTGCCGGCAGGTGCGAGAATGTCTTCATTGCCGTTTCCTTTCGTGTAACCGTCTCATACGGGAATCTTGATTTCCTGGCCCGGAAAGATCTTGTCCGGGTCCTTGATGATGCCCCGGTTCGCCTCGTAGATCTTGCGCCAGTCGTTGGCGTTGCCGTAATGCTTCTTGGCGATCTTCGACAGCGAGTCTCCGGGCTTGATGGTGTACAGGGTGTAGGCGGGTGCGGTCGTGGGGGCGGTGCTGGAGGCGCCGCTTTTCACATCGGAAAAGTCCGGCATGCCACCGCCGGAAGGCGGGTTGGGTGCGGTCATGGGTAGCTCTCCTCGAGGGTTGGGGGATGCCTGCTCGGGGAGCGGGCGCGCAGTGGAGCTATCCCAGTATGGCAGCTGGCGCCGGAAATGAAAGGCGCGGCCTATTGGCCCAGCTTCTGCCGCCGGCACAGCGGCGCGATGAGTTGGTCGGGCGTGTAGGCGGTGTCGGTTCGCACCACGACTGGCGTTTCCTCGGCGGTCATCGGTTCCCGCCACTGGAGCTGCTTTTCCAGGATGGCGAGGTCGGCTTCCGCGGCGTCCCGGCCCTGCGCATGGCGCCGCGCCACCCGCTCGCGCAGCACTTCGGGCGCGGCCTCGCAGGCGAGGAGGACGCAGGGCCAGCCGCCCTCGGCGGCGACCCGGCGCGCCGCATCGCGTTCGCTGCGCTTGAGATAGGTGGCGTCGAGGATCGTGGCGAAGCCCGCCGTCAGCACCGTGCGCGCCAGGGCATGCAGCCGGTCATAGGTCCGTTGGGTGGCATCGGCGGTGTAGATGTCGCCGCGGCTGCGGTCCAGCGGCTTCAGCCCGAACAGCCGCTTGCGTTCCACGTCGGAGCGGATGCGGATGGCGCCGAGCTGCTCGGCCACCTGCGCCGCCACCGTGCTCTTGCCAGAGCCGGACACGCCATGCATGACGACGAGCAGGGGCCAGTCCGACTCGCAGAACTGGCGCGCCAGGCCGACGTAATGCCGGTAACTGTGCCAGGACTCCATGCGTTCCCCATCGGTGATCCCGGGCTGGGAGCCGCCCATGGCTGCCACTTTGGCGCGCACCACCGCGCGGAACACCAGGTAATAGCGCAGCACCGCCAGGCCCGCGTAATCGCCGGTCTGCTCCAGATAGCCGTTGAGGAAGCGGTAGCCGATGTCGGCGCGGTTGTGGCTGGCCATGTCCATGACGAAGAAGGCGACCTCGCTCATGACGTCGATCCAGCGGAAGGCTTCGTTGAATTCGATGCAGTCGAAGAGGCGGATGCGCCCGTCGATCACCACCATGTTGCCGGCGTGCATGTCGCCGTGGCATTCGCGCACGAAACCGTCGCGCAGGCGCCGGGCAAAGCTGGCTTCGAGCCGGCGGAAGGCGCTCTCGGTCCAGTGGGCGAGGGCGTTCAGCTCCTCGCGCTGGGCGTCGCTCGCGAGCAGCGGCCGGATCTGGGCGAAGTTCTGGGCAGCGTGGGCGTGGATGGAGTCCGGCGTGCCGAAGCGGCTGTCCATCGGGGCGACCGCGACGCGCCCGTGCAGCTCGGCCACGTCGCGCGCCAGATCGTCGATCTGGGCGGGCTGCAGCTCGCCGCGGGCCATCACCTCGGTCAGCAGTGCGCGCGCGGGGAAGCGCCGCATCTTCAGGGCGTACTCGATCGCGGGGCCGTCGCCGCCGAGGCGGGGCGCCTCGGGGGTGCCGGTGATGGGCACCACCTCCAGGTACAGCTCGGGCGAGAAGCGCCGGTTCAGGCGCAGTTCTTCCTCGCAGTAGTGCTTGCGCGCCGGCAGCGTGGTGAAGTCGAGAAAGCCCAGGTCGTAGGGCTTCTTCAGCTTGTAGGCGAAGTCGCCCGCGAGCAGCACGCTCGAGATGTGCGTCTGCAGGATCTCCACCGTTCCGACCGGATGGGGATAGGCGTCGGGCCTGCGCAGGGCGTCGACGAGGCTCTGGTGCGCGTGCGCGGGGTCGGTCATGGCATTGGCCAGGGGCTAAGTGTTTGACGATTCTGGCAGTAATGGCCTTTTAGGGTCAACGCGGGAATTTGTTGTCGTCATCAAGGTCTATGGCCGTCTGTGTTACACTCGCGCCTTTTTCGCAACCGCAAGCCCCTGACAAGTAGGCCCTTTATGTCCCGCGCTCTTCGCAACATCGCCATCATCGCCCACGTCGACCACGGCAAGACCACCCTCGTCGACAAGCTCCTGCACCAGGCAGGCACCTTTGCCGCCCATCAGCAGATGAGCGAGCGCATCATGGACAGCAACGATCTCGAGAAGGAGCGCGGCATCACCATTCTGGCCAAGAACACGGCGGTGAACTACGAGGGCACCCACATCAACATCGTCGACACCCCGGGCCACGCCGACTTCGGCGGCGAGGTGGAGCGCGTGCTGGGCATGGTGGACGGCGTGCTGCTGCTGGTGGACGCGGTGGAAGGCCCGATGCCGCAGACGCGCTTCGTGACCCGGAAGGCGCTGGCCCTGGGTCTCAAGCCCATCGTGGTGGTGAACAAGGTGGACCGCCCCGGCGCGCGTCCGGACTGGGTGGTGAACCACACCTTCGAGCTCTTCGACAAGCTGGGCGCCACGGAGGAGCAGCTGGATTTCCCGGTGGTGTATGCGTCGGCCCTCAACGGCTACGCCACCACCGACCTCAAGCAGCCGTCGTCCGACATGCGGCCGCTGTTCGAGACCGTGCTCAAGCATGTGGAGCCGCCCAAGGGCAGCCCGGATGCGCCGCTGCAGCTGCAGATCGCCGCGCTGGACTACTCCAGCTTCGTCGGCCGCATCGGTGTCGGCCGCATCGCCAATGGCCGCATCAAGCCGGGCCAGCAGGTGGCGGTGATGAACGGGCCGGACAGCACGCCCAAGGCCGGCAAGATCAACCAGGTGTTCGGCTTCCGCGGCCTGGAGCGGGTGCCGGTGGAGCAGGCCGAGGCCGGCGACATCGTGCTCATCACCGGCATCGAGGAAATCGGCATCGGCGTCACCATCACCGACAAGGAGAATCCCCAGGCCCTGCCGCTGCTGCAGGTGGACGAGCCGACCCTGACCATGAATTTCCAGGTGAACACCTCGCCGCTGGCCGGCACCGAGGGCAAGTTCGTCACCAGCCGCCAGATTCGCGACCGCCTGCAGAAGGAGCTGCTGACCAACGTGGCGCTGCGCGTGGAAGATACCGGCGATGCCGACGTGTTCCTGGTCTCCGGCCGCGGCGAGCTGCACCTGACCATCCTGCTGGAAAACATGCGCCGCGAGGGCTACGAGCTCGCGGTGGGCAAGCCGCGGGTGGTGATGAAGGACATCGACGGCGTGAAATGCGAGCCCTACGAGGCGCTGACCGTGGACGTCGAGGAAGCCCACCAGGGCGCGGTGATGGAAGAGCTCGGCCGTCGCCGGGGTGACCTGCAGGACATGCAGCCGGACGGCAATGGCCGGGTGCGCATCGAATACCGCATTCCGGCGCGCGGGCTGATCGGCTTCCAGTCCGAGTTCCTCACCCTGACGCGCGGCACCGGCATCATGGCCCACGTGTTCGACGACTACGGCCCGGTGAAGCCGGACATCCCCGGCCGCCGCAACGGCGTGCTGATCAGCCAGGAACACGGCGAGGCGGTGGCCTACGCGCTGTGGAATCTGGAGGACCGCGGCCGCATGTTCGTGAGCCCGGGCGACAAGCTGTATGAAGGCATGATCATCGGCATCCACAGCCGCGACAACGACCTGATCGTGAACCCGATCAAGGGCAAGAAGCTGACCAACATCCGCGCCTCGGGCACCGACGAGGCCGTGCGCCTGACGCCGCCGATCAAGCTGACGCTGGAATCGGCGGTGGAATTCATCGACGACGACGAACTGGTGGAGATCACCCCGCTTTCGATCCGCCTGCGCAAGCGCCACCTGCAGGAACACGAGCGCCGGCGCGCGGCGAAGGCGGAAGGGACGGTCTGACCGGCGGGCCGCCTACTGCCCGTTGCGATTGGACTTGATCTCCGCGTCCAGCTTCTGCATGGCGGAGATGAGCTGAGCCGTGCGCCGGGCCACGCGCGTCTCCAGCTCCTCGTTGATCTTTTCCAGCTCCGCGGTGCGCTCGGCAACGCGGTGTTCGAGTTCGTCGCGCGCCTTGCACAGATCATCCTCGAACTTCTGGCGCTGGGCGATTTCCTGCTCCAGGTCAAGCTTGATCAGTTTGAGCTTGCGGTTGAGCCGCAGGCTGTAGGCATAGGCGCCGGCGAGCACCAGCAGCAGCGTGGCCGCGCCCGCGAGCCAGCCCCAGTACTGGTGCAGGAGATCCATGGGGCCCACCTTGCCGTAATTGCGGTAGGGGCCCACCCGCAGCTCCATCATCAGCTGCTGCACGCTGTGGTAGTCCAGCGGGACGGTCCACTCCTGATAGCCCCCGGCCGCGGCCGCTTCGTCCCCCGGCTGCATCTTCAGCAGGGCGATGGCCACGGCCTGCGCCAGCGTCTCGGAAGTATGGCGCAGCACGGCGAATGCCCAATCCGGATAAAGCTCGGTGCTCAGCGCATAGGGGAAGTTTTCCACGTGCTGCGGATTCAGGATGTGGAAGTCGCGCAGGGAAATCTTGCCGGCCATGGCCATTTCCTCCAGCAGATCCGTGCGCACCGTCCCCGCGTCGACCGTGCCGTCGCGCACGGCGTAGACGATCTTGTCCTGGGGAAAGCCGGAGAAGCTCAGCTGGCTGAAATCCTTGTAGGGGTCGATCTGCCTGCGCTTGAATTCGCGCCACGCCAGCCACCAGCCGCCGAAGGCGTTTTCGTGCACGGCCATGAAGCGCTTGCCCTTGAGGTCGGCGAGGGTCTGGATGTCCCTGCGGTCGGCGCGGGCGAAGATGACGGCGCCGAACACGCTCGATCCGCCTTCCGGGGTCCGGCTCTTGAGCGTGGCGATGCGCGTCACCCCGTAGCTGGACTCGAGTTCGGCGTAGGAGCCGGGATTGGTCAGGATGAACTCCACGTCGCGGTATTCGACGGCCGGCCCGATGTCGTGATTGTTCAGCGGCACGATCACGAAATTGTTGCCCGGGATCTCGCGCGAGAGGTACTGCGCCGTCGGCGTCCACAGGCGGAGTGCCTCTTCCTTGCCGCGGTGCGCCAGCACGCCGATGCGCACCAGACGATCGGTGGCGCGGGCGCCATCCGCGAAGGCGAGCAAGGCACCGAACAGGAGCAGGAGGGCGGGGAACAGGCGCGGTCCAAGGCGGGTCATATCGGGGATTCGAACACTATTCCGACCGGGGTGCACGCGGCGCGTGCAAACTGCGCCCGAGTCTAGCATATTTCCGGCTTGCGGCCGGCGCCGCGCCGGCCTGCCGGCGGCTTCGTGAGATAATTTCGTCATGGTATCGATCGCCCGTCCCACCTCCATCGCGGAAGCCGCGTCGCCCAGCCGCGAGCGCTGGCTGCAGGCGTGGTCCGAGGCCTATGAACCGGGGGCCGTCGCGGTGCTGGGGGCCGCATTCGACCTGGCGCAGGAGCGTTACGGCGCGCGGCTGACTGCCTATGGCCAGCCCTTGCTCGAGCACGCGCTTGCGGTCGCCGGCGTGATCAGCGGCCTGCGTCTGGACTACCAGGCGGTGGCGGCTGCGCTGGCCGCCCACGTGCTGGACGATGGCGCGCTTGCGCCGGAGGAGCTGGAGGCGCGGCTCGGGCCCGACGTGCTGCGCCTGGTGCAGGGCGTGAGCCGCATGGACCAGGTGCATCGGGGCGGCATGGATGTCACCCTGGACGAGGGCAAGCGCGAGCCCGTCAACCAGGCCGAGTCCCTGCGCAAGATGCTGCTCGCCATGGCGGAGGACATCCGCGTGGTGCTGATCATCCTGGCCGAGCAGGTGCAGCTGCTGCGCGAGCTGGTCAGGAGCGAGGAGCCGGCGCGCCGGCGCGTGGCGCAGGAAGCCCAGGAAATCTTCGCCCCGCTCGCCAACCGGCTCGGCATCTGGCAGGTGAAGTGGGAGCTGGAAGACCTCGCCCTGCGCATCCTCGAACCCGAGCTCTACAAGCGCATGGCGAAGCTGCTCGACGAGCGGCGGGTGGACCGGGAGGACTATATCAGCCAGGTGACCGGCATCCTGCGCCAGGAGCTGGCGCAGGCGGGCATTGCGGGCGAGGTCACCGGCCGGCCGAAACACATCTACAGCATCTGGCGCAAGATGAAGCTCAAGCATCTGGACTTCGACCAAGTGTACGACGTGCGTGCGGTGCGGGTGCTGGTGAACGACGTCAAGGACTGCTACACCGTGCTGGGCATCGTGCACGGCCTGTGGCAGCCGATTCCGGGCGAATTCGACGACTACATCTCCCACCCCAAGGCCAACGACTATCGCTCCCTGCACACCGCGGTGATCGGCCCGGAGGGCAAGGCGCTGGAGGTGCAGATCCGTACCCACGAAATGCACCAGCACGCCGAATTCGGCGTGGCCGCGCACTGGCGCTACAAGGAAGGCGCCAAGGCGACCCAGGGCTTCGACGAGAAAATCGCCTGGCTGCGCCAGCTGCTGGCATGGAAGGACGAGGTGGCGGAGGCCGGCGCCGATGCCAACGAATGGGTGGAGCAGTTCAAGACCGAACTGTTCCAGGACCGCGTCTACGTGCTGACGCCCCAGGGCAAGGTCGTCGATCTGCCCCAGGGTGCGACGCCGCTGGACTTTGCCTACGCCGTGCACACCAATCTCGGCCATCGCTGCCGCGGCGCCAAGGTCGACGGCGCCATCGTGCCGCTGACCTACAAGCTCAAGAATGCGCAGCGGGTCGAAATCCTCACGGCCAAGCAGGGCGCGCCGTCGCGCGACTGGCTGTCGGATGGCTACCTGGTGACCTCGCGCGCCAAGTCCAAGGTGCGGCAGTGGTTCAACGCCCAGCACTACGACGAAAACCTGGCCCAGGGGCGCGAGCTGCTGGAGCGCGAGCTGGTGCGCCTGGGCGCGAGCGGTCTCAATCAGGAAAAGCTTGCGCAGAAGTTCGGCCACCCGCGGCTGGAGGATTTTTTCGTCGCCCTAGGGCGGGGCGACTACCGGCTGACCCAGATCGACCAGGCGATCCAGTCGCTGGTGGAGGTGAAGCCGAAGGAGATCATCCCGACGCTGGCGCCGAAGCGCCCGGCGGCCCGGACGGCCCAGGGCGACGTGCTGATCGAGGGCGTCGGCAGCCTCGCGGTGAGCTACGGCAAATGCTGCAAGCCGGTGCCGCCGGACCCCATCGTCGGCTACGTCACCCGGGCGCGCGGCGTGGTGGTGCATCGCCAGGACTGCGGCAACGTTTCCGGCCTGGCGGGGGAACGCAGCGCGCGCCTGCTGCAGGCAAGCTGGAACACCGGCGCCAACGTGCTGCACGCGGTGGACCTGCTGATCCATGCCGACGAGCGCCCCGGGCTGCTGCGCGACATCCTGAACGTGCTGACGGCGGAGAAGATGGGCCCGCTGGCGGTGAATTCCGAAACGGCCGGCGGGCTGACCGATGTGCGGCTGACCATCGAGGTGCGCGACCTGGGGCAGCTCAACCGCGTGATCGCCGAGACGCGCAAGGTGGTGGGCGTGCGCAACGCCAGACGCGTGGTTTAGGCCGCCCGCGTCGAGTGTTTGTCTTAACTGATTGAGTTCGCTATAATTCGCGCTCCCCAGGCGCGTAGCTCAGCTGGTTAGAGCATCACCTTGACATGGTGGGGGTCGTTGGTTCGAGTCCAATCGCGCCTACCAGCTACAAAACAAGAGTCAGGCTCGTCCTGGCTCTTGTTGTTTGGATATCCGGAAAATACGAGTCGCGACTATGCCTATTGTCCGCCTGCCCGATGGTTCGGAGCGCAAATTCGATGCGCCGGTGACGGTCGCCGAGGTGGCGGCCTCCATTGGCGCCGGCCTGGCCAAAGCCGCGCTTGCCGGGCGGGTGAACGGCAAGCTGGTCGACACCTCCTTCAAGATCGAGAATGACGCCGATCTGGCCATCGTCACCGACAAGGATCCGGACGGCCTCGAGGTCATCCGCCATTCCACGGCGCATCTGCTGGCGCAGGCGGTGAAGCAGCTCTTCCCCGACGCCCAGGTCACCATCGGCCCGGTGATCGAGGACGGCTTCTACTACGACTTCGCCTACAAGCGCCCCTTCACGCCCGAGGATCTGGCCGCCATCGAGAAGAAAATGGCCGAGATCGCGAAGAAGGACCTCCCGGTATCGCGGTCGGTGATGCCGCGTTCGGACGCGATCCAGTACTTCAAGAACATCGGCGAGCACTACAAGGCGCAGATCATCGAGTCCATTCCGGGCGACGAGGAGCTGTCGCTCTACACCCAGGGCGAATTCACCGACCTGTGCCGCGGCCCGCACGTGCCCAGCACCGGCAAGCTCAAGGTGTTCAAGCTG
>CAYUJV010000023.1:18327-30817 GCA_964445085.1 uncultured Burkholderiales bacterium
ATCTCGAAGCCCACCTGCACCGCCTGGAAGAGGCGGAGAAGCGCGACCACCGCAAGCTGGGCAGGCAGCTGGATCTGTTCCACCTGCAGGACGAGGCGCCGGGCATGGTGTTCTGGCATCCCAAGGGCTGGGTCATCTGGCAGCAGATCGAGCAGTACGTGCGCGCGCAGCTGACCGCCCACGGCTACCAGGAGGTGCGCACGCCCCAGGTCATGGACCGCGTGCTGTGGGAAAAGTCCGGGCACTGGGAAAACTACCGTGAGAACATGTTCACGACCTCCTCGGAGAACCGCGACTACGCGGTGAAGCCGATGAACTGCCCGGGCCACATCCAGATCTTCAACCAGGGCCTCAAGAGCTACCGCGACCTGCCGCTGCGGCTGGCCGAGTTCGGCTCCTGCCACCGCAACGAGCCCTCCGGCGCGCTGCACGGCATCATGCGCGTGCGCGGCTTCGTGCAGGACGACGCGCACATCTTCTGCACCGAGGAGCAGATCCAGGACGAGGTGTCGGCCTTCATCGACCTCCTGCTCAAGGTGTACAAGGACTTCGGCTTCGACGAGGTGTCGGTCAAGCTGTCCACCCGGCCCGACAAGCGGGTCGGCTCGGACGAAACCTGGGACAAGGCGGAGGCGGCCCTGGAAGCCTCGCTCAAGGCCAAGGGCCTCGCCTTCGACCTGCAGCCGGGGGAGGGGGCCTTCTACGGCCCCAAGATCGAGTTCGCGCTCAAAGACTGTTTGGCCAGGGTGTGGCAGTGCGGCACCATCCAGCTGGATTTCGCTCTGCCGGAGCGCCTGGGAGCCTCCTACGTGGCCGAGGACAACACGCGCAGGGTGCCGGTCATGCTCCACCGGGCCATCCTCGGCTCCCTGGAGCGCTTCATCGGCATGCTGATCGAGCACCACGCCGGCGCCATGCCGCTATGGCTGTCGCCGGTGCAGGCGGTGGTGATGAGCATCACCGATGCCCAGGCCGGCTATGTCGGCCGCGTGGCCGAGGAAATGCGGTCCGCCGGCCTGCGGGTCGAATCGGACTTGAGAAATGAGAAAATAAGCTATAAAATTCGGGAACATAGTTTGCAAAAGCTGCCCTATCAGGTCGTTTGTGGCGACAAGGAGGTGCAGGCAAACAAGGTGGCCGTGCGCAACCGCAAAGGCGAGGACCTGGGCCAGATGACGGTGGCCGAGTTCATCGAACGACTCAAGCGGGAGATCCAGGCGAAGGCCTGACGGCTGAATTTTGCGAGGAGCCCGCTGGCGGATCCGCCAGCGGGCTCCTCGCTTTAACTTGATTGGAGGTTTCTGCTATCGCTCAGGAAAAAGACGCGCGTGTGAACGAAGAGATCACCGCGCCGGAGATTCGCCTCATCGGTGTCGAGGGTGAGCAGTTGGGCATCGTGAGTTTGCAGCAAGCGCTGGCCCTGGCCGAGGAAAACGAGATCGACCTCGTGGAAATCGCGCCCACCGCCCAGCCCCCGGTATGCCGCCTGATGGACTACGGCAAGTTCAAGTACCGGGAGAGCAAGAAGAAGCACGAGGCGAAACTGAAGCAGAAGCAGATCCAGGTCAAGGAAATCAAGTTTCGTCCGGGAACGGACGAGGGAGATTATCAGGTCAAACTACGCAACCTGATACGTTTCCTGCAAGACGGCGACAAGACCAAAATCACGCTGCGCTTCCGCGGGCGGGAAGTGACCCATCAGGAGCTGGGATTGAAGCTGCTGAAGCGGGTCGAAGCCGATCTGGCCGAATACGGCCAGGTCGAGCAGTTCCCGAAGCTGGAAGGCCGGCAGATGGTGATGGTGCTGTCGCCTCTGAAGAAGCACAAGCCGGAGAAGGCCGAGAAAAAGGAAGCGGCTCCGAAACAGGAAGCATAGCTTCTGCCTACGGTTTGTTTTGTTGAATCGGCCCCTCGCGCGAGCGAGCGTGGTCAAGGAAGCACAGGCTGGTTACCTGGGTTTCCCTCAATGCGGAGTATTGAAAAATGCCCAAGATGAAAACCAAGAGCGGTGCGGCCAAGCGCTTCAAGGCGCTGGGCAGCGGTGCCGTGAAGCGGACGCACGCCAATCTGCGTCACATCCTGACCAAGAAGACCACCAAGCGCAAGCGCCAGCTGCGCGGCATGAGTGGTGTTGACGCGACCGACACCCGTCGTGTGCGCGCCATGATGCCCTACGCGTAAAGGAGAACGGATATGCCTCGCGTCAAACGTGGTGTGACCGCCCGCGCGCGTCACAAGAAAGTTCTGGATCAGGCCAAGGGCTATCGCGGTCGTCGCAAGAACGTCTACCGCATCGCCAAGGAAGCGGTGATGAAGGCCGGGCAATATGCCTACCGCGATCGCCGCCAGCGCAAGCGCCAGTTCCGCGCCCTGTGGATCGCCCGCATCAACGCCGGCGCCCGCGAGTTCGGCCTGACCTACAGCCGCTTCATGAACGGCCTGAAGAAGGCCGCGATCGAAGTCGATCGCAAGGTGCTCGCCGATCTCGCCGTGTTCGACAAGCCGGCATTCGGCAAGCTCGCAGAGCGGGCCAAGGCTAGCCTCGCAGCCTAAGTGCGGTAAACCAGAAAAGGAGGCGGAGACGCCTCCTTTTTTGTTTCTGGGATAGAAATGTCCATCGAAAAACTAGACACCATCGTCAAGGATGCGCTCGACACCCTGTCGCGCATCGACGTCGCCGCCGAGCTGGAGCAGGCCAAGGCCAGGTGGCTGGGCAAGACGGGCGAATTGACCGAGCTGATGAAGACGCTCGGCAAGCTCTCCGCCGAGGAGCGCCCCAAGGCCGGCGCCCTGATCAATGCGGCCAAGCAGAAGGTGGAAGAAGCCCTGCAGGCACGGCGGGAGGCGATCAAGGCCAGGGAACTGGAGGCGCAGCTCGCGCAGGAAGCCCTCGATGTGACCCTGCCTGGGCGCGGCATGGGCGTGGGCGGCCTGCATCCGGTGCCGCGCACCCTCGCGCGCATCGAGCAGCTGTTCCACTCCATCGGCTTCGAAATCGCCGACGGTCCCGAGATCGAAACCGATTTCTACAATTTCACCGCGCTGAACATCCCGGAGAACCACCCGGCGCGGGCCATGCATGACACCTTCTACGTGGACGAGCGCCACGTGCTGCGCACGCACACCTCGCCGGTGCAGGTCCACTACATGCAGAACCACCAGCCACCGCTGAAGATCGTCGCGCCCGGCCGGGTCTACCGCGTCGACTCCGACGCCACCCATTCGCCGATGTTCCATCAGGTGGAAGGGCTGTGGGTGGACGAGGACGTCAGCTTCGCCAACCTGAAGGGCGTGGTGCAGGACTTCCTGCAGCGCTTTTTCGAGCGCGACGATTTGGAGGTGCGCTTCCGTCCGTCGTTCTTCCCCTTCACCGAACCGTCGGCCGAAATCGACATGAGCTGGAACGGCGGCTGGCTCGAGATCGGCGGCTGCGGCATGGTGCATCCCAACGTACTCAGGCATGTGCACATCGACAGCGAGAAATACATCGGTTTCGCCTTCGGCCTGGGGGTGGAACGCCTGGCGATGCTGCGCTACGGCGTGAACGACCTGCGCCTGTTCTTCGAAAACGATCTGCGCTTTCTCAAGCAGTTCAACTAAGACATGAAATTCTCAGAAAACTGGCTGCGTACCTATGTGAATCCGCCGCTGTCGAGCGAGGAGCTGGCGCATGTGCTGACCATGGCCGGTCTCGAGGTCGAGGCCGTGGAAGCGGCGGCGCCGGCCTTCGACAAAGTCGTCGTGGGGCAAGTGCGAGCCGTCACCCGGCATCCTGACGCCGACCGCCTCAACGTATGCGAGGTGGACGTCGGTCAGGGCGCGCCCCTGCAGATCGTCTGCGGCGCCGCCAACGTGGCCGCCGGGGTCAAGGTGCCCTGCGCGCTCGTGGGCGCGACCCTGCCGAAGATGGCCATCAAGCAGGCCAAGGTGCGCGGCGTGGAATCCTTCGGCATGCTCTGTTCCGAGCAGGAGCTGGGGCTGGCGGAGGCATCGTCGGGGCTCCTGCTCCTGCCCGCCGATGCACCGGTGGGCAGGAACGTGCGCGAGTATCTCGATCTCGACGACCGGCTGTTCACGCTGAAGCTGACCCCCAACCGGAGTGACTGCCTGAGCCTGACCGGCATTGCGCGCGACGTGGCGGCCATGACCGGAGCCCGGCTTGCGCTGCCGGCGCCGGTGACCGTGGCGGCGACCCACGGCGACGTCCTGCCGGTCAGGATCGAAGCGCCCGAGGCATGCCCGCGCTACTGCGGCCGCATCGTGCGCGGCGTGAACGCAAAGGCGCCGACGCCGGAGTGGATGGCGCGGCGTCTTGCCCGCAGCGGCGTGCGCTCCATCAGCGCGCTGGTGGATATCACCAACTACGTGCTGCTCGAGCTGGGCCAGCCCATGCATGCCTTCGACCTTGCCACGCTCAAGGGCGGCATCACGGTGCGCATGGCGCGGCCGGGCGAAGCAATCGAGCTGCTGAACGAGCAGACCGCGCGCCTGCAACCCGACATGCTGGTGATCGCGGACGACGCGCGGGCGGTGGCGCTGGCGGGCATCATGGGCGGAGCCGGGACTGCCGTCGGCGACGGCACCGCCGATGTCTTCCTCGAAGCCGCTTTTTTCGAGCCTGGGGCGATTGCCGGGCGCGCCCGCAGCCTGGGGTTTTCCACGGATTCCTCCTACCGCTTCGAACGCGGCGTGGATTTTGCAGCCACCCGCGCGTGCATGGAGTATGCGACCCGGCTGGTGCTCGACATCTGTGGCGGCTCGGCCGGGCCGATCACCGAGGCACTCGGTGCCTTGCCACAGCGCGCGCCGATTCGGCTGCGCGCGGAACGGGCGCGCAAGGTATCAGGCCTGGCGCTGGACGATGACCGGATCCTGGGCCTGCTGCAACGCCTGGGGGTGGCGGTGAAGGCGGAGGCCGGGGTGTTCCAGGTCGTGCCGCCGAGCTATCGCTTCGACCTCGCGATCGAGGAAGACCTGATCGAGGAGATCGTCCGCCTGCACGGCTACGAAAACCTGCCGGCCATCGCGCCGCGTGCCGAACTGCGTCTGCTGGCCGAGCCGGAAGCCGCGCGCGCCGAGTCGCTGCTACGCGAACGCTTGGCGACGCGCGACTATCAGGAAGTGGTGACCTACAGCTTCGTTGATGCCGCATGGGAGGCCGATCTGGGGCGGACGGCGCCGATTCCGCTGCAGAACCCGATCGCGTCGCAGATGGGCGTCATGCGCACCACCCTGTGGGGCGGCCTGGTGGATTGCCTGCGCTTCAATCTCAACCGCAGGCAGCCGCGGGTGCGCATCTTCGAGCTGGGGCGGATCTTCCTCGGCGGCGAGGGCGGATTCGAGCAGCCCCTGCGCCTGGGCGGCCTGGCTTTGGGCGCGGCCGAGCCGGAGCAGTGGGGCGTGAAGGCGCGCGCCGTGGACTTCTTCGACGTGAAGGGCGACGTGGAGAGCCTGTTCTGGCCGAGCCGGCCGACGTTCCACGCAAGCTCCCATCCGGCCCTGCATCCGGGGCAGTGCGCGGAAGTGCGCCTGGACGGAAAGCCCGTGGGCTGGATCGGCGCCTTGCACCCGAAATGGGTTCAGAAATACGAATTGCCGCAGGCGCCGGTGCTGTTCGAACTGGCGGCGGAGGCGGTGCTGGCACGCCCGGTCCCCAGCTACGCCGAGATATCCAAATTTCCGCCGGTCCGGCGCGATCTTGCCGTGATCGTCGACGAAAAAGTTGAGACTGGCGCGATGTTGGCCGTCTGCCGCGAGCAGGCGCCGCACCAGGTCACCGAGATCGCCCTTTTTGACCTCTACCAAGGCAAAGGCATTGATTCTGGAAAGAAAAGTCTTGCGTTCAGGGTTTTAATGCAGGATACTCAAAAGACCCTGACCGACCAGGAAGTGGATGCGGTCATTGCCCGCTTGACCCAAGTTTTGTCCGACCGTTTTGATGCCAAGCTCAGAAAATAGCCTGGGCTCGCGAGGGAGCGATATGACTCTAACAAAAGCCGAACTGGCAGACATGATTTTCGAAAAAGTGGGCCTCAACAAGCGCGAAGCCAAGGACATGGTGGAGTCCTTCTTCGAGGAAGTGCGGACTGCCCTGGAGGCCGGCGACAGCGTGAAACTGTCCGGCTTCGGCAATTTCCAGCTGCGCGACAAGCCCGAGCGCCCCGGGCGCAACCCCAAGACCGGCGCCGAAATCCCCATCACCGCACGGCGCGTGGTGACCTTCCATGCCAGCCAGAAGCTCAAGGCGCTGGTGGAGGCGTCCTATGCGGAGCAGCAGCAGCCGAGCGAGGGCTGACCTCCACCCTTGCCCGGGAGCCGGCGGCGGACTGCGGCCGGCGCGGATTCCGACCTAACTCATCGCCTTCTTCGCCATGCAGACTGTAAAAACCGATGCGCTGCCGCCAATCCCCGCGAAGCGATATTTCACCATTGGCGAGGTGAGCGAGCTGTGCGGGGTGAAGCCGCACGTGTTGCGTTACTGGGAGCAGGAATTCACGCAGCTCAAGCCGGTGAAGCGGCGCGGCAACCGACGCTATTACCAGCACCACGAAGTGCTCCTCATCCGGCGCATCCGCGAGCTGCTGTACGAACAGGGCTTCACCATCAGCGGCGCGCGCAATCGCCTCGACTCCGGCGTCGCCGAGCCCGAAGCATCTCCGGCCAGGCATCCTGGCACCGATCCGTCCAACGGCCCTGTCGATCTTGCGTTCATTCGCAAGGAAATTCAGGAAGTGTTGCGACTGCTCGAGGCTTGAGCACCGCGCGCGTGTTGGCTTGGGTTGCGCGTTTCGGCTATAATGCCGCGCTTCGGGGCGTAGCGCAGCCTGGTAGCGTACCTGCATGGGGTGCAGGTGGTCGGAGGTTCAAATCCTCTCGCCCCGACCAGAATTCAAAAGTTCGAGCCGGACACGTTTACCCGGCCACGCCAATCGCAGTATGCGCATCCTGCTGAGCAACGACGACGGATATTTTGCTCCCGGCCTCGCGGCTCTCGTGCATGCGCTCTCCCGCATCGCCGAAGTGACCGTGGTTGCCCCCGAGCGCGACCGCAGCGGCGCCAGCAATTCCCTGACCCTCGATCGCCCGCTCACGCTGCGCCAGTCGCACAACGGCTTTTACTACGTCAATGGCACGCCCACCGACTGCGTCCATCTTGCGGTTACCGGCATGATCGCCGAGCAGCCGGACATGGTGATCTCGGGCGTGAACCATGGCGCGAACATGGGCGACGACACGATTTATTCCGGCACGGTCGCCGCCGCGACCGAGGGATTTCTGCTGGGCATTCCGTCCCTGGCCCTCTCCCTGGCCAGCGTGAGCCAGGGCCACTACGCGACGGCGGCGCAGGTGGCGGTGCAGATGGTGGAGCGGTTTCGCGCGCAGCCTTTGCAGCAGGCGATGCTGCTCAACATCAATGTGCCGGACGTGCCGTTTGCGTCCCTCAAGGGCACCCGGGTCACGCGCCTGGGCAAGCGCCACAAGGCCGAGCCGGTGGTGAAAAGCGAAAGCCCACGCGGCCAGACGGTGTACTGGGTCGGCGCCGCTGGCGGCGCGCAGGATGCCGGGCCGGGGACCGATTTCCATGCCGTGGCGGAAGGTTACGTTTCCGTAACGCCATTGCAGATGGATTTGACGCATTTTGCCCAGATCGATGCCGTCAGCCAGTGGATCCATGGCTAGGGACATCCGGAGCGCGGCATGAACCAAAAGCTTTCCGGCATCGGCATGACCTCCCAGCGCACCCGCGCGCGCATGCTGGAGCGGCTGCGGGCGCAGGGCATCACCGACGAAGTGGTGCTGGCTGCCATGGGCGCCGTGCCGCGTCACATCTTCGTGGACGAGGCGTTGGCCAGCCGCGCCTACGACGACGTGTCGCTGCCGATCGGGTTTGGCCAGACGATCTCCCAGCCCTATACGGTCGCGCGGATGACGGAGCTGGCGCGCAACGGCCGGGAACTCAATCGCGTCCTGGAAATCGGAACCGGGTGTGGCTACCAGGCGGCGATCCTGGGCAAGCTCGCGAAGGAGGTCATCTCCCTCGAGCGCATCGCGCCCATCATTGCCAGGGCGCGCAAGAACCTGCGCGAGGTGCGCCTGCACAACGTCAAGGTGAAATATGCGGATGGCAGCCTGGGCCTGGCAGAGCTGGCCCCGTTCGATGCCATCGTGATGACGGCGGCCGCGACGCACATCCCGCAGGACCTGCTGATGCAGCTTGCGGTGGGGGGCCGCCTCGTGATGCCGATCGGGACCGAAACCCAGCGTCTCACCGTGGTCGAACGCACGCCGCAGGGGTTTCAGCAAATGGACCTGGAGGAAGTGAAGTTCGTGCCGCTCCTGCCGGGCGTGGCCTAGGCTCCAGCAGAACGATCCGGGCGGCAGCGCCCGGCTGCTTTCAAGAACTCTAACGCGTGGAGGAACAGCGCTTGGCTTTGCGGATCTGGGCTCTTTTGGCCGCGGCGCTCCTGAGTGCAGTGCTTGCCGGGTGCGGCTCGACTCCATCGCGCGCGCCGGTGATCGACCGGCTGCCCGCCAAACCGGCGGCAAAGGCCCCAGCCCCGGCTGCGGCCAGGGAGCCGGATTGGCGTCCCGCCACCTACACCGTGCAGAAGGGCGACACGCTCTACAGCATCGCCCTCGAGCATGGGCAGGATTATCGCGAGCTGGCGGACTGGAACGGCATCCAGGAGCCCTATGTCATCCGGATCGGCCAGGTGCTGCGGATGTCCCCGCCGGGCGGGGAGGGCGCGGTGCCCTTGGCCCTGCCCGCGCCACCGCAGGCGCAGCCCTTGCCGCAGGCGAAGCCGCTGCCGGGCAGCACGGCCACGCTCAAGACCGAGCCCAAGGCGCTGAAGGAGGCCTACTCCGATCAGGCGCTGGCGCGCATGGAGCAGGGTCCCGCCAAAGCCGATGCGGCCTCCCCGGCCAAGCCCGATGCAAGCAAGCCCGACGCGGCCAAGGCGGCGCCGGCCGTTGCGCCGGCAAAGCCGGCGGCGGAAGCCAAGGCGGCGGACGAGGCTGCCGACGATCCGGACCGGGTGGACTGGGCATGGCCGGCCACCGGCAAGATCCTCGCCAACTTCAATGACAACGGCAACAGCAAGGGTCTGGACATCGCCGGCACCCTGGGCCAGGCGGTGAATGCGGCCGCCGCCGGCAAGGTGGTGCATACCGGGACGACCTTGCGTGGTTACGGCAAACTCATCATCATTAAGCACAACAAGAGCTATTTCAGTGTCTATGCCCACAACAGCCAGATTCTGGTGAAAGAGGGACAGAACGTCGTGCGGGGGCAGAAGATCGCCGAGATGGGGGACACCGATGCCGACCGCGTGAAACTGCACTTCGAGATACGCCGGCTGGGAAAGCCGGTTGATCCGCTGAAATATCTGCCCAACGATAGGACGCCATGATCCCTGAAGGTGAAGATCCGCGCGAAGTCGATCCACTGGACGAGAATGCCGTCTCGGCCGAGGAGCAGGAGGAGCAGGCCGAGGAAGCTGCCGAGGCCGAGGTGTTCCTGTCGGACCTGAACGCGGATGTCACCCAGATCTACCTCAACGAAATCGGCCAGAATGCCCTGCTGACGCCGGAAGAGGAGCTGCGGCTGACGCGGCTCGTGGTGGCGGGCGATTTCGAGGCGCGGCAGCGCATGATCGAATGCAACCTGCGCCTGGTGGTCAACATCGCCAAGCACTACATCAACCGCGGCATGGCCTTGCTCGATCTGATCGAGGAGGGCAACCTCGGCCTGATTCATGCCCTCGAGAAATTCGATCCGGAGCGCGGCTTCCGCTTCTCGACCTACGCCACGTGGTGGATCCGGCAGAACATCGAGCGCGCCATCATGAACCAGTCGCGCACGATCCGGCTGCCGGTGCACGTGATCAAGGAGCTCAACGTCTATCTGCGCGCGCAGCGCCACCTCGAGTCCCATGGCAAGCCCGATCCCACGCCCGAGGATGTGGCGCATCTGCTGGACCGGGAGGTGGAGGAGGTGCGCTACATCCTCAGCCTGAACGAGCGCATGGCATCCCTGGATGCGCCGCTCGACATCGACCCCAACCTGTCCATCGGCGAGGCCATTCCGGACGAGCAGGGCGTGCTGCCGGAGGTGATGCTGCAGCGGGCCGAGGTGGAGCGCCACGTGCACGAATGGCTGAACCAGCTCACCGACAAGCAGCGCGGCGTGATCGAGCGGCGCTTCGGCCTCAACGGCTACGACATGAGCACCCTGGAAGAGGTGGCCGAGGCCCACGGCATCACCCGCGAGCGGGTGCGCCAGATCCAGATGGAAGCCCTGCAGTCCCTGCGCAAGATCCTGCGCCGCCACGGCGTCTCCAAGGACGTCCTGTTTTAGCTCCCGCACTCACGACCATGCTCGACTGGAGCGCCATCGACACCGTCCTGCTCGACATGGACGGCACCCTGCTCGACCTGCACTACGACAACCACTTCTGGCTGCATCATGTGCCGACGCGGTTTGCGGAGAAACACGGACTGCCCTTCGACGTCGCGCGCCAGGACCTGCTTGCGCGCTACCAGCAGATCGCCGGCACCATGCAGTGGTACTGCGTCGATCACTGGACGGCGGAGCTGGGACTCGACATCGAACGCCTGAAGCAGGAAGTGGCGCACCTGATCGCGGTGCACCCGCATGTAGTGCCCTTTCTGGAGCGGGTGCGATCGGCCGGCAAGCGCGTGGTGCTGGTGACCAACGCCCATCACAAGAGCCTCGGCCTGAAGATGCAGCGCACCGGCCTCGACCGCTATTTCGACCGCCTGATCTGCGCCCATGAATTCGGGGTGCCGAAGGAGCATCCGGCGTTCTGGCCCGGACTGCAGGCGCGGGAGCCCTTCGCTCGGGAACGCGCGCTGCTCATCGACGACAGCCTGCCGGTGCTGCGCGCCGCCCAGGCCTACGGCATCGCCCATCTGCTGGCGGTCCAGCGGCCGGACACCCGCCAGCCGCCGAAAGACGTCGCGGAATTCGCGGCGATCGAGAGCTTCGCCCAGATCACGCCCGGCTCAGAGCAATAGCGCGGCCGCGACGCGGCGGCCTTCTCCCATCAGGATGTTGTAGGTGCGGGCGGCGGCGAAGCTGTCCATGGCTTCGAAGCCGATGCCGGCCCGCGCCAGCGGCGCGATCAGCCGCGGGGCGGGGAAGCGCAGGGCGGCGCCGGTGCCGAGCAGGACAATTTCCACATCCAGCGCAGCCAGCTGGGCGAAATGTGCCTCCCCCAACGCTTCGAGACTGCGCGGCCCCCACTCCGGGACGATCCGGTCCGGCAGCACGATCACGCTGCGCTCGAAGCGCTGCGCGTTGACCAGCACAAAGCCCTCGCCGTAGCCGGTGAAGGCGTTCTGCCCCGAGTTTTGCGCCAGATGCAGCTTCAAGACGGTTTCCTTGGAACGCCAATTGCGGCAGGGTGCCGCGTCCGGTAACATTATAACTTTTTTGGCATTTTAGCCATTTTGGGTGTCATGGACGCGTTTCCACGAATCAAGCGCCTGCCTCCGTACGTGTTCAACATCACCGGGGAGCTGAAGGCGGCCGCACGCAAGCGCGGCGAGGACATCATCGACTTCGGCATGGGCAACCCCGATCAGCCCACGCCGCAGCACATCGTCGACAAGCTGATCGAAAGCGCGCAGCGCGGCGACACGCACCGCTATTCGGTTTCCAAGGGCATTCCGCGCCTGCGCCGGGCGATTTCACACTGGTACCAGACCCGCTACGGCGTCGACATCCATCCGGACACCGAGGCCATCGTCACCATCGGCTCCAAGGAGGGCATCGCCCACCTGTGCCTGGCGACCCTGGACAAGGGTGACATCGTCCTGGTGCCGAACCCGAGCTATCCGATCCACATCTACGGGCCGGTGATCGCGGGTGCGGACATCCAGTACATTCCGATGCGGGCCGGCCTGGATTTCTTCGAGGAACTGGAGAAGGCGATCAAGACTTCGTATCCGAAGCCGAAGATGCTCATCCTCAACTTCCCGAGCAATCCCACCACCCAGTGCGTGGAGCTGTCCTTCTTCGAGAAGGTCGTGGCGATGTGCAAGGAGCACGGCATCTACGTCGTGCACGACATCGCCTATGCCGACATCGTGTTCGACGGCTACAAGGCGCCGTCCATCATGCAGGTGCCGGGGGCGAAGGACATCGCGGTGGAGTTCTTCACCCTGTCCAAGAGCTACAACATGCCCGGCTGGCGCGTGGGCTTCATGGTGGGCAACAAGGACCTCGTCGGCGCGCTGGCGCGCATCAAGAGCTACCACGACTACGGCACCTTCACCCCCATCCAGGTGGCGAGCATTCTCGCGCTGGAAGGGCCGCAGGATTGCGTGCACGACATCTGCCACATGTACCAGAAGCGCCGCGATGCCCTGTGCAAGGGCCTGCATTCGGTGAACTGGAACATCGAGATTCCCAAGGCCACCATGTTCGTGTGGGCGCCGATCCCGGAGCCGTACAAGGCGATGG
>CAYUJV010000023.1:30851-31076 GCA_964445085.1 uncultured Burkholderiales bacterium
AAGGTGGCGGTGTCGCCGGGCATCGGCTTCGGCGAGTACGGCGACGATCACGTGCGCTTCAGCCTGATCGAAAACGAATCGCGCACGCGGCAGGCGATTCGCGGGCTGAAGGAAATGTTCAAGAAGGACGGGCTGCTTTGAATATTTGAACCACAGAGGCACAGAGACACAGAGGATTCACTGAGAATCCAAAGTCTCTGTGCCTCTGTGTCTCTGTGGTGAATT
>CAYUJV010000023.1:31125-31773 GCA_964445085.1 uncultured Burkholderiales bacterium
GGGAACCGTCGGCGGCGGCACGCTCACCGTGCTGCGCCGCAACGCGCAGGAAATCACCCGTCGCGCCGGGCGCGAGATTCGCGTGACCATGGCCGCGGTGCGCAATGTCGAGAAGGCGAAGCAGCAGTTCGCCGGCGAGGGGCTGACCATCACCAACGATTCGACCGCGGTCGTCAACAACCCGGACATCGACATCGTGGTCGAGCTCATCGGCGGCACCGAGCCGGCCAAGACCCTGGTGATGCAGGCGATCCAGAACGGCAAGCACGTGGTCACCGCCAACAAGGCCCTGATCGCCAAGCACGGCAACGAGATCTTTGCCGCGGCCCAGGCCAAGGGCGTGATGGTGGCGTTCGAGGCGGCGGTGGCCGGCGGCATTCCCATCATCAAGGCGGTGCGTGAGGGCCTGACGGCCAACCGCATCGAGTGGATCGCCGGTATCATCAACGGCACCACCAACTTCATCCTGTCCGAGATGCGCGACAAGGGGCTGGCCTTCGACACCGTGCTGGCGGAAGCGCAACGGCTGGGCTATGCCGAGGCCGATCCGACCTTCGACATCGAAGGGGTGGACGCTGCGCACAAGCTGACCATTCTCTCCGCCATCGCCTTCGGCATCCCGATGCAGTTCGACAAGGCCTACACCGA
>CAYUJV010000024.1:0-23602 GCA_964445085.1 uncultured Burkholderiales bacterium
CGACGCCCCCGACGCCCGGCTCCCCCGCGCCCGCGCCCGCCCCAGCGGCGCCGCGCGCGAAGGCGAAAAAGCTCTCGTTCAAGGAACAGCGCGAACTCGACGAGTTGCCGCAAAAGATCGAAGCCCTGGAAGCCGAGCGCGAAAGATTGCACGCGCAGATGAGCGCCGGGGATTTCTTCAAGCAGGAAAAGACCGCCATCACCAGCGCCCAAACCCGCTTGGCTGCGCTCGAGCAGGAATTGGAGCAAGCCTACGCGCGGTGGGACGAGCTGGAGGCGCTGCGCGGTTAGCGGGGCTCATGGATTGGCGGGGCGCCAGACCCAGTAGAACTGCGAATCCTGCAGGTCGTAGTCGAAGTAGTGAAGGCCGTCCTTGGCCTGGAATACCGCGAAGCAAACCTCCCCGCGTTTTATTCCAAGCCGGGTACAGTAGCCGCCGCCGTCTTCGGTGCTCAATCGCCAGGTGACCAGGTGGTCCGGCCCGGTCCCGCCTGCCTTGAACTCGGCCTTGCCGTCCGCATGGAAAATTTTTCTTCGGAGCGTCCCGCGCATGTCTCGGGCAACGACCGCGCCGGGAAGATACCGCTTCAACTCCTCGACATTCACCCGTCTCAGGCCGGCGGCTTCCGCCTCCTGCATGGTCTGGGGCGCCAGGGGAAACGGTGTCGGCTGCGCGAAGGCAGCCCCGCTGCCGCACAGCACTGCAAGGAGCAGCCTTTTGGCCTTCATTTTCCGTCCTCTCAAGGTCGTGAACGACCGATGCCATGGGGTCGCGCGATCGCGGGAAGCGCTTCGCATATAGTGCGTTCTAGGCACGGAGCCCGGCCATGTCAAACCCCGGCTTGCGGGCAGGCCAGGGCTGCACCGGCAGGGAGGACGCTGGAGCGCTCGCGGCGTGCCCTTCCGACAATCCGGTCTTTTTGCGTCCATAATGGGAAAAGCCCTTAGTTCACGCCCGGAGAACAATCATGCGCGCCACCGTCGGTCTGTCGGTCCTTGTTTCCCTGTCCCTGGCCTTCGCCTTTCCGGCCCAGGCAGCGAAACCCGCCGCCCAGTACTGGATGAGCGTCACCACCGACAACATGAGCGTGCCGGGCATGGAAGGCGCGTCGGGCGGCGGTGTGGAAGGCATGCTGGGCGGGATGATGATGAAGGGCATGGGGGTGGGCGGCGGCACCCGGCACAGCTTCTTCCTGGACCTGCTCGGGCCGGAGACGCCGGCTTCTCCCAGCGCCGAACACCTGATCCCGCCCGGCATGAAGATGGGGACCAGCCTGCCGCTGCGCTACGAAAGCCTGCCTGGGGGCAGCCCCGTCGGGGACGCCAAGCGCGAGGACATCAAGATTTTGCTCTACTGGGGGTGCGGCGACAAAGTGCGCATGGGACAGCCGCGCGTGCTGGACACGGCGAAGATGTCCCCGGATGAGTACGCTTCCGTGGTGGTGGCGCGGGGCGGTGGTAGCGGCAGCCGCTATCGCCTGAGCCCGCGCAAGGGCTGGACCTACGGCGAATGGCCGAATCGCGACGACCGCCAGTCCGTGCCCGATGACGGTTCCCTCGTCGGCGAGCATGTGATCAAAGGCAACTACGCGCCGGACATCAAGTTCACGCTGGACGAGAAGCACGACTTCATGGCGCCGGTGGTGTTCACCAAAGCCGAGGGCGGGCTGGCCGATGCGGTGAAGCTGGAGTGGAAGCCGATCCCCACCGCGATCGGCTATTTCATGATGGCCGTTGGCGGCAGCGACCAGCGCAAGGAGGTGATCATCTGGACCTCGAGCGAGCTGCAGGACCTGGGCGGCGGGCTGATGACCTGGCTGCCCAATGCCACAGTGCAAAAGTACATCCAGCAAAAAGTGGTGATGAAGCCGAGCACCACAGCCTGCACCATTCCCAAGGGCATTTTCCAGAAGTCCGATGGCGCGGCGGTGCAGTTCATCGCCTACGGCGATGAGGCCAACTTCGCCTATCCGCCCAAGCCCGCCGATCCCAAGGCGAAATGGGAGCCGATCTGGACCGCGAAGGTGCGGCTGAAATCCATGGGCATGCTGCCGCTCGGCACGGAGGGCGGCGCGGCCGCCCAGGCGCCGGCCGCGGAACAGCCCAAGCAGGAATCGACTCCGGTGGACAGTGCGGTGGAAGGGGTGAAGAAGCTCAAGGGCCTGTTTGGCTTCTAGGGAACCTCTGCAAAACTACTGCGCAGCCCGTCTGGCCGCCTGCGATGCTCGCTGTACTTCCTTGTACAGGTGCGCTTCTCGGCGGCCAGCCGGGCTTGCTCGCGACCTTTTGCAGAGGTTCCCTAGCTGTCGGGCCGCTTTACATGAGCTGCGCCGGCCGGCGGCCCGGGGTCGAGGATTCAACGAGTTAGCGAGCTGGAACGAATATCGCTTGGCTCCTGGCGCGCGCCGCACCTTGGCGGCGACCCTGCACCAGGAGGCCCCTCATGCTTCGCACACTGCTGGTCAGCCTTATCGCGCTCGGAGCCCTGGCGTCCGCCACTCCCAGCGCCGCCACGCTCCTGACCTATAGCGCCAGCCTGTCCGGGCTGAACGAAGTCCCGGCGAACCTTTCTCCCGGCAGCGGCCAGTCCACGGTGGGCTACGACACGGTGGCGCAGACCCTGCAGGTGGATGTCACCTTCGCCGACCTGCTGGGCCCCACCACCGCGGCGCACATCCACTGCTGCGCGGCCATCGGCAATGCGGGGGTGGCCATTGCTTTGGTGGGCTTCCCCGGGGGCGTGACCAGCGGCACCTACAGCCACCTGTTCGACCTGACCGACCCCTCGGTCTTCAGCGCGAGTTTCCTGACGGCCAATGGCGGCACCGCCGCCGGCGCGGAGGCGGCTCTCGCCACAGCGCTGGAAAACAGCCTGAGCTACGTGAACATCCACACCTCGGTCTTCCCGGGCGGCGAAATCCGCGGACAGCTGGCCCCGGGCCAGAACCCGGTGCCGGAGCCGGCCTCGCTCGCGCTGCTCGGCATCGGCCTGGCCGGCCTGGGAATGGGCCGGCGCCGGTAATCGCCGTGCGGCATCACGCCGCGCGGATCTTCTCCAGGAACGCCGCCCCGTACGCCGCCAGCTTGCGCTCGCCCACGCCGGAGACGCGGGCGAAATCCTCCAGCGTCTGCGGGCGCAGCGCCACCATCTCCGCCAGCGTGGCATCGTGGAACACCACGTAGGGCGGCACGTTCTGCCGCTCCGCCAGCTCGCGCCGCAGTGCGCGCAGGGCATCCCACAGGGCGTTGTCGTTCGGATCGGTGAACACGCTCGACGTGGCGCGCGCGGATTTGGGCTTCTTCACTCGCGCCGGCCGGGTCTCGCGCCGCAGCCACAGACTCTCCTCCCCGCGCAGGATCGGGCGGCAGGCGTCGGTGAGGCGCAACGCGCCGTGGCCTTCCAAATCCACCGCGAGCAGGCCGCGCGCGATCATCTGGCGGAAGATGCCGCGCCACTCCGGCGTGGTGTGTTCGCGGCCGATGCCGAACACGGAAAGGGAATCGTGGCCGAAGCGCTGGATGCGCTCGTCGTCCTTGCCCTGCAGCACGTCCACCAGATAGTTCACGCCGAAGCGCTGGCCGGTGCGGTGCACGCAGGACAGGGCCTTCTGCGCCGCGGTGGTGGCGTCCCAGGTCTCGGGCGGCTCCAGGCAGTTGTCGCAATTGCCGCAGGGCGCGCCCAGGGTTTCGCCGAAATAGGCGAGCAGGGCCTGGCGTCGGCAGGTGGTGAGCTCGGCCAGGCCCAGCATGGCGTCGAGCTTCACGCGTTCGACGCGCTTGTGGCTGTCGTCGGCATCGGAGGCTTCGAGCATCTGCCTTAGCGTGATCACGTCCTGCAGACCGTAGCTCATCCACGCATCCGCGGGCAGGCCGTCGCGCCCGGCGCGGCCAGTTTCCTGGTAGTAGGCCTCCACGCTCTTGGGCAGGTTGAGGTGGGCGACGAAACGCACGTTGGGTTTGTCGATGCCCATGCCGAAGGCGATGGTCGCGACCATGACCACGCCTTCCTCGTTGATGAAGCGCGCCTGATTCGCGGCGCGGCTCGCCGCGCCCATGCCCGCGTGATAGGGCAGCGCGGTAAGTCCCTGGCTCTGCAACCAGGCGGCGGTTTCGTCCACCTTGTTGCGCGACAGGCAATAGACGATGCCGGCCTCGTTCGGATGGGTGTCGCGGACGAAGCGCAGCAGACGCTCGCGCGCGTGACCTTGCGACTGGGAAATCCGGTAGCGGATATTGGGCCGGTCGAAGCTGCTGATGAAAACCTTGGCGTTCTCCAGGCCCAGGCGCGACACGATCTCGCGCCGCGTCGGCGCATCGGCGGTGGCGGTGAGCGCAATGCGCGGCACCGCGGGGAAACGCTCGTGCAGCACCGAGAGCTGGATGTATTCCGGCCGGAAATCATGGCCCCATTGCGACACGCAATGCGCCTCGTCGATGGCGAACAGCGCGAGTTTGGATTTCTCCAGCAGCTCCAGCATGCGTGGCTGCAGCAGCCGTTCCGGCGCGACGTAGAGCAGGTCGAGTTGGCCCGCGAGCAGCCGGCGCTCGATGTCGCGGGCTTCGTCCAGGGACAGCGTGGAATTGAGAAACGCCGCGCGCACGCCGGCCTCGGTCAGCGCCGCCACCTGGTCCTGCATCAGCGCGATCAGCGGCGACACCACCACGCCCACACCCGGCCGGGCGATGGCCGGAATCTGGTAGCACAGCGATTTGCCGCCGCCGGTGGGCATGAGCACCAGCGCATCCTGCCCGGCCATGAGGGTGGCGATGACTTCCTCCTGCGGCTGACGGAAACGCTCGTAGCCGAAGACGGAATGGAGGATGTGCTGAGGATCGGCGACAGAAGACGACATCAATTCGGCTCGAACAAAGGCTGGCAGCTGATGCCTACGCCGCTTCCACGTGCAGGTCGCCGGCTGCGGCGGCCATTACTTTGACCCGGGTTCCGGCGTCCAGATCCGGCCCGACCACGGTCCACAGCGTATCCCCGATTTTCAGCTTGCCCTTGCCGTTGTGAATCGGCTCGGTGAGCTCGAAGGTGCGGCCGACGTACTCCTGGCCGCGCTTGTTGAGCCGGGTCGCGGCATCCTCGCGCGGCCGCTTGCGGAACTTGAGCACCGTGACCACGCTGATCACGCCCAGCACGGCGAACAGCGCCCAGGCCGCCTCCAGGCTGGTGGCCGGCAGCAGCCACACCAGCAGGCCGACGGCGGCAGCGGACACGGCGAGCCAGAGGAAAAAGGTGCCGGGGGCGAGCACTTCGACGATGAGCAGCACGCCGGCCAGCCCCCACCACTGCCAGTAGCTCATCATTTGGGCTGCTCCGCACGCGCGGCCGCCGCGTCCTTGGCCAGCTCGACCACGCCCGCGAGCGCGCCGATGACATTGGAGGCCTCCAGCGGCATGAGGATCACCTTCTGGTTGGGCGCGGCGGCGATGTCCTTCAGCGCCTCCACGTATTTCTGCGCGACGAAGTAGTTGATGGCCTGCACGTTGCCGCCGGCGATGGCCTTGGACACCATGTCCGTGGCCGCGGCCTCGGCCTGGGCCAGGCGCTCGCGGCCTTCGGCCTCGCGGAAGGCTGCTTCCTTCTGCGACTCGGCATCGAGGATCACCGCCTGCTTCTTGCCTTCCGCCTTCAGGATCACCGCCTGCTTCACGCCTTCGGCTTCGAGAATCTGCGCGCGCTTTTCGCGCTCGGCCTTCATCTGCCGCGCCATGGAATCCACCAGATCACGCGGCGGGGCGATGTCCTTGATTTCGATGCGGGTCACCTTCACGCCCCAGGTGGAGGTGGCTTCGTCGATCACGCGCAACAGCTGGCCGTTGATGGTGTCGCGCTGGGACAGCAGCTGGTCCAGGTCCATGGACCCCATCACGGTGCGGATGTTGGTCATGGCGAGGTTGAGGATGGCCTGCTCGAGATGGGCGACTTCGTACGCGGCCTTGGCGGCATCCAGCACCTGGAAGAACACGATGCCGTCCACGGTGACCATGGCGTTGTCGCGGCTGATGATCTCCTGCGAGGGCACGTCCAGCACGTTCTCCATCATGTTGAGCTTCTTGCCGATGCGGTCGACGAAGGGAATGATGAAGTTGAGGCCGGGCTCCAGGGTGCGCTGGTAGCGGCCGAAGCGCTCGACGGTCCACTCCCAGCCCTGGGGTACGGACTTGATGCCGGCAAACAGCGTCGCGATGGCGAGCGCGACGAGTACGATGACGAAGCTGCCCATCCTGATGTCTCCTCTTGTTGGTGCCGGGTGGTTATACTGGTGCGCTTATCGCGCATGGCGATGCGATCGGGCGATTGTAGCAAACGCGGTTTGCAATCTGGCGAGGGGCCGGCTCACTCATGTCACTGGAACAACTGGTTGCGACCTACGGCTATCCGGTCCTGCTCGGCGGGGCCGTGCTGGAGGGCGAGACCGTGGTCGCCATCGCCGGCTACCTGGCCCACCGCGGCTACGTGGCCCTGCCCTGGGTGGTCGCGGTGGCCGCGTGCGGCGCCTTTCTCGGCGACCAGTTCTATTTCTATCTGGGACGCCGCCATGGCGATGCCGTGCTGCAGCGCTTTCCTTCGCTGCGCGCCTATGTCGGCCGCGCCACGCGCCTGATCGAGCGCTACCGCATCGGCGCGATCTTCTTCATCCGCTTCATGTATGGAGTGCGCACCGTGGGTCCCATCGTGTTCGGCATGAGCCGGGTGCCCTGGCACCTGTATCTGGCGCTGAACCTGGTCAGCGCGGTGGTATGGGCCTGCCTCATCGCTGGCGCCGGCTACGCGCTGGGCCAGGCAGTGGAACTGCTGCTGCACGACATCCGGCACTACGAATGGATGCTGGTGCTGCTGCTGGCAGGGGCCGGTGCCGCCGGCTGGGGCTATCAGGTGCTGCGGCGGCGCAAATACGCCGCGCCATGCGACAAAGACACGGGCAAGTGAATATTGCGGTGGTGGATTATGCGCGGATTGCGCCGGATGCGGATTTCCCGCTGCTGAAAACGAACCGGGAATATCGCTGGGCGCAGTTCCCCGCCCTCGACCCGGCCGGCGTGCGCGAGGACTGCTGGCGCGCCCATGTGCTGGTGACCATGGCCTGCCCGATCGATGCGGAGACCATCGCCGCCCTCCCCAAGCTGGCCTACGTCCTGGTCGCGAGCGACAAGGCGCTGGTGGACGAACCCGCCGCGCGGGCGCGCGGCATCGGCATCATCACCCTGGCGGATGCCCCCGCCCTGGCGCCCGCGGCGCTGTGCCAGCGCATCGTGGACGAACTGGACGCGCTCATCGCCCGCGCCGACACCCCCTAGCGCACGCCGCTCTGTTCCCGCGCCGGCGTTTCGATCCGTTCGAACCACAGCCGGTACTTGTCGTCCGACCACAGCGAAGTGACGTAGACCACCACATCCACGATGTCCTGCTCCGACAGCCTGTCCTTCCACGCCGGCATCCGGCCTTCGCCTTGCGGGCTGCCGTCGCGCACCACGCGCGCGAGCACCGCGGTCGGGTGGTGCCAGGCGTGGGCGCTGTCGTCCAGGGGCGGCGGCGGATAGAAGCCGTCGGCCTGCCGCACGTTCCACGGCAGGACGGTGCCCTGGCCGCGCTCGCCGTGACACTGGGCGCAATGCTTCCGGTAGATGGCCGCACCCCGCTGCAGCTGGGCAGGGTCATAGCTGTGCTCGGGCCCCAGGGCCTGAACGAACGGGTCCGACACTTGGCCGCAACCGGCGAGCAGGGCCAGCAGCAGAAGACCGGGACGAACTGGCACCGACTCTCCCTCCGTGCGAAACAAAAAAGGCCGCTTGCGCGGCCTTTTCATTCTAGGGAAGCTCTGCAAAAGGTAGCGAGCAAGTCCGGCTGCGCAGTACTTTTGCAGAGCCTGCCTAGCGAACCGGCTTACTTCTTGACCTTCTTCTTGGCCGCGATCATGTCGTGGATCATCGGCGTGAGGATCAGCTCCATGGCGAAGCCCATCTTGCCGCCGGGCACCACCATGGTGTTGGGGCGGGACATGAAGGAGTTCGGGATCATGTTGAGCAGGTACGGGAAGTCCACGGTGTCCGAAATCTCGCGGCGGAAGCGGATGACGATGAAGCTTTCGTCCGGCGTCGGGATGTCGCGCGCGATGAACGGGTTGGAGGTGTCCACCGTCGGCACGCGCTGGAAATTGACGTGGGTGCGCGAGAACTGCGGCGTGATGTAGTGCACGTAGTCGTGCATGCGGCGCAGGATGGTGTCGACGATGACGTCGGCGGAATAGCCGCGTTCGGCCGCGTCGCGGTGGATCTTCTGGATCCATTCCAGGTTGACGATGGGCACCACGCCCACCAGCAGGTCCACGTATTTGGCGGCATCGATCTTGCCGTGAGCCACGCCGCCGTGCAGGCCTTCGTAGAACAGCAGGTCGGTGCCCTTCTCGATGCGCTGCCAGGGCGTGAACGTGCCCGGCGCCTGGTTCCACGGCTTGCCTTCCTCTTCGCTGTGGATGTAGTAGCGGCGCATGCAGGTGCCCTTCTGGCCGTACTCCTTGAACATCGCTTCGATCTTGTCGAAGTGGTTGGCTTCCGGACCGAAGTGGCTGGGCGGACGCTTGCCTTCCTTCTCGGCCTTGGCCACCGCGGCCTTGAACGCCGCGCGGTCGAGGCTGTGCATGCTGTCGCCTTCGATGATGGCGGCAGTGATGTTCTCGCGGCGGAAGATGTGCTCGAAGGCGCGCTTGACGGTGGTGGTACCGGCGCCGGAGGAACCCGTAACGGCAATGACGGGGTGCTTGGCAGACATGGTGACTCCCTAAATTGACAGAAATTCTTTGCGAAACGGGCAATTATAGGGGGGAATCGGGCGCCTTGTCATCCCGCCCCCGGGTGCCCGCCGGGGGCGTGAAAAACGCTTACCAGAAGGCCAGCAGGCGGCCGTTTTCGACCTTGGCGTCGAATTTCTTCAGCGGCTGGTTGCCCACCGCGGTGCACTGGCCGGTGGTGATGTCGAACTTCCAGTGGTGCTTCGGGCAGGTCAGCTCGGTGCCGGACAGGGCGAGGTGCGGGATGTTGGTCACCTGGTGCGGGCAGCGGCTGTCGTAGACCTTGAAGTCGTTGCCCTTGCGGTAGACAAAGAGTTCACGGGTGTCGCAGGGCACGCGCGCGGTGTCGCCGTCCTTGAAGCTGTCCACCGCGCCCACGTCGTGCCAGCCGGCCTCCTTGGTCAGGTTCTCGGGGCGGAACTCGGGCAGGTCCATTTCCAGGATGATCTCCGCCGCCCACACGATCTTGGCCAGGCCCAGCGCCGGAAACGCCATCACCAGGGCGTCGATGATCTCGATCGGCTTCACGCCGTCGCGCAGCGCGCGGGTGAGGTATTGCTTGAGGCCGCCCTCGGTCTGGGCGTGCACCTTGGTGATGACGGAAATCAGATCGCGGGTCTTGGGGTCGAGGTGCTTGCCGGCATCCTTCAGGAACTTGAAGTAGTGGCCCAGTGCGTCGCCGCGTGCGGCTACCAGGTAGTTCAGTGCGTCGCTCATGCTTGGATCCTTTGCGGGAGGAGGGTTAATCGTTCTTGCGGGACACCTTGATGTCCAGCTGCTTCAGCTTGCGGTAGAGGTGGGTTCTTTCAAGGCCCACCGCGTCGGCGACGCGGCTCATGTTGCCGGATGCCTTGGCGATGTGGTGCTCGAAGTAGATCTTCTCGAAGGCGTCGCGCGCCTCGCGCAGCGGCTGGTCCAGGTCGAGCGGCAGCGCCGCGCTGGCGGGCGCGGGCAGGTGCGGGCCAATGACCGCCGCCACGTCGGCCGCGGTGATCTCGTCGTTGAGGCTGGTCACCGCCAGGCTGCGCACGGCATTCTCCAGCTCGTGCAGGTTGCCGGGCCAGTCATGGTTGCGCAGCGCGTTCAGCGCCGCGGTGCTGAAGCTGCGCACCGGCACCGTCTTCGCCTCGATCAGGCGGCCGAGCATGGCATTGGCCAGGTCCGGCACGTCCTCGCGATGCTCGCGCAGCGGGGGCACGGCGATGCTGATGCCGGAGAGGGCGTGAAACAGCTCGGCGTCGAAGCCGCCGTCCTCCACCAGCCTGGGCAGGGCGTGGCTCGCGGCGCACACCAGCCGCACCTCGAGCTTGTCGAGCTTGGGGATCAGCAGGGCCAGGCCCTTCTGCTCCAGGCGTCCGAGGCGGGCGATGTCGCCCAGGAACAGCACGCCGCCCTTGGCCTGCTGCAGCATGTCCTGGGGGTTCTCCAGCAGCCAGGAGGGATCGTCCGGCGCCACCCACGGCGTGCCCGGCGCGTGCAGCACCCGCGCGCAATGCTCGAAGCCGCTGCCGGTCTCGCCCATCAGCAGCACCGGGCCGCGCGTGCGGATGACCTGTTCCAGGCGCGCCTTCAGCTCCGCCACCGGCCGGCTCTTGCCCAGCGCCGACAGGCCTTCGCGCGGCTTGGCGATCGCCTCGCCGCGCTTGAGCGCGCGCGTCACGGTGTGCAGCAGCTTCTGCAGCGCGATGGGTTTTTCCAGGAAATCATAGGCGCCGATCTTGGTCGCCTCGACCGCGGTGTCGATGGTGCCGTGGCCGGACATCATGACCACCGGCATGGTGAGCTGGCCGCCCGCGGACCACTCCTTGAGCAGGGTGATGCCGTCGGTGTCGGGCATCCAGATGTCGAGCAGCACCAGATCGGGCTGGCCGGCATCGCGCATGCCGCGCGCCTCCTGGGCGCTCTCGGCCAGCCAGACCTGATGCCCTTCGTCGTGCAGGATTTCGCGCAGGAGTTCGCGAATCCCGGCTTCGTCGTCCACTACGAGAATGTTGCTCATAAGCCTTCTATTATGCCGCCACTGCCGCCTCTTGGCGCGGCGGCAGCGGCAGCTTGACGCACACGCAGGCGCCGCGCGGCTCGAGGTTGCGGATCTCCACCTGGCCGCCGTGCTCCTCCACGATCTTCTTGACGATGGCGAGCCCGAGGCCGGTGCCCTTGGCCTTGGTGGTGACGTAGGGTTCGAACGCGCGTGCGAGAATCTCCGCCGGAAAGCCGGTGCCGTTGTCGCTCACGCGCAGCTGGGCGTGGCCGTCGGCGACGTCGGTGCGCACGATGACCTGGGGCGACTCGGCGTGGGCCACGGCGTCCTGGGCGTTGCGCAGCAGGTTGTGGATCACCTGGCGCAGCAGCTTGGGGTCGCCGTGGATGGCCGGCAGGGCCGCATCCAGCTCCGTTTTCACCGGCACCTCGGCGGTCTCGTACAGCGTCAACACTTCGCCCACCAGCGCGTTGAGGTCCAGGGTCTGCAGCTCCAGCGCCGGGGCGCGGGAATACTCGCTGAAATCGTTGACCATGCTTTTCAGCGCCGCGACCTGGTTGACGATGGTCTGGGTGGCGCGCGACAGCATGGACGCGTCGCCCGGGTCGAGCTTGGGCGCGAGCTTGTGTTCCAGGCGCTCGGCGGAGAGCTGGATCGGGGTGAGCGGATTCTTGATCTCGTGCGCCAGCCGCCGCGCCACCTCGCCCCAGGCGGCATCGCGCTGCGCCTGGATCAGGCGCGTGATGTCGTCGAACACCACCACGTAGCCGCCCTCGGCTTCCGCCGGCAGCTTGGTGCCGCGCACCAGCAGCACCTGCGGGCCGGTGTCGCGCGCAAGCTCGATCTGCTCCTGCCATTCCTTCTCGCTGCCGGTCTGGAAATGGCGCGCGAGCGTGGCGGAGAACGGGGCAAGGCGCGGCTCCTTCTCACCCCAGTCGAACACCTTCAGGCCGCGCAACGCATCCAGGTCGGTGCCGAGAATCTGCGCCGCGGTGGGGTTGACGGTGCGGATGTAGAAGCGCTCGTGGAAGGCGATGACGCCGCTGGAGAGGTGGGCGAGGATACTCTCCAGATAGCCCTTGGCCGTCTCCAGCTGCTGCTGCTTCGATTCCACCTGGGCGCTGGTTTCGGCCAGCTGCCGCGTCATGACGTTGAACGAGCGGATCAGCTGGCCGAGCTCGTCGCGGGCGCGCACCGGCCGCACCGGCGTGAAGTCGCCCTTGCCCACGGCGCGCGTGCCCTCGGCCAGGAGGCCCAGCGGCGCGCTCAGGCGCTGCGACACCAGGAACGCCGCCGCCAGGGCGGACAGCAGCGCCAGGAGCAGCGTCATGGTGAGGGAAAGGGTGAAGAAGCGCGACAGGCCGCGCCGCGAGAAGGAGAGCTCCTGATAGTCGCGGTACACCTGCTGCACCGCTTCGGCGTCCTCCGCCAGCTTCTTCGGGGCGCGCTGCATCACCTGCAGGATGCGGATGTCCTCGTTCAGGGACAGCACGTTGACCGGCACCACCACCCGCAGGTAGAGCCCTTTGTCGCCGAGCGACTCCAACCCGCGGTAGGGTTGCTGCTGGCGCACCTGGCGCAGGATGTTGGGCGCCGGGAACTCGGGCGTGAGCCGGCCGGGGTCCGCGCTGGAGAAGGCAAGCACGTTGCCGCGGGCCGAGAACAGCGTCGCTTCGGCGATGCCGGTCTGGTCGCGCAGGCGGTTGAGGGTGGTGATGTGGCCGCTGGCCGGCTCGTCGGCGAGGGTGAGCGCGATCGACTCCGCCTTCTTGGTCAGCTCCTGCAGCTGGGCATCCAGGGCGCTGCGGCCGAGGTTCAGGCCGCCCTCGAGGGCGTTGTCCACGCGCACGTCGAACCAGGATTCGATGGAGCGAGTGAGAAACTGCACCGACACGCCGTAGATGATGCTGCCGGGCACGATGGCCATGAGCGCGAACACCACGATCAGGCGCATGGTCAGGCGCGCGCCGAACACCTGGGCGCGCATGCGCCGGCGCACCAGCCACACCTGGTAGCCGATCAGCCCCAGCAGCAGGGCGGCGACGATGCCGTTGAGCACCACCAGCAGCGTGTAATTCTCGGCGAACAGCGCGGTGTTGCTGCTGGCGCGCCAGAGCAGGTACAGCAGCACCGAACCGATGGCGATGGAAAGACCGACGATGTAGCGCACGGGCAGGAAGATCCGTCAGGGCGTGACGGTGAAGCGGTACCAGTCGGAGTTGAAGCTCCAATCCTTGGAGCTCAGCGCCTCGACCTGCAGCGGCTTCGGCAACTGGTTCACATCGAGGCGGATGCGCACCGCGCCCTGGTAGGTCGTGCCCTTCTTGAGCAGGCTGCGATCCACCACCTTCCATTCGGCGATGTGGCGCAGTTCTTCCTTCGCCTCGTTCAGGCTGACGAAGGTGCGGTTGCCCTGGTTGCCGGAGAAGTGATACTGGCGGGTGAGCGCGTGATAGCTCAGGCGCAGGTTCTGGCGCACGGTCGCGATGGTCTCGTCCATCCAGTACCAGCGCGGCCGGGTCAGCTCGAACTCGACCATGAAGTTGAGGCTGATGCCCTTGTTGAGCGCGTCCTCGACCGCCTTGGGGAAGTTCAGGTCGAAGTCGGTGTACAGGTAATACCAGTCATCGGCGGGCAGGAGCTCGGCCGACTTCACGTGGGCGCCCTCGGCGTGGGCGCCGGCGGCAGCCAGCAGCATGCAGCCGGCGCACAAGGCGCGCCGCAGCCAGGCGCGCAGGCGCGACCACAGGGCGGACACCGGCTCAGCGGGCGCGCTTGGCGAGCAGGGCATAGAAAAAACCGTCATGGCTGGCGTCCGGCAGCAGTTGGGCAAAGCCGTCATTGAAATCGGGTAAGGGAAGCCGCTCCGCTTCCGGGTGTTCGGCCTGGAAGGCCTCGACTACCCGTTGATTTTCCTCGGCGAACACGGAGCAGGTCGCGTACAGCAATTTACCACCGACCTCCAGCACGCGCCACAGGGCGCGCAGAATGCGCCCCTGTTCGCGCGCAAAGCCGGCGATGTCCTCGGGCCGGCGCAGCCATTTGATGTCCGGATGGCGCCGCACCACGCCCGACGCGGAGCAGGGCACGTCGGCCAGGATGCGCTGGAACGGTCTGCCGTCCCACCAGCCGTCGGGATCGGCGGCATCGCCCAGCTTGACGTCGGCTACCAGGCCCAGCCGCTGCAGGTTCTCGCGCACGCGAGCGAGTCGTGCCTCGTCCTTGTCCAGGGCCAGCAGCTCCACCTCGGCGGTTTCCAGCATGTGCGCCGTCTTGCCGCCGGGCGCGCTGCAGGCATCGAGCACGCGCTGGCCGGGCGCGAGGTCCAGCCACTCGGCGGCGCGCTGGGCGCCGGCATCCTGCACCGAGACCCAGCCCTCGTTGAACTTGGGCAGCCGCTCCACCGCCAGCGGCGCATCCAGCTGCAGCGCCACGGGGCCGATGGCGGTAAAACCGATGCCGGCTTCGCGCAGCAGGGCTTCGTACTCCGGCCGCGTCGCCCGCCGCGCATTCACGCGCAGCGTCATCGGTGGATGCGCCAGACTGGCTTCCAGCAGGGCGCGATAGCGGCCAGGGTACTGGCGGCGCAGCTTGTCGATCCACCAGCGCGGATAGCTGAACCGCGTGGTGTCGCGGCGCTCGGCCTGGGCCGCGAGTTCCTCCGTCCGCCGCAGAAAATTGCGCAGCACGCCGTTGACGAAGCCCGCCGCCCACTCCTTCTTCAGGCTGCGCGCGGCTTCCACGGTCTGGTTCACCACGGCATGGTGCGGCGTCCTGGCGTAGGCGAGCTGATACAAGGCCACCAGCAGCAGGCAACGCAGGTCGGTGTCGGTCGTGGGCTTGCTGGTCAGGGCCTCGAGATAGGCCTCCAGCCGCGCCAGATGGCGCAGCGCGCCGTAGACGAGATCCTGCGTGGCGCCGCGGATGGGCGCAGGAAGCGCCGGGTGGCGCCGCCAGAGCTCGGGCAGCGCCTGGTTCAGGCTGCGCCCGGCCAGCACCTCGGCGAGCGCGGTCGCGGCCAGCGCCTGCGGTTCGGGCGGGCGCATCAGCCGCGCGGGCCGCGAGCCATGGCCATCAGTCGCGCGACGCGTTCCTCGGTGCTCGGATGGGTGCTGAACAGGCTGGTGATGCCGCCGCCGGAGAGCGGGTTGATGATCATCATCTGCGCGGTTTCCGGATGCTGCTCGGCCGTATCCATCGGCACCTGGTGCGCATAGTTGTGGATCTTCTGCAGCGCCAGCGCCAGCGCCTGGGGGTCGCCGGAAATTTCCGCGCCGCCACGGTCCGCCTCGAACTCGCGCGAGCGGGAGATCGCCATCTGGATCAGCATCGCCGCGATCGGCGCGACGATCATCACCAGCAGCGCCACCACCGGATGCACGCCTTCGCGGTCATCGGAGCGGCCGCCGCCGAACAGCATGCCGAACTGGGCGAGCACCGAGATCGCGCCGGCGATGCTGGCGGAGATGGTGGAAATCAGCGTATCGCGATGACGCACGTGGGCCAGCTCGTGAGCCATGACGCCGCGCAGTTCGCGCTCGGACAGGAGGCGCAGGATGCCGGTGGTCGCCGCCACCGCCGCGTGTTCGGGATTGCGCCCGGTGGCGAAGGCGTTGGGCTGGGCTTCGTCGATCAGATAGACGCGCGGCATGGGCAGGCCCGCGTTGCGGGCAAGCTCGGCGATCATGCGATAGAACTGTGGCGCGCTGCGCTCGTCCACTTCCTGCGCGTTGTACATGCGCAGCACGAGCTTGTCCGAGTTCCAGTACGCCCAGACGTTGGTGGCGGCGGCGAAGGCCAGCCCCAGCAGCATCCCCGTCTTGCCGCCGATGGCCATGCCCACCAGCCCGAACAGGGCGACGATGGCGGTCATGAGCACCGCGGTCTTGATCCAGTTGCCAAACATGGTGTGATTCCTCAAAAAAGCGTTACGGCGTTCCTTAGATGATGGAAGCCGCCGGAAATTCAAGCGCCTAGCCGGTCGCCCGGCTTCAGGCCACCCGCCGCCAGGAATTGCTCCGCGCGCAGGCGCTTGCCGCCGGCGCGCTGGAGCTCGGTGACGAGCAGGGCGCCCTGGCCGCAGCCGACCACGATGCCGTTCCGGTCCAGCGCCAGCACCACTCCCGCCGGGCCCTGTTGGGGCAAGGCCCGGGCCGACCAGATGCGCAGCGGCGCCCCGGCGAGCTCGGTAGCGGCGACCGGAAACGGATTGTAGGCGCGCACCGCGCGCGCAATCTGCTCCGCCGGCGCGTTCCAGTCGATCACCGCCTCGTCCTTGGTGAGCTTCGCCGCATAGGTCGCGCGGGCGTCGTCCTGGGGTTCCGGGCGCAATGCGCCACGGGCAGCCAGCTGCAAGGCCTCCACGATGGCTTCGCCGCCCAGGACGGCGAGCTTGTCATGGAGGGTCTGTGCGGTGTCCTCGGCGCTGATGGGGCAGGCCTTCTTGAGCAGCATCGGCCCGGTATCCAGGCCTTCGTCCATCTGCATGATGGTGATGCCGGTTTCCGCATCGCCCGCGAGAATGGCGCGCTGAATCGGTGCCGCCCCGCGCCAGCGCGGCAGAAGCGAGGCGTGAATGTTCAGGCAGCCGAGGCGGGGAATGTCCAGCACGGCGCGCGGCAGGATGAGCCCGTAGGCCGCGACCACCATCGCATCGGCGTGAATCTTTCGTAACCCATCCTGCGCGGCAGCGTCCCGCAGGCTGGCCGGCTGCGTCACCGGCAGCGCGTGGGCGAGCGCCAACTCCTTGACCGGGCTGGCTTTTAATTTCATGCCGCGGCCGGCCGGCCGGTCCGGCTGGGTCAGCACGAGCGCGATCTCGTGGTCGGTGTCGATTAAGGATTTCAGCGCGGCTGCCGCAAATTCGGGGGTGCCGGCAAAGATGAGTCGCATGAAAAGGGCTCGAACCCGACCTACATGGTTTCGCGTTCGCGCTTCTTGAGCTTCTGCCGAATGCGGTTTTGCTTGAGCCGGGACAGGTATTCGACGAACACCTTGCCCTGCAGATGATCCATTTCGTGCTGGATGCACACCGCGAGCAGCCCTTCGGCATCGAGGGTGAAGGGCTGGCCGTCGCGGCCGAGGGCGCGCACCGTGACGCGCTCGAAGCGCGTGACCCGGTCGTAGATGCCGGGGACGGACAGGCAGCCTTCTTCCCGTTCGGCCTGGCCTTCGGCGCGGATGATCTCGGGGTTGATCAGCACCAGCAGCTGGTCGTGGGTTTCGGAGATGTCGATGACGATGACCCGCTGGTGCACGTCGACCTGGGTGGCCGCCAGCCCGATGCCCGGCGCGGCATACATGGTGTCGGCCATGTCGTCGACGAGCTTGCGGATGGCGTCGTCCACCACCGCGACGGGCTTCGCGACGGTGTGCAGGCGTTCGTCTGGATAATGTAGGATTTGTAACAGAGCCATCTCAAAACAGTTGCGTAATTAATCTTTTATATGCAGAATTTAAAGCAAACTCCAGAATCCGGATTGCATAAGTCTCGCCTTTCGGCGCGGAGTTCCCCGAAAACGCACATCGAGGGTGCCCATGCGTAAGCCTATTATAACGTTGCTCGTTCTAAGCAGTTTTCTTTCCTGGTGCGCCCGTGCCGAAGATGCGCAGGTCAAGGAAGGCGCCCCTGATCGCTATGTGGTGGTGAAGGGCGACACCCTGTGGGGAATCTCCGGCAAGTTCCTCAACGAGCCGTGGCGCTGGCCGGAAATCTGGCAGCTCAACAAGGAGCAGATCAAGAATCCGCACTGGATCTACCCGGGCGACGTCGTGGTGCTGGACAACATCGGCGGCAAGGCGCGGCTCAAGCTGATCAGGGCCCAGAAATACAATGGCACCGAAGTGGTGGTCCTGTCCCCGACGGTCCGTACGGAAGCGCATCCGGACAGGACTGCGATCCCGGCGATCTCCCCCGCCGACATTGGGCCGTTCCTTTCCCAGCCCTTGGTCATCGAAAAGGACGGGCTGGACAACGCGCCAGAGATCGTGGCGTCCGAGGAAAATCGCGTAATCATCGGCGCTGGCAACCGAGCCTACGTGGCGGGTCTAAAGGCAGGTGATCCGAGGCAGTGGCAAGTCTTCCGGAGCGGCAAGCCTTTTGTGGACCCAGACACGAAGGAAATATTGGGGTATGAAGCGGTATATCTGGGCGAAGCCCGAGTCATTTCCTTCGGCGAGACATCGACCGTGGAAATCACGCGTGCGGTAGCCGAAATCAACCGGGGTGACCGCCTCGTCAGGTTGAAGGAGACAGAGCTGACGAACTTTGTGCCACATGCCCCAGACGCACCCGTCCGCGGCCGCATTCTTACCGTGTACGCTGGCGTGGCTGAAGCGGGGCCCCAGTCGATCATTACGATCAATCGCGGCTCGAAGGACGGCATTGAGAAAGGCGACGTGCTCGCGATCCATCGTCTTGGTGTCGAGGTGCCCGTGAGCAAGCCGGAAACAAAAGAAGACAAGCCGCTGCGCAGCATGGACCAGACGGAGTGCCTGAAGAAGGACGCGAAGGTGAGCTTCAACGAATTCTACGATCGCTCCAAGGCGTGGGGCCCCTGCCCGAAGGAAACGCCGGCCGACAAGGGTTACGTGAAACTGCCGGAAGAACGCTACGGCTTGCTGCTTGTATTCCGCACGTTTGACCGCGTGTCCTACGCGCTGGTCATGCAGGCCACCGCCGCCGTGCACCAAGGCGATGTAGTCACCAACCCCTGATCCCAGGCATATGGCTGAGCGCGACGAGGCTCTGCATTGGGTCGCGCTCAGTCTCGTTCCCGGACTCGGCGGCGAAGCATACCGCCGCCTGCTTTCCGCCTTCGGCCCGCCGGACCGGATTCGCGCAGCGAATCTCGCGGCGCTGAGCGCGGTCGTCGAGCGCAAGACCGCCGCCGCCATCCTCGATACCGCAGGCGGCGACCTCCTGGAGCAAACCCGGGAATGGCTTGAACAGCCGGGCAACCACGTGGTCACCCTGGCCGACCCGGAGTATCCCCAGAGTCTGCTCCAAATCCCCGACCCGCCGCCCCTGCTCTACGTCAAGGGGCGGCGCGAATTGCTCAACCGGCCCGCGCTGGCGGTCGTCGGCAGCCGCAATGCCACCGCACAGGGAAAGAAGGATGCGCGGTCCTTCGCCGAGACTCTTTCCGCCAGCGGACTCTGCATCGTCAGCGGCCTCGCCCTGGGCATCGACGCCGCGGCGCACGAGGGCGGCCTGGCGGCACCGGGCGCCAGCATCGCCGTGGTCGGCACCGGACTGGACATCGTCTATCCCGCCGCCAACCGCGCGCTGGCGCACCGGCTGGCGGAAGATGGGGCGATCGTCTCGGAGTTCGCCCTGGGCACCCCGTCGATGGCGGGGAATTTTCCGCGCCGCAACCGCATCATCAGCGGCCTTGCGCGCGGCGTGCTCGTGGTCGAAGCGGCGGTGCGCAGCGGTTCCCTGATCACGGCGCGGCTTGCGGGGGAGCAGGGCAGGGAGGTGTTCGCCATTCCGGGCTCGATCCATTCGGCCCTGAGCAAGGGCTGCCATCGCCTGATCAAGCAAGGCGCGAAACTGGTGGAAAGCGCCCAGGACATCCTCGAGGAACTGGGCTGGACCCAGCCCGCGCCGGCGCCGGTACCCCCGGCAATGGACGCCGAGATCGGGCCTGGCCTGCTGGCTCACCTGGGCCACGAGCCTTGCGCCATCGACGTGCTGGTGGCGCGCACAGGGTTGACGGCCGAAAGGGTTTCCTCCATCCTGTTGGAACTGGAACTCGCCGGCCGCGTGGCCTCTCTGCCCGGTGGGCTTTACCAGGCAATTTATTGAATAACAAAGAAATATTTTTCTTTGCGGGAAGCGCGGCATGTTTGACATCCTGGTCTATCTGTTCGAGAACTATTTTGAAATCGAACTCCAGCCGGACCACACCAAACTGACGCGCGAGCTGTCCGCCGCCGGCTTCGACAGCGATGAAATCTCCCAGGCCTTCGATTGGTTCAAGCGGCTCGAGACCCTCAGCCAGCAGGAGGGTTACCCCGAGTCCCTCGCCCACAGCGACTCCATGCGCTGCTATGCCGCCCCGGAACGGGCCAGGCTCGACACCGAAAGCCAGGGTCTGCTGGCCTTCCTCGAAGGGTCCGGCATCCTCAGCCCGATCCAGCGCGAATGCGTGATCGACCGCGCCCTGGCCCTCAACGAACCGGAAGTGTCGACGGAACAAGTGAAGTGGATCGTGCTCATGGTCCTCTGGAGCCACGGACAGGACTATGTTTTCATGGAAGATTTCCTGACGGGAAGCACCGAGAACCGCCTCCACTGAACGGCATCGCGCTTGTCAGCCCCCGGGATTCCTTCTAATATCCAGCGCCCGGCCCCCTCCAACCCCTCCCGCGCGCATGTCCCATAACCTGCTCATCGTCGAATCGCCGTCGAAGGCGAAGACCCTGAAGAAGTATCTCGGCGATGGCTTCGAAGTCGTTGCCTCCTATGGCCACGTGCGCGATCTGGTGCCCAAGAGCGGCGCCGTCGACCCGGCCCACGGCTTTGCCATGAAGTATCAGCTGATCGAGCGCAATGCGAAGCACGTCGACACGCTGGCCAAGGCGGTGAAGGGCGCCGACGAGATCCTGATCGCGACCGACCCGGACCGCGAGGGCGAGGCGATTGCCTGGCACATTGCCGAGATCCTGCAGGAAAAGAAGCTCCTCAAGAACAAGCCGCTGAAGCGGGTGGTGTTCTACGAAATCACCCAGAGCGCCGTGAAGGAAGCCATCAATGCGCCGCGGGACATTGCCATGCCCCTGGTCAACGCGCAGCAGGCGCGGCGCGCGCTGGACTATCTGGTCGGCTTCAACCTGTCACCCCTGCTCTGGCGCAAGATCCGGCGCGGGCTGTCGGCCGGGCGGGTGCAAAGCCCGGCGCTGCGGCTGATCGTCGAGCGCGAGCTGGAGATCGAGGCGTTCAAGGCGCAGGAATACTGGAGCATCCACATCGAGTCGCACAAGGGGCGCCAGAAGTTCGGGGCCAAGCTGTTCCAGTACCAGGGCAAGAAGCTGGACCAGTTTGCCATCGGCACTGGCGCGGCGAGCGAGGACGTGCTCGCCGAGCTGCGGAAAGCCGGTGACACCGCGACCATCGAAGCGGTGGAAAAGCGCAAGAAAACGCGCTCGCCGGCCGCCCCGTTCACCACCTCGACCCTGCAGCAGGAGGCGGTGCGCAAGCTCGGTTTGTCCGCCGAGAAGACCATGCGCGTCGCGCAGCAGCTGTACGAGGGCGTCGACATCGGCGGCGGTGCGGTGGGCCTCATCACCTACATGCGTACCGACTCGGTCAACTTGGCGAACGAGGCCGTGGAGGAGATCCGCGCCTACATCGCGCAGAATTTCGAGCCCGGCTACCTGCCGAAGGAGCCGGTTACGTACAAGAGCAAGGCCAAGAACGCCCAGGAGGCCCACGAAGCGATCCGGCCGACCTCCATCAGCCGCACGCCGCAGGAGATGCGCAAGTTCCTGACCGCCGAGCAGGCCAAGCTCTATGAAATGATCTGGAAACGCGCGCTCGCTTGCCAGATGAGCCCGGCGAAATTCGATACCGTCAGCCTCGACATCGGCTTGGGCAAGGGCAATCTGTTCCGCGCCAGCGGCCAGACCATGACGTTTCCGGGCTTCATCGCCGTCTACCTCGAAGGCGAGGACGAGACAGGCGAAGGGGCGGGGGACGAGGAAGGCGAAACCAAGCTGCCACCCTTGGAGCAGGGCGAGCAGATTCCCGTCGACAAGCTATTCGGCGAGCAGCACTTTACCCAGCCGCCGCCGCGGTATTCGGAAGCGAGTCTGGTGAAGGCGCTGGAAGAGTATGGCATCGGCCGCCCTTCGACCTACGCCAGCATCATCTCCACCCTGCTCAAGCGCGAATACGTGGTGCTGGACAAGAAGCGCTTCATGCCCACCGACGTTGGCCGCGTGGTGAACAAATTCCTCACCGAGCACTTCACCCGCTACGTCGATTACGACTTTACCGCCAGGCTGGAAGACGAGCTGGACGAAATCTCCACCGGCAAGCAGGAATGGATCCCCGTCCTGGAGGAGTTCTGGAAGGGCTTTTCCAAGCAGGTCGAGGAGAAGCAGAGCATCGCCCGCAAGGACGTCACCACCGAGCAGCTGGAGGAGGCCTGCCCCAAGTGCGGCAAGCCGCTCACCCTGCGCCTGGGCAAGCGTGGGCGCTTCATCGGCTGCACCGGCTACCCCGACTGCGACTACACCCGCAACGTCAACGAGACTGCGGAGAGCCAGGCGGCCGCGCCGCCGCCGGAGATCCTGGAAGGGCGCCACTGTCCCAAATGCGGCAGCGGCCTCGTCATCAAGAACGGCCCCTATGGCAAGTTCATCGGCTGCTCCGGCTATCCCAAGTGCCGCTTCATCGAGCCGCTGGAAAAGCCCAAGGACAGCGGCGTCACCTGTCCGGAGTGCAAGAAGGGCTCCCTCATCGAGCGCAAGAGCCGCTACGGCAAGCTGTTCTATTCCTGCAGCACCTATCCCGACTGCAAGTATGCGGTGTGGAACCCGCCGATCAACGAGCCCTGCCCCAAGTGCGGCTGGCCGATCCTGACCCTCAAGACCACCAAGCGCCGTGGCACGGAGAAGGTCTGTCCGCAGAAGGAATGCGGCTTCAGCGAAGTGGTGACCCCGCCCGAGCCAAAGTAGGCGCTGCCATGCTCCACAAAGACAAAGGGCCGCAATTGCGGCCCTTTGCTTTCTCGGGTGGAAAGGCGCTCAAATATCGATGTTGCGCGCCACCAAGGCGTTGGTCTCAATGAACGCGCGCCGCGGTTCCACCGCGTCGCCCATGAGCGTGCTGAAGATGTCGTCGGCCGAGATGGCGTCCTCGATCTGCACCTTGAGCAGGCGCCGCACGTTCGGATCCATGGTGGTCTCCCACAGCTGCTCCGGGTTCATCTCGCCCAAGCCCTTGTAGCGCTGGATCTGCAGATTGCGCTGCACATCCTCCATGAGCCAGTCCAGCGCCTGCTTGAACTCGGTGACCGGCGTTTCCTTCTCGCCGCGCCGGATGGTCGCGCCCTTGCCCAGCAGCCCTTGCAGCAGCTGGGCGGTGGCGGCGATCTGCGCGTAGTCGCCGCTGTCGAGGAAGTCCTTGTCCAGGGCGCTGACCTGCAGGTTGCCATGATAGGTGCGGGTGATCAGGATGCGGCAGCTTTCGGTCGCCTCGTTGTATTCCGCCCGGAGTGTCACGGCATCGTCCTTGAGCACCTTGGCCAGGGCCTCCGCCGAGGCCTGGGCCGCCTTGAGGTCGGAGAGGTTCAGGGCGGGCGCCTTCAGCATGGCGTATAACGTCGATTTATCAATGACTTTCGACACGCGTTCGATCACTGCCTCGGCCAGCAGGTAGGACTTGGCCAGTTCCTCCAGCGCTTCCCGGCCCAGCGGCTGGGCGCCGGCGGACGGGGTAAGCACCGTCTCGTTCAGGGCCAGCTGCAGCAGGTATTGCTTGAGCTCGTGATCGTCCTTCAGGTAGCGCTCGCTCTTGCCGTGCTTGACGCGGTACAGCGGCGGCTGGGCGATGTACACGAAGCCGCGCTCGATCAGCTCCGGCATCTGGCGGTAGAAGAAGGTGAGCAGCAGGGTGCGGATGTGGGAGCCGTCCACGTCCGCGTCGGTCATGATGATGATGCGATGGTAGCGGGCCTTGTCCGCGGAATATTCGTCCTTGCCGATGCCGGTGCCGAGGGCTGTGATCAGCGCCGCGATCTCGGCCGAGGATAGCAGCTTGTCGAAGCGCGCACGCTCGACGTTGAGGATCTTGCCCTTGAGGGGCAGGATTGCCT
>CAYUJV010000024.1:23638-31660 GCA_964445085.1 uncultured Burkholderiales bacterium
CGCCGGCGGAGTCGCCCTCCACGATGTAGAGCTCGGACAGGGCGGGATCCTTTTCCTGACAGTCGGCGAGCTTGCCCGGCAGACCCATCGAGTCCAGCACGCCCTTGCGGCGGGTCATCTCCCGGGCCTTGCGCGCGGCCTCGCGGGCGCGCGCGGCCTCGATGATCTTGGAAGCCACCGTCTTGGCGTCGGTGGGACGCTCGGCGAGGTATTCCGCCAGCTTGGCAGCGACGATTTCCTCGACCACCGGCCGGACCTCGGACGACACCAGCTTGTCCTTGGTCTGGCTGGAGAATTTCGGGCTGGGAACCTTCACCGACAGCACACAGGTGAGGCCCTCGCGCATGTCGTCGCCGCTGGTCTCGACCTTGGCTTTCTTCGCCAGGTCGTTCTGTTCGATGTAGTTGTTCAGGGTCCGGGTCAGCGCCGCGCGCAGCCCGGTCAGATGGGTGCCGCCGTCGCGCTGGGGAATGTTGTTGGTGAAGCACTGGACGTTTTCCTGGTAGGAATCGTTCCATTGCATGGCCACATCCACGGTGATGCCATCCTTCTCGCCCGAGGCGTAGAAGATGTTCGGGTGCAGCACCGTCTTGCTGCGGTTCATGTATTCGACGAAGCCCTTCACCCCGCCGGAGAAGGCGAAATTCTCTTCCTTCCCGGTGCGCTGGTCGACCAGGGTGATGGCCACGCCATTATTGAGGAACGACAGCTCCCGCAGACGGCGGGCGAGGATGTCGTGATGGAACTCGATATGACCGAAGATTTCCTTGTCGGCCATGAAGTGCACCTCGGTGCCGCGCTGCTTGGTTTCGCCGACGAGTTTCAGGGGCGCGACGGGATCGCCGCGGCGGAATTCCATGGCATGCACCTTGCCGTCGCGGCGGATGGTCAGCTTCAGCCACTCGGACAGGGCGTTGACGACCGACACGCCCACGCCATGCAGGCCGCCCGATACCTTGTAGGAATTGGAGTCGAACTTGCCGCCGGCGTGCAGCACGGTCATGATCACCTCGGCCGCCGAGCGCCCTTCCTCGGGGTGGATGTCGGTCGGGATGCCGCGGCCGTTGTCGGTGACACTGATGGAATTGTCGGTGTGGATGGTGACGCGAATTTCGTTGCAATAGCCGGCAAGGGCCTCGTCGATGGCGTTGTCCACGACCTCGAACACCATGTGGTGCAGGCCGGTGCCGTCGCCGGTATCGCCGATGTACATCCCCGGCCGCTTGCGCACGGCTTCAAGCCCCTTCAGCACCTTGATCGCCGAGGAGTCGTAGCTCTGGGCCTGCAAATCGGACTTGTGGGCCAGCGCTTCCTCCTCGGTCTTGAAGCAGGCCAGCTTCTCATCCCCAGAAAAGACGCACCATTCCTTGCCCGATTTCTTGACGGTCATATCACTCATGCTTGATCCACACTTCCTGTTTCACGTGAAACAATCTAAATCCGCATCGGCATGACCACGTACTGGAATCCTTCTTCTTCCGGCACGGTGATCAATCCGCTGCTGTTGGAATCGCCAAAGGCGCATTCCACTTCCTTGCTCCCCAAGTTATTCAGGACGTCCAGCAGGTAGCTGACGTTGAAGCCGATATCCAGGGCATCCCCGCCATACTGGATTTCCAGCTCTTCCTGGGCTTCCTCCTGCTCGGCGTTGTTGGACAGCAGCTTGACGCTGTCCCGCGTCAGCACCACGCGGATCCCGCGAAATTTTTCGTTGGAGAGAATGGCTGCCCGCTGCAGGGCTTGCAGCAGGCTCTGGCGATCGATCTTGAAGCGGTTCTTGTAACCGCTGGGGATGACCTTGCTGTAGTCGGGAAACTTCCCGTCTACGACCTTGGAATCGAGGACAATGTTCCCGAAGCTGAAACGGATCTGATTCTTGCCGATTTCCACCGTCACCGGATCGTCGCTGTCCGCGAGCAGTCGCTGCAGTTCCAGCACGGTCTTGCGCGGCACGATCACTTCCTGCTCGATGCCTTCCGCGCCCTCGAGCTTCTGCTTGGAAAAGCTCAGGCGATGCCCGTCGGTCGCCACCACCCGCATCTCGCCCCCCGTCAGCACCAGCAACATCCCGTTGAGGTAGTAGCGAATATCCTGTTGCGCCATGGCGAATTGCACCTGGTTCAGGGCGTGGCGCAGCGCCTTCTGCGGCAGACTGATCTTCTTTTCCGCCGCCTCTGCGCCCGCGAACCGGGGAAAATCCTCAGCCGGCAGGGTCTGCAGGTTGAAGCGGCTCTTGCCGGCCTTCACCTGCAGCTTTGCCTCCTGCTGGTCCAGGCTGATTTTCGTCCCCTCCGGCAATGCGCGCAGAATGTCCTGCAGCTTCTTCGCCGAACAGGTCACCTGGAAACTGCCTTCCAGGCCCACCGGCTCCGATTCTGCCCGTACCTGGATCTCCAGATCCGTCGCCACAAAAGACAACCTGTTATCCCGCCCCTCCAGCAGCACGTTCGACAGAATAGGCAGGGTATGCCGTCTTTCGACAATGCCGGTCACCGATTGCAGCGCCTTGAGCAAGGTCTCCCGGTCGGTTTGTATTAATAACATTGCTTATTCCTTGTAATAAGACTAATAGGGGTCTGGGGATATGTGGATACTCTGAAATCAGTCAAATAAACAATAACCTGCTTATGCCTGGGCTGTGGATAAGAGCTTGGGCCGTTTTCTGGATGATTTGTGGACAGTTTGCGTCGTCCCGCTTGTCCGCCCCTTATCCACAATTTGTCCTGCGCTTATCCCGGTAGTTGCCATTAGCTTCTCAGGGTTTGGATCAGCACGGAAAAATCCCGGCTCATGTTCGGATCCTGGCCGCGCAGCTCTTCGATCTTGCGGCAGGCGTGCAGCACTGTTGTGTGATCCCGGCCGCCAAAGGCATCGCCGATGTCCGGCAGGCTCAGCTGCGTCAGTTCCTTCGCCAGCGCCATGGCGACCTGGCGCGGGCGCGCCACCACCCGCGAGCGCTTCTTGGAATACATCTCCGCGACCTTGATCTTGTAATAGTCGGCCACGGTCTTCTGAATGTTCTCGATGGAGACCTGCCGCGTCTGGACCGCCAGCAGGTCCTTCAGGGCTTCCTTCGCCAGATTGACGCTCACCGGCTGGCCCGTGAAGCGGGAATAGGCCACCACCCGTTTCAGCGCGCCTTCCAGTTCCCGCACATTGGACTGGATTTGCTTCGCGATGAAGAAGGCGACATCCTCGTCCAGGGCGATCTTGTCGGCTTCCGCCTTCTTGAGCAGGATTGCCACGCGCATTTCCAGCTCCGGCGGTTCGATCGCCACCGTGAGGCCCCAACCGAAGCGCGAGACCAGGCGATCCTCGATGCCTTGCATCTCTTTCGGATAGGTGTCGCAGGTGATGATCACCTGCTTGTGCGCCTCGATCAAGGCATTGAATGCATAGAAGAATTCTTCCTGGGTGCGGCTCTTGCCGGCGAAGAACTGAATGTCGTCGATCAGCAGCAGGTCGAGCGAGTGGTAATACCGCTTGAAGTCGTTGAAGGACTTGTGCTGGTAAGCGCGCACTACGTCGGAAACGTAGCGCTCGGCGTGAATGTAGCTGATCTTGGCATTGCGGTTGTGTTCCAGCACGAGATTGCCGATGGCCTGGATCAGGTGGGTCTTGCCCAGGCCGACGCCGCCGTAGACGAACAGCGGGTTGTAGGCGGCGCCCGGATTTTCCGCCACCTGCAAGGCGGCGGCGCGCGCCAATTGGTTGGCCTTGCCGGTGACGAAATTCGCAAAGTTGAACGCAGGATTCAGGCCGGAATGGCCGTCCTTTGCCGGCTTGGGCGGCGCGAAGGCTTTGGCGACCTCGCCAGCGCTGGTCGGGGCGGCGGCCTCCGCCGGCTGCGACGCCGCGAGCCCGAGGTCGATCGGCGTGGGCGCGCCGAAGGCCTGCTCCGCCATTTCCTCGATCCGGCCCAGGAATTTCTCCTTCACCCATTGTTGGACGAACCGATTCGGCGCGAGCAGGCGTAGGCCGCCATCCACGTTTTCCATGCGCAGCGGCTTGATCCAGGTGTTGAATTGCTGACCCGTCAGCTCTTTCTTGAATTGCTCGAGGCAGTGCTGCCAGAAGCCGTCCATCCAGCGTTACCTTGTGCTTTGGAATCGTTATGGGCCGCGAGGTCGCGGCGGGAGAGGAAGGCGGCATTGTATCCCGATCCACCCAAGTTATCCACAGGCCGGGCGAATAATTGCGCCTTGACAGCGCGCGCCATTTCCCGGTTAAATAACGGGTTTTCGAATTCCACCCGCCGAGGCCAACATGAAACGCACTTACCAGCCCTCCGTCATCCGCCGCAAGCGCACGCACGGCTTTCTGGAGCGGATGCGCACCAAGAGCGGCCGTGCCGTGATCAATGCGCGCCGTGCCAAGGGCCGCAAGCGTCTCGCGGTCTGAGTCCCCCAGCTGCCCTCGGCCGGCGTCGGTGACGGCGCGCCACGGCTACCCCAAGCGCAGCCATTTGCGGAAAACGGACGAGATCTCGTCCGTTTTCGATTTTCGGCGCCGGCATGCCGGCCAATACCTGACGGTCCTGGCCAAGCCCAATTCGCTCGGGTACCCGCGGCTGGCCGTCATGGTACCGCGGCGGGTTTCGCGGCTGGCCGTGGCAAGGAATTACATGCGGCGCGTGGTGCGGGAAACATTCCGCCTCCACCAGCATCAAACGGCGGCCCTCGACATCGTGGTGCGGGTTACCCGCCAGTTCGACCGGGAACAGTTCGCCGCCGTCCGCGAGGAGTTGATTCAGCATCTAGCCAAGCTGTGCCCATGACCAAACTCCTCGTCATTTTCATCCGTGCCTACCAGTACCTGCTGAGCCCGTTCCTGGGCAACAATTGCCGGTATCATCCCACCTGCTCCGATTACGCCTGCCAGGCCGTGCATGCCCATGGCCCGCTGCGGGGCCTTTGGCTGGCGCTGCGGCGCATTGGCCGTTGTCACCCGTGGAGCGCGGGCGGCCACGATCCGGTCCCGCCGTACCCGGCCGCAAAGAACAACTGATCCCCCTGAAAGAGCCATGGATACGCAAAGACTCATCCTCTTCATCGTGTTTTCCTTCTCCATCCTGCTGCTCTGGGAGGCCTGGCAAAAGCAGGAGGCACCCGTCCCGGCCGCCACTGCGCCGGCTGCGTCCCCTGCCGGCGGCGCGACGGTGCCGACGCCGAGCCAGCAACTGGGCCAAGCCCCCAGCGCCAGCGAGATCTCGCCGGCTGCCGCGCTGCCGCGCGGCGAGCGCATCAAGGTGAAAACTGACGTGATGGAGGCGGAAATTGACGCGAACGGCGGCGATCTTCGTCGAGTCGTGCTGCTCAAGCACGGCGCCACCGAGGACAAGACCAAGCCCATGGTGTTGCTGGCGGACGAAGCGCCCCATTACTACGTCGCCCAGAGCGGGCTCATCGGCGCCGGCCTGCCCACGCACAAGGAAATCTTCCATGCCGACGCCAGCAATTACACGCTCGCGCCCGACGCCAAGGAGCTGCAGGTCCATCTGACCTGGCATGACGCCGCCGGCACCCAGGTGACCAAGACCTATACCTTCCATCGCGGCAGCTACGTGGTGGACATCGGCTACGCCATCAAGAACGCCGGCGCCCAGCCCATCCAGCCCAACGCCTATTTCCAGCTGGTGCGGGACGAGACGCCGCCGGCGGGTGAGAGCCGCTTCATGCCGACCTACACCGGCCCGGCCCTCTACACCCAGGCGGAAAAATTCCACAAGATTCCCTTTGCCGACATCGCCAAGGGCAAGGCCAAGCCGAGCGAGATGGCCAAGGACGGCTGGCTCGCGATCCTCCAGCATTACTTCATAGCCGCCTTCCTGCCGCCGCCGGGTCCGGAGCGCGAATACTTCACCCGCAAGCTGTCGGATCAGTTGTTCGCCATCGGCGCCATTCTCCCGGTGGGTTCCATCGCGCCGGGGGCCACCGGCAACATCACGGTGCCGCTCTATGTGGGCCCGCAGGAGCAGGACACCCTCAAGGGCCTCGCGCCCGGGCTCGACCTGGCCGTCGATTATGGCCTGCTCACGGTGATCGCCACGCCGCTGTTCTGGCTGCTGAAGACCCTGCACGCCCTGCTCGGCAACTGGGGCTGGGCCATCATCGCGCTGACCGTCCTGGTCAAGCTGGCGTTCTACCCGCTCTCCGCCACCAGCTATCGCTCCATGGCGAAGATGAAGGCCGTCGCACCCAGGCTGCAGAAAATGAAGGAAATGTACGGCGACGACCGCCAGAAGCTGCATCAGGCGATGATGGAGCTGTACAAGACCGAGAAGATCAATCCCATGGGCGGCTGCCTGCCGGTGGTGATCCAGATCCCGGTGTTCATCGCCCTGTACTGGGTGCTGCTCTACAGCGTCGAGATGCGCCACGCGCCCTTCGTGCTCTGGATTCACGACCTGACCGCGCCCGACCCGTACTACGTGCTGCCGGTGCTGATGGGCCTGTCGATGATCGTGCAGACCCGGCTGAATCCCACGCCGCCGGACCCGATCCAGGCCAAGATCATGATGATCATGCCCATCGTGTTTTCTGCCATGTTCTTCTTCTTCCCCGCCGGGCTCGTGCTGTACTGGGTGGTGAACAACCTGCTGTCCATTGCCCAGCAGTGGCGCATCAACAGCGTGCTTGGGGTCGAAGCCAAGCGTGCCAAGAAATGACACCATAGCCGCCATCGCCACCGCCCCGGGTCGGGGCGGCATTGGCGTGGTCCGGGTATCCGGCCCGGGGGCGGGCGGCATCGCGCAGGCCATCCTGGGCCGACTGCCGCAGGCGCGGCACGCGGTGCTGAGCGACTTCAAGGATGGGGCGGGGACTCTGATCGACCAGGGCATCGCCCTGTTCTTCCCCGGGCCCCGCTCCTTCACCGGCGAAGACGTGCTCGAGCTGCAGGGCCACGGCGGCCCCGCGGTGTTGAAACTGCTGTTGGCCCGCTGCCTGGAACTCGGCGCGCGCCTGGCCGAGCCGGGCGAATTCACCCGCCGCGCCTTCCTCAACGACAAGCTCGACCTGGCCCAGGCCGAAAGCGTGGCCGATCTTATCGATGCCGCCACCACCCAGGCCGCGAAAAGCGCCATGCGCTCCCTGCACGGCGACTTCTCGCGCGAGGTGCGCGCGCTGGTGGATGGCCTGATTCAGCTGCGCATGCTGGTGGAAGCAACCCTGGATTTTCCCGAGGAGGAAATCGACTTTCTGGAGGCGGCGCACGCCCGCGCCAAGCTCGCCGCGCTGGCGGCGCAGGTCGAGGCGGTGCTCGCCCGCGCCAGGCTGGGCAGCCTGCTGCGGGAAGGCCTGCAGGTGGTATTGATCGGCCAGCCCAACGTCGGCAAGTCGAGCCTGCTCAACCGGCTGGCGGGGGAGGAGGTGGCGATCGTCACGCCCGTTGCCGGCACGACCCGCGACACGGTGCGCGAGGAAATCCAGATCGAGGGCATTCCGCTGCACATCATCGATACCGCAGGCCTGCGCGAGACCTCGGACGAAGTGGAGAAAATCGGCATCGCCCGCACCTGGGCCGCGGTGGAGAAGGCGAATCTCGCGCTCGTCGTCATCGATGCCGCAAAGGGGCTGGCGCCGGAGGACAAGGCCATCTTGCACCGCCTGCCCCATGACCTGCCGGTGCTGCGGGTGTTCAACAAGATCGACCTGGTGGGAGAGGCCCCCCGCGTCGACGACGCGGGCGTCCACCTCTCGGCCAAGAGCGGCGCGGGACTGGAGCTGCTGCACGACCGGCTGCTGCAGCTCGCCGGCTGGCAGCAGGCGGGGGAAGACGTCTACATGGCGCGCGAGCGCCACGTGCGGGCCCTGCTCGAGGCGCGCGCGCGGCTCGATGCCGCCGCCGGGCGCTGGCAGCAGCTCGAGTTGCTGGCGGAAGAGCTCAAGCTCGCCCAGGACGCGCTCAACACCATCACGGGCGAATTCAGCTCGGACGACCTGCTGGGCGAAATCTTCTGCCGCTTTTGCATCGGAAAATAACAAGCCTTCCGGCGTAATCCGGAGCCTTCCGCAAACACCC
>CAYUJV010000025.1:0-31561 GCA_964445085.1 uncultured Burkholderiales bacterium
AGCGGCGCCCCTGCTGGCCGCGGCCCAGGCCTGGACCGGCCGCGCCAACCGGCTGTCGCCGCACCATGCCCACGACTGGCCGGTGATCGAGGACGTGGCCGCGGCCTGCGTGAAGCCCGAGACCCACGAGACCACGCCGCTGCTGGGAGCCCTGCCCACCCCGTTACCCAGCCCCTTGGCCAGCCCCTGCGCAGCATCCGCCGCCACGATCATCCGACAGCGCCGCAGCGCGCAGGAATTCGACGGCGTCACCTCCATCGCGGCCGCCACCTTCTACCGCATGCTGGACATGACCCTGCCGCGCCCGGGCGTTCCGCCCTGGGATGCCATTCCCTGGCACCCGCGCATCCACCTCGCTCTGTTCGTGCACCGCGTGGAGGGATTGACGCCGGGCGTCTATCTTCTGCCGCGCAATGCACAGATCGAGCCGCGGCTGCGCAGCGAGCTGTCGGCGGAGTTCGAATGGGTGCGGGCGGAAGGCTGCCCCACCCACCTGCCCCTCTATCGGGTGCTGGCCGCCGATGCGCGCCAGGCGGCGAAGGCGCTGTCCTGCCACCAGGACATCGCCGCCGACGGCGCCTTCAGCCTGGCCATGCTGGCCGAATTCGAGCAGGGCATCGGCGACGCGCCCTGGGTCTATCGACAGTTGTTCTGGGAAGCCGGCGTGCTGGGCCAGGTCCTGTATCTGGAGGCGGAAGCCGCGGGCGTGCGCGGCACGGGCATCGGCTGCTTCTTCGACGATGCGGTGCACGAAGTCCTCGGCATCGAGGGCCACTGGCTGCAGAGCCTGTATCACTTCACCGTCGGCGGCGCGCTCACCGATGCGCGCCTGCAGACGCTTCCTCGCTACGCGCACCTGCGGCGTCCGCCCGCCGGATGAAGGGTGCGAACAGGCGCGCGGCGTTCTCGTAGCGCAGCTTGTGCTGCACGGGTGGCGGCAGATCATCGACCCAGGTGCGAATCCGCGCGACGTTTGCCTCGTACTGCTGCCAGCGCTGGGTGCTGAAGGTGTCCACCGCCACCACGAAGTTGTCCGGGTGGCGCTCGAACAGCGCGCGCCAGGCCGGCAGCAGCCCGCCCTCGGGGGCGATGCGCTCGTCGCGGACGGAGGTGTCGATCCACAGCCCATCCGGGTGGCGCGCCAGCATCCGCTCCAGCGGCCCCGGCTCGGGGATGGTGCCCAGGTGGGCCCACAGCACCCGTAGGCGCGGCGCCAGCTCGAACGCGCGTGCCACCACTTCCGCGTCGCCGTGGATCATCAGCACCAGCTCGTGCCGGGCGGCCAGCAGCACCAGCCGTTCGAACACCGGGTTGCGCGCGTCGGGCGCGAACAGGTGCAGTTCGCCGATGCCCGCCCACGCGCCCTGCGCCAGCAGCGCCTCCGCCCGCGCGGGCAGCCCCGGGTCGCGCATCCAGTCCTGCTTGTCCGCCTCTTTCTCGTAGGCGCCGAGCAAGGGAATGATGCGCTGCGGCGCCTGCTGGTAGAGGCGCTGCGCCACTTGCGGCGGGATGCCGCTTACCACCAGCCGCTGCACGCCGGCCGCGTCCAGCCTGGCCACCACGGCCGCGGGCGGAATCGCGTCCGCATCCGCGGCGGTGTAGTGGCCGTGGGCGTCGATCATCGGCGGCGCAGCGCATGCGGCGCCGCCGAGGCCCAGGCAGAAGGCCCAGGCTGCGGCGGCCCGCCTAGGGAACCTCTGCAAAAGTACTGCGCAGCCCGTCTGCCCGCCTGCGATGCTCGCTGTACTTCCTTGTACAGGTGCGCTTCTCGGCGGCCAGCCGGGCTTGCTCGCGACCTTTTGCAGAGGTTCCCTAGTGTGGCAGCGGCGTCTGGTCGACATGGATCAGCGCCCCGGTCGCAAAGCCCCACGCCTGCGCGCGGGCCAGCAGCGCGTCGAGGGTGGCGCGATCCAGCCGCGGCTCGCGCGCGAGGATCCAGAGATAGTTCCGGTCCGGCCCCGCCACCAGCGCATAGCGATAGTCCGGGTCGAGCACCAGCACGTTGTAGGCACCGTAGAACGGGCCGAAGAAAGACACCTCCAGGCTGCCCACGTCCGCGCTGCCCTGGAAGCGGGCCTTGCCGCGGGCCTCGCGCCATTCGCCCCGCGCCGCATCAAAGCCGCGGTTGATGACCTCGATCCGCCCGTCCGCCAGGCGCCGGTAGTCGGCGGTGACGTGGGACAGGCCGCGCTCGAAGCGGTGGTCGAGCCGGGCGATTTCATACCAGCGTCCGAGATAGCGCTCCAGTTCGAAGCCGGACACCGGCTGCAGGCCTTCCGGCACACCCGAGCAGCCACCGAGGAAAAGCAGAATCCAGACTACAAGCCGGCGCATGGGCAGTCCTTCGCGGGGGGGTGTAATGCCGACGGCACGCCAGCGCGTCCGCCATATATCCTTGCTGCCGGCAGTGTTACCTCGCGCCGCCATCCGGATTACCATAGCCTACTCGAACCTGGAGGGTTTCAGCCATGAGCGACAAAGTGACCAAGTCCCCGGAACAGTGGCGCGCCGAGCTCACGCCGGAGCAGTACCGCGTGTGCCGGGAGAAGGGCACCGAGCGCGCCTTCACCGGCGCCTACTGGGATAACCACGAGAAAGGCCGGTATCGCTGCGCCTGCTGCGGCGAACCTCTATTCAGCTCCGACACCAAGTTCGATTCCGGCACGGGCTGGCCCAGCTTCTGGGCGCCGCTGCAGGACGACAGCCTCGCCGCCGAAACCGACACCAGCCACGGCATGGTGCGCACCGAGGTGACCTGCGCGAAATGCGGCGCCCACCTCGGCCACGTCTTCGACGACGGCCCCCAGCCCACCGGGCTGCGCTACTGCATCAATTCAGTGTCGCTGACCTTCGACAAGGAGCAATAGGCTCAGGCCGCGCGCCAGCCGAGCCGCTGCAGGGGGTCCTGCCGGTAGAACTGCCGGAGCTGGTCGTACACCGCGGGATAGTCCTGCCGCACCACGTCCGGCATCTCGAAGAAGGCCTCGCTCAGCACCGCGAAGAACTCGCCCGGCGTCTCCGAGGCATAGGGATCGATCGCGGTTTCCTCCCCGGCATCCACGCGCCTGCAGAAATCCTCGTAGGCGGAACTGAAGGCGCCGCTCCAGGCCTGGCGGCTCATGCCGGCGTGCAGCGGCGGAAAACCATTGGCATCGCCGTTGAGCATGTCGAGCTTGTGCGCGAACTCGTGGATCACCACGTTGTAGCCGTCGACCTCGTGCCCGCGCGCCGCATCGTGCCAGGACAGGATCACCGGGCCGCCGAGCCAGGCCTCGCCGCTCATCGGCGCGCGCACGTGATGCACCAGGCCGTCCTCGTCCGTGTATTCGTACTCCGGCACGAACTCCTCCGGGTAGACGATGATCTCCACCCAACCGGCGTAGTAGTCCAGATCGAGATTCAGGATCGGCAGGCAGGCCTGGGCCGCGATCGTCACGCGCATCGCGTCGGTCAGGACGAGGCCGCCGGCCCCGCTCATCTGCTTCTCATGCAGGAACACCGTGGCCAGCTCGCGCAGGCGTTGCAGCTCCGCCGGCGTCAGGCCATGCAGGAAAGGCGGAGCCGCAACGACGCCCTGCCAGAGACTGTCGGGCAAAGGATGCCGGCGCAGGATGCGGCGGCGGCGCCAGGCCTTGAAGCTTCCCAGCATCGGGCGCGGATCAGCGGCCCAGGTAATCGCGCTTGCCCAGCTCCACCCCGTTGTGGCGCAGGATGTCGTAAGCGGTGGTGACGTGGAAGAAAAAGTTCGGCAGCGCGCGGTTGAGCAGGAAGTCCTGGCCCTTGTAGGTCACCACCGTTTCGCCGCGCTTGATCACCACGTCCTTGTCTTCGGTGCCGTCGATCTGCTCGGGCCTGAAGCTCTCCAGGTACTCCACGGTTTTCAGCACGCGCCCGATCAGTTCCGGGAAGGTCTTCTCGTCGTTGGCGAACTCGGGCGCGTCGGTGCCGGTGAGGCGCGCCGCCGCGTTCTTGGCGTGATCACAGGCCACCTGCACCTGCTTGCCGAAGGCGAACATGTCGGGATAGAGCCGGAAACCGATCAGGGACGCGGGGTCGATTTTCTTCGCCTCGCAATGGGCCGCCGCCTTCTCCAGAATGGCGGCGAGATTGTTCAGCATGCGGGTGAACACCGGCACCGAGGCCTGGTACATGGAAATGCTCATGGACGTTCTCCAGGGATGGAAACGGGAATGCTGCGCAGCCTATCACAGCCGCAGCCGTGCGAAGGCCTTGCCCCCGACGCGAGCAGGGACGCTCAGCCTTCCATGTCCGCGCGATACTCGCCGCGCTGGGCCAGGCCGTTGAGCCGGGCGCGCTGCAGGAAGGCCCGCTGCGCGGCGGCGACGTTCTCGGCCTTGCCCTTCCAGGTGGCCATCGGCGGCTCCTGCAGGGCGCGCGCGTAGGAGAAGGATAGCAGCCAAGGCTGGCCGGGATGGCCGGCATTCATGGCGTTGAGATTGGCAGTGGCCTCCTGCGGGGTCTGGCCGCCGGAGAGGAAGTTGATGCTGGGCACGGCCGCCGGCACCGTGCGCCGCAGCACGCGCACGGTGCGCTCGGCCACCTCCTCCGGGCTGGCCTTGACGGCGTGGGCCTTGCCCGGCACCACCATGCTCGGCTTGAGAATCATGTGTTCGAGCTGCACCCGGTGCCGCCTCAGGGCACGGAACACCTCGTGCTGCACCGCCTCGGTGACTTCCTCCGCCTGCACGATGCCGTGATCGCCGTCGATCAGCACCTCCGGCTCGACGATGGGCACGATGCCTGCTTCCTGGCAGATGGCGGCGTAGCGCGCCAGCACCTCGGCATTGGTCTGGATCGCCAGCCAGGTCGGATTGGCGGGACCGATGGCATAGACGGCGCGCCACTTGGCAAAGCGTGCGCCCTGCGCCTTGTAGCCGGCGAGGCGTTCAGCCAGGCCGTCCAGGCCCTGGGTCACCTTGTCGCCGGGGGCGTTGGCCAGAGCCACCAGCCCCTTGTCCACCTTGATGCCGGGCACGATGCCCTGGCGCCGCGCCAGCTCCGGCAGCGGCGTGCCGTCGTCGGCCTTCTGGCCCAGCGTCTCCTCGTACAGGATCACCGCGGCGATGTATTCGCCGATGCCGGCACTGGACAGCAGGAGCTGCCGGTAGGCGCGCCGGGTTTCCTCGTTGCACTCGATGCCCACCGCCTGGAAGCGCTTGGTGATGGTGGGCGTGCTCTCGTCCGCGGCGAGGATGCCCTTGCCGCGCTGCACCATGTCGCGAATGGTGGCCTGCAGATCGTCCTGAACGCTCATGGCTTGCCTCCGAAATCATTAACTCACCAAGTTAAGGCTAGCCGGTTACATTCGTTTTTCAATGCGGAGGTGTTATAGTCGGCGCCCATTGACGAGACCATCCATGCCGATCCTGCACTTTCAGCTGACGACCGAGCACATCGCCCTGTGCGACCTGCTCAAGCTCACCGGCCTCGCCGACAGCGGCGGCCAGGCCAAGGCGCTGATCGCGGCCGGCGACGTGCGCGTGGATGACCGGGTGGAGACGCGCAAGACGGCGAAGATCCGCGCCGGCCAGCGCGTGGCATTCCGCGACCATCGCATCGACGTGGAGGGCTGACCATGGCGCTCAACGCCACCGTGTTCAAGGCCACCGTCCAGATCGCCGACATGGACGGCGGCTACTACCAGACCCACGCCCTCACCCTGGCGCGCCATCCCTCCGAAACCGACGAGCGCATGATGGTGCGGCTGCTGGCCTTCGTGCTCTACGCCAGCGACACCCTCGCTTTCGGCCGCGGGCTTTCCACCGAGGACGAACCCGCCCTGTGGCAGAAGGATCTCACCGGCAGGATCGAGCTGTGGATCGACGTCGGCCTGCCGGACGAGCGCGACCTGCGCCGGGCCTGCGGCCGCGCCGAACGCGTGGTGCTGCTGGCCTACGGCCGCGGCGCCGACCTGTGGTGGAACCAGAACCGCGACAAGCTGCAGCGCCTCAAGAATCTCAGCGTGCTCATCCTGCCCGCGGTGCAGACCGAGGCGCTGGCCAAGCTCGCCAGCCGCACCATGCAGCTGCAGTGCAACATCCAGGAAGGCGTGGTGTCCGTCCTCGGCGAAGGCGGCGCGGTGGAGATCGAGCCGACCACGCTCATGCCGGCGGACTGAGCGCGGCGACCTGCGCCAGCGCGACGTTCACCTGCCGCGCCGGATCGGCTACCATGGCTTTTTCGCGGCGATTCGCGCATTTGCGCAATTGATCGCGCCATAAAAACCATTTAGGCGTGAGTCCTCCATGCAATCCGGACCCAGAGAAATCGTCACCCCCTTCCGGCAAATTCCCCTCGAAGTGCCGGAGGGCATGAAGCCCAACGAGTTCTTCAACAGCACGGAGAACCTCAACGACCTGGTGCACAACAACGGGGTGCTGCAGAACCCGGAGGGCCTGCTGCTCTACCGCAAGGCACTCGGCCACAGCAACGTGTTCGACGCGTCCATCATCTACAACACGTCGCAGACCATTCTCGATCCGCTGGGGCGACCCGTGCGCCGCACCCAGGTGCCGGACCACGTGAAGAACGTGTGGAACCGCATGAACCAGATCATCGTGGACTACATGCTGGAGCGCTACCCGGATCCGGACCGGCACCTGGTGCTTGCGGGCGAAGCGAGTCTGGACGCGACCTGGCCCCTCACCTCGCCCGGCGTGCCCAGCATCCGCATGCTGCACAACCACTTCATCGTGTTCGACAAGCAGCAGCTGCGCGACGCGCCCCTGGCCGATCCGAACAACCCCAACCTCACCGACGGCGGCCAGCATTCCCTGTTCCAGGCCTACATGCGCGACGTGTACCGGGAGTTCTTCGACGAGCTGGACCTGCAAATCCTCCGCCCCTGCGAGGACGGCTCCTGCCGTCTGGCGCTCACCGGCTACCCGCAGGGCCTGCCGAGCTGGGAGGTGCAGGGCGGCGCGGCCGCGCTGAAGGAAGTGCGGAGGGAATACGACACCATCCTCAAGGGCTTCATCGATTTCTACCGCACCTTCTTCACCCAGGTGTCGACCCGCAACGCGCCGCTGCCGCGGGACATCTACTTCCCGGAGCTGGTGGAGGCGAAGCTGCAGTTCAACAACGATTTCCTCAAGACCGCGAAGATGGTGCGCGACCGCTGCATCAAGGACGCCAAGTACGCCAACTCCATCCGCTGGCAGCCGGCGTTCAAGCAGCTGATCTACCGCAACGACGCGGGCAGGCTCATCGTCACCATCAGCCAGAACTCCATCGGCAACGCCATCACCGAGCTGCTGGGCGTGGTGGTGAAGCGCGTGCCGGATGCCGATGCCTACGCGCGCTTCGAGCCGGAGCTGATCGCCCAGCTGCTGGAAGTGCGGGCGCGCCTGGTGGAAGCCGACCTCGGCGAAGGCATCGCCACGCCCTATTGGCCGGCGCGATAGCCGACCCATGGGACTCACCCCGCTACGCCGCGTCGCGGCCGTCCTGCTCGCATGCCTCAGCCTCTCGGTCGGGGCGGCCGAGCTGCCGTTGCTGTCCCATGCCGTCACCGGCGGCGACAGCGAGTACGTCGTCCGCCCCGGCGACTTCCTGATCGCCATCGGCGCCCGCTTCGGTGTCGCGGCCAAGCTGCTGGCGCAGCAGAACCAGGTGCCGTACGACGCCATCATCCGCCCCGGCCAGCGGCTGAGGATCCACAATCCGCACATCGTGCCCACGCTGGAGCCGGGCGCGCTCGACGACGGCATCCTCATCAACCTGCCGCAGCGCATGCTGTTCTTCTTCAGCCAGGGCCGGCTCGCCGCGGCCTACCCGGTCGGCCTGGGCAAGCCCACCTGGCCGACGCCGGAAGGCGCCTTCACCGTCCGCAGCCGCGAGGCGAACAAGAGCTGGAAGGTGCCGAAGTCCATCCAGGAGGAAATGCGCCGGGAAGGCAAGGCCGTGCTGGAGGAAGTGCCCCCGGGCCCGGACAATCCCCTCGGCGAGTACTGGCTGGGCCTGAGTTTGCCCGGCTACGGCATCCACGGTACCATCGCGCCTGCCAGCGTTTACCACTTCCAGAGCCACGGCTGCATCCGCCTGCACCCGGACGACATTGCCGCGCTGTATGAACGGGTGAGAGTGGGCACCGCGGGCCGCATCATCTATCAGCCGGTGTTGCTCGCCCTGCTCGACGACGGCCGCATCCTGCTCGAGGTGCACCGCGACATCTACGGCAAAGGCGTCGACCCGGCCCAGACGGTGCGCGCCATGGCGGAAAAATATGCATTAAGCCAGGACCTGGACTGGCCGTTAGTGGAAACAGTGATCGCCGCCCAGGATGGCCTGGCCCGGGAAGTGGGCCGTGTGGCGCCCAATTCGTCGAACGGAAAACCATGAAGCAAGCATTCAGTCGCCGCCAATTCCTCAAGCTCGGCATGATCGCCGCCGCCCTGCCGCTGCCGGCGGCCGCGCGCGCAGCACTCGCGGCGCCGGAACGCCGCCTGTCTTTTCACAACCTGCACACCGGGGAGCGGGCCGACCTCGCCTACTGGGTGCAAGGCAGTCTCGTGCCGGAGAGTCTGGCGGAGATCAACCGGATCCTGCGCGACCATCGCACCAACGAAGTCGCCGCCATCGACACCCGGCTGCTGGACCTGCTGCATCGCGTGCACGCCACCCTGGGCACCGGACAGCCCTTCGAGGTCATCTCCGGCTACCGCTCGCCGACCAGCAACCGCATGCTGGTGGAGACCACCACCGGCGTCGCCAGGCACAGCCTGCACATGGACGGGCAAGCCATCGACATCCGCATCGCGGGCGTCGCCCTGGCCGACCTGCGCTGCGCGGGCCTCATGCTGCGCGGCGGCGGCGTCGGCTACTATCCGGCTTCCGATTTCGTCCACCTGGACGTGGGCCGGGTGCGCGCCTGGCAGGCGTAGGAAGCCCTGCAAGAGTACTGCGCGGCCCGTCTGCCCGCCTGCGCTCACGTCACGCGCACGTTTCTGAACTGCCACGGATCGTCCGGGTCGAGGTCTTCGCCGTAGAGGCGCCCACGATCCCGCAGCGGCGTCCAATCCCCGTACACACCCACCAGTTCGCCCAAATAGGGGCGCGCGATGTCCAGCACCAGGGCATAGTCGATGTCGTCCGGCTCCACCACGCCGGCGGCGGGATTGCGCAGCGCCCACACCATGCCGCCCAGGATGCCGGCGACCACCTGCAGGCTGGTCGCATTGTTGTACGGCGCGAGCCGGCGCGCCTCCTGGATCGACAGGCGCGAGCCATACCAGTAGACGCCTTTCGGATTCCCCATCAGCAGCACGCCGAGCTCGTCCATGCCGTCCGTGATCTCGTCGCGCAGGATGCGCCGCCTCGATTGCAGCCGCCAGTTCCTGCCGGCCAGCTCGTGCAGGGACAGCACGGCGTCGTCGCAGGGGTAGTACGCATAGTGCACCGTGGGCCGGTAGATCACACGCCCGCCCTGGCGCAGCGTCAGATGGTCGGCAATGGAAATCGACTCGCCGTGGGTGATCAGGAAGCCCTGGTAGGGCCCCTCCAGCGGCGTCCAGCTGCGCACCCGCGTCGCGGCGCCGGGCCGCTGCAGATAAATGGCGGCGCCGCTGCCGAACTCGTGGCGCGCCGCGTCCGCGGGCCACTGCCGCTCGTGGGTGCCCCACCCCAGCTCCGCCGGCTGCAGACCCTCGCCGATGAAGCCGGCCACCGACCAGGTGTTGACGAACTCGTCGCGCTGCTTGCGCTGCGGACTGAGCTGCGTGTCGCGCTCGGCGATGTGGATGGCACGGATGCCCAGGCGCTGGGCCAGGGCCGCCCACTCCTCGTGGCGCGCCAGCGTCTCCACCGCCGTGCCGCTGTCGGCAGCCATGTTGCGCAGCGCCTGCTTGACGAAGGCCGAAGCGAGGCCGGGATTGGCACCCTGGGTCACCAGGGCGGTCGGGCCGCTGCCGCGGGCACGGCGGAATTCCAGGATCTCCTCGCGCAGCGCGTAATTGGAGCGGAGTGAAGCCGGCTTCGTGGCGTCGACGTAGCCGCCGGCCCAGGGCTCGATGCAGGTATCGAGATAGAGCGCGCCGCGTTGCCAGCACAGCTCGATCAGTGCCCGGCTCGATACGTCGACAGAGAGGTTGAGCAGGAAATCGCCCGCCCCGAGCAGCGGCTCGAGCACGGAGCGGAAATTGCCCGGCGTGAGCCGCTCGGGCCTGCACGTCACGCCATACTCGCGCGCGATTTCCGCGCCGCGCGTGCACGGCGCGACGATCTGCACCTGCTCCGGGCGGATCTCCAGGTGCCGGAACAGCAGCGGCAGCATGGCCTGGCCGATGCTGCCGAAGCCGACCAGGACCAGCCGGCCGGAGAGTCTTGCGTGCTTGATCGGTTCTGTCATGGCTTACAACAGGTCGCGCAGACGATAGTAAAGCATGCCCAGCACCAGCGCCGGCATGCGCAGCCATTCGCCTCCCGGGAAGGCATGATGCTTGAGGCGCGCCAGCAGATCGAAGCGCTCGGCCTGTCCGGCAATGGCCTCCGCCGCCAGCCGGCCGGCCATGCCGGTCAGCGCCAGGCCGTGTCCGGAAAAGCCCTGCAAATAATAAATGTTGTCGCCCAGGCGGCCAAAGTCCGGCGCCTGGTTCATGGTGATGTCCACGAACCCGCCCCAGGCGTGGGACACCTGCAGATCCGCGAGCTGCGGGAACACGGCCAGCATGCGCCGGCGCATCCGCCCCGCCAGGTTGCGCGGGGTCGCGGTGGTGTAGCTCTCGCCGCCGCCGAACAGCAGGCGATGGTCGGCCGACAGGCGGAAATAGTCGAGCACGAGGTTGGTGTCGCACACGGCGGCGCGCTGCCGTATCAGCGCGTCCGCGCGTTCCTTGCCCATGGGCTCGGTGGCGATGATGTAGGTGCCGACCGGCATGATGCGCCGCATGATCTCCGGCGCCACTGCATCGCCATACTGGTCGAGGTACACGTTGCCGGCGAGCACGACGAAATCGCAGGCGACCTCCCCCTGGGCGGTCCGCACCACCGGTTTGCCGCCGCGGACGAGCGCGGTCACAGGCGAGTGCTCGAAGATGCGCACGCCGGCCTGGCGCGCCGCCACGGCCAGCCCCAGGCAGTACTTGAGCGGGTGCAGATGGCCGGAGTGGGGGTCGAAGGCGCCCGCGTAGAAACGCGGGCTCGCGATCCAGTCCCCGATGCTGGCGGGGGGGATGGGCTGCATCGGGTAGTCGTAGTCGCGCACGACCTGGGCCACCTTGTGCTCCAGCGCCCGCGCCTTGCGCGGATTGACCGCCAGATTGAGGTGGCCGGCCACGTAGTCGCAGTCGATTCGGTGGGCGGCGATGCGCTCCTGCAGCAGCCGCAGACCCTCCACCGAAATGTCCCAGGCGCGGCGCGCATCGGCGCGCGGCAGCTGCGCCTCGATCGCTTCCTCCCCGGCGAAGCCGAAGCCGACGATCACCTGCCCGCCGTTGCGGCCGGAAGCGCCCCACCCCACGCGGTGCGCCTCCAGCAGCGCCACCGCGTAGCCGCGTGCGGCCAGCTCCAATGCCGCTGACAGGCCCGCATAGCCGCCGCCGACGACGCAGACGTCGGCCGTGGTGCGCCCCGCCAGGGCGGCAGCGTCCGGCGGGCGCGTCACGCTCGCTTCGTAGTAGGAATCCTGGGTCAGTTCGGGCTCTTTTCTCAGCAGCACGCCATCGGGTCCGTTCCAGGCGGCGCCGGGCGCCGTCGCCCCGCCGCACACTGTTTCCATATTAGCCGGGGTTTTGCCCGCCCCGGCGGCCGCGAACGGATCCTTCGCGCCCAAATGCAGCTGCTATATTGAATTTGGAAACACCCGTCACATCGCCGCGCAGGCGAACTTGCGAGGACAAACCCATGATCCGCAATCCCATCGATGTCGCAACCCGGGTCACGCCGCGACTGTCGGCGCTGATCGAACGCCTGGTGAACGATCCAGACGCCGAGGAAGCCCCCACCCTCGGCACGGTGCGCGACTTTTTCACCGGACTGTTGCCGCCGTCCTTCAATGAGGCCGAGCGCATGCATCACTTCGACGTCAGCGAATCGCTGCTGGACGAACTCAACACCCTGATCGGCGAATTCGGGCCGGATGCGCCCGCCGCAGACTTCGTGCGCTCCACCTCGAGCGAGCCGCTGTCGCGGGTGATCGAAGCGGTGGTAAACGACGAGAACCGGGAGAATCCGCCCACCCTGGCGGCAGTCAGGAGCGCCATCGTGGACGGCCTGGGCGCCCGCCTGGTGGGCGAAGGCGTGCTGGACGAGGACGAGGACGACGCGCTGCTGGCGGAGATGGACAGCCTGATCGAGCAGTACGGCCCGGACGCCCTTGCCGAGGGCTTCGTGCGCTACGAGTAGCGCGCCGTTCCCCCCCGCAGCGCCCGGACACCATGCTGAAGAGCCCGCGTTTGAGACGGCCAGTGGCGCTGCTGCTCATCGTCCTGGGCGGCGTGCTGATGTTCCTGGCGGCCGAAGTGTGGGCAGGCGTGCTGGTGCTGGTGCTGGGCGTGGCGGTGGAATGGATCGGCATTCGGCTCGAGCATCAGGACGCACGCATGCCCAAAGGCTAGCCGCGCTTGCGGCACACGTACCCTTGTTCAAGGAGGACACCCATGGCAAGACCCGCACCATCCCCCGAAAGCGCCAGGCCCAAGGTTTCCTGGCATGGCAGCCTGAGCATCGAGGCGCGCGAGGCCATGATTCGCGAGGCCGCCTATTACCTCTCCGAGCGCCGCGGCTTCGCCCCGGGCCACGACCTCGAAGACTGGCTTGCGGCGGAAGCCGCCATCGACCGCGATGCCCCGCCGCCGGAGACCGGCGACATGGCGGCCTTCGAGGTCCAGCAGGCCGGCACGCACGGCCCGATCAAGGACGATGAGCTGAAGCGCATCGTGCGGCAGCACCCGCAGAAGGGCATCCCCCAGGTCGAGGGCGTCGAGCCGCGCGAAGCGCCGCCGCGGGAATGAGCCCGCGCGCACCAGAGGAAAGCCAGCGATGAGCAACCATGTGACCCAGGTCGGCGCGCCCGACCCCGAGCTCAGGACCTCGCCCATTTTCGACGAGTACGAGGACATTTCCCTCGACCAGGAGCTCGAAACCGGCGCCTGCTATTTCAACAACGTGGCCTATCCGGTGGGCCAGTATCTGCTGAGCGGCAGCGAGCTGCTGCACTGCGAGCAGCGCGGCGTGTGGATGCGCCGCGGCGAAATGCGCCCGGAATAGCCGGCGCAGAGCGGCGGAACTCACCAGCGCAACTCCAGCCCGTCCGCGCCGTCCTCCACGCGCGCGCGGCCGAGCCGACGCGCCTCGCGGTCGAGGCGATCGCGCAGCCAGCGCACATCCTGCGCCGCGGCGCGCTGCAGCTGGAAACGCCGCATCTGCAGCGGCACCATCCACAGACGCAGCAGCCGGCCGCGCGCCGGATCCAGCTTCAGGAAATACATCAGGCTCAGGTCGCCGCGATAGGCCTCGTAGCCTTCGATGCCTTCGTAGTCGTTGAGGAAGTCGCCGCAGCCATAGAGGATGGGGCGCTCGCGGTAGACCTCGATCCCCAGCGGGTGGTGGGAGGAATGGCCGTGCACCACGTCCGCCGCCCCGGCGTCGATGAGCCCGCGGGCAAACTCGCGGTGCGCCACCGGCACCTCGTAGCCCCAGTTGCCGCCCCAGTGGATCGAGGCGACCACCACGTCGCCCGCCCTCCTGGCCGCGCGCACCTGGTCCGCGACCGCGCCCAGCGTCACCGCCGACAGATCCGGCAACAGGTTCACCCCGGGCATGCCTGCGCCGGCCGCCCAGTCCGGCGGAATGCCGCTGTTCGCGGTGCCGAAGGCAAACACCAGCACCCGGCCGCGGCCCGACGCCAGCACCGCCGGCGCTGCCGCATCCGCCTGGTCGCGTCCGGCGCCGGCGGTGCGCAGTCCGGCACGCTGCAGGGTGTCCAGGGTTTCCGCCAGACCGGGATGGCCCCAGTCCAGCACGTGGTTGTTGGCCAGCACGCAGCAGTCGATCTTCGCCGCGGTGATGCAGGGCACGTTGGCGGGGTGCATACGGTAGTGGATGCCCTTGCCGCGCTGCCAGTCATCGCGCCGGGTCACCGCGGTTTCGAGATTCACGATGCGCGCGTCGGGCCGCACGCGCGCCCACTCCGCCAGGGCGTCGCCCCAGATGTAATCGAACGCCGCCGGGCGGGGAATCGGGCCATGGGCCTTTTCCGCCAGGCACACGTAGTCCAGCGCGGTGCTTGCATATCCCTCGTGCAGGGTTGCATCGCCCGGATGCGGCAGCACCTGGTCGATGCCGCGCCCGGTCATCACGTCGCCGCACAGGAACAGGGTGATGCCCGCCTCATCGGCGGTGGGATCTGCCGTTCCGGTCATCGCCTCCGTCCTGTTCACCGTTCCCGCCACCCCGCCGAGCAGCAGGCCCCCCAAGCGCCGCAGCAATTGACGCCGCAGCAACTGGCGCCGGTTCATGGCCTGGCGTCCGGTGGTTTTCCGCTGACGAATCCAGCATGGCATATCATGAAACCATCCGCACTCTGCATCCGGAGTCAGCATGAGCCTGAACGAACTGCGCCTGTTCGCCCTGCACACCAGCCGTGAGCTCGGCGAGCAGGTGGCGCGGCAGCTCGCGCTGCCGCTGTCCGCCCACGAGGAGCGCGAATTCGAGGACGGCGAGCACAAGGCGCGCCCGCTGCAGAGCGTGCGCGGCCAGGACGTGTACGTGCTCCAGTCGCTGCATGGCGAGCCCGGGCACAGTGCGAACGACAAGCTCATCCGCCTGCTGTTCTTCGTCGCCGCGCTGAAGGACGCCGGGGCCGCGCGCGTGACGGCGCTGGTGCCCTACCTCGCCTATGCGCGCAAGGACCGCCGCAGCAAGGCGCGCGACCCGGTGAACAGCCGCTATGTGGCCCAGCTGTTCGAGGCGATGGGCACCGACCGCGTGCTGACCCTCGACGTGCACAACCTCGCGGCCTATCAAAACGCCTTCCGCATTCCCGCCGAGCATCTGGAGGCGAAGCAGCTGTTCGTCGCTCATTTCGCGCCCCTCCTCGGCCGGGAGGAAGTCACGGTGGTGTCGCCCGACGCCGGTGGCGTCAAGCGCGCCGAGGCCTTCCGCCAGACCCTGGGCCTTGTCCTGAATCGGCCCGTGGGTGCCGCCTTCGTGGAGAAATACCGCAGCAGCGGCGTGGTCTCCGGTGATGCGCTGGTCGGCGACGTCGCCGGCAAGCCCGTCATCATCATCGACGATCTCATCAGCACCGGCACCACCCTCGTCCGCGCCGCGCGCGCGTGCAAGGACCGTGGCGCCACGCGCGTTCGCCGCCGCCAGCCACGGCCTGTTCACCGGCGACGCCGGCAAGGTCCTGGCCGACGCCGCGCTCGACCAGATCGCGGTGACCGACAGCGTTCCTGCTTCGCGCCTGCCTGGACGTCTGCCTGCGCCCCTGCGCGAAGCCAAGCTGAGCGTGCTGCCCATCGCGCCGCTGTTCGCCGAGGCGGTCCGGCGCCTGCACGCCGGCGGTTCGCTGGTGGAACTGCTGGAGACGAGCCCATTCACGACGGCATGACCGTTCCCGGCGTCTTCTGCGGGTCCTTGGGCGAAGTTCCGTACGCGGTCTATAAAGAAACCTTCCGCGCCCTGCCCACGGCCCCGAAAACCGCTGTTCGCATCGGGGTGAAACCTTCCCCTGGCGCGGAGGGTCTCATCAGTGCACCGAGCCATCCCGAAGGAGGACCGTCATGAACCACAGCAAGGATTATCGCCCTGCCGCCTACCTCATCATTCTGCTCGGCTTCGTGGCGGCGGCTGCCGCTGCGGTCGTGCCGTTCTTCACCGCAGGTTACGAACTCAACACCGCGACGTTGATCGCAGTCGCCCTTCCCTTCGTGCTCTACGGCATGCTCAGCGAGAGCCTGCGCGGACCCTGGCTGCTCGCGGCAGGGCTCGTGCTGCTCGCGGTCAGCGTGGGCGAGGTCGTCCCCGAGCGCTTCCTGCACTACAACGCCTACGCCGACGGCTCCATCTATTGGGTGCCGCTGCTGGCGGCGCTGATCGTCCTGCCGACCGCCTACGTGTTCGGCGGCGGCTGGCGCCTGGCGACCCAGGAACGACAGGGCTGAGCGCCGGCGCGGCGTTCAGCGTATCCGTCCTCGCAGCTGCTCCGGCGCGGCGGGTTCGCCGGCGCGGATGAGTTCGCGCGCCTCGTCCATTTTGTCCCACAGGTTGCAGGCCATCACGCCGCGCACGCGCCGGTCGGCCAGGTAGTAGATCACGCCGGTTTCGTTCTCCTTCTGCCAGTCGGCGAAGGTCTCCAGCTTCGCGCTCACCTCGCCGGTGGCCTCGTAGCCGAACTCGAACAGATCGGAAAAGAAGATCGGCTGGTAGGTGAACGGGCTCTGCGCCCCGGCCATGTTGCGCCCGGCGTGGCGGCCCTGGGCCAGCGCGTTGTCCCAGTGCTCGATGCGCATGGGCTTGCCCAGCGCGGCATAGGGAAAAAACGCATTGTCGCCGGCGGCGTAGATGTCCGGGTGCGAGGTCTGCAGGTATTCGTTCACCACCACGCCGTCGCCAGTCTCCAGTCCCGCGTCGCGCGCCAGCCCGATGGCGGGGACTGTGCCGATGCCCACCACCACCAGATCGGAGACGATGCTGTTGCCGCCGGAGATCCGGGTCTCATAGCCTGCGCCGTGCCGTTCGATGGACACCGGGCTCCTGACGTTGAGGATCAGCACGCCGCGCTGTTGATATTGCCGGTGCAGGGCCTGCCCCAGGGCGCGTGGGAACACCCGGCCGCACAGGGTCTCGCCCGGAAAGATCCAGGTCACCTCCAGGTTCACGTTGAACGCGGCCGCGAGCTCCGAGCCGATGAAACCGCCGCCGATCACCAGCACCGACTTGGCCTGCGCCACGCGCGCGCGCAGCGCGACATAGTCGTCCAGCGTGCGAAAGTAGCAGATGCCGTCGAGATCACCGCCGGGGATGGCCAGGCGCCGCGGCGCGACGCCCGTGGCGAGCAGCAGCTTGCCGAAGCCGAAGCTGGCGCCGTCCGCGGTGCTCACGGTTTTCGTGCCGGGGTCGATGCGCGTTGCTTCGGTGCCGAGCATGAGCGTCACGCCGCGGCTGTCGTAATATGCTTGGTCGTGGAGTCCAATCTCGTCGACCTTGGTCTTGCCGAACCAAAGCTGCTTCGACAGCGGCGGACGCTCGTAGGGCAGGTGCTTTTCCGCGCTGATGAGCAGGATGCCGCCGGACGCATCCTGTTCGCGAATGCCCTCCACCGCCGCGGCCGCCGCTGCGCCGCCGCCGATGATCACGTAGGCAAAGGAATCCTGCGCCATGGTCTTCACCTCCAAACACGCCGACAAATTTCCGTAACCGGCCCTAACTATAGACGACCGTGGACGACGGACGGTTCACAGTCCGACCATGTCCGACAGCTCCCTGCACATCGACGCGAGCCCTTCGGTCAGCCGCGCCAGCCGCGCATAGTCCAGCTTCTCCGGCGTGTCCTGGCTGCTGTGATAGTACGGATTGCGAAAGAAAGCGGTGTCGGTGCACATGAAGGCCGGATAGCCCGCGCGCCAGAAGGACAGATGGTCGCTCCACGCCACCCCCGGGATCCAGCCGAAAGTGGCCGTGATCTCCAGCGGAAAGTCGCAATGGGCGCGGAAGGCCTGCGCCGCGCGCCGCATGGGCTTGCCTGAACGCCGGTTGGAGACGAAGGCAATGAAGTTGCCGCGGTCCGGATGGAAGTGGCGAAACAGCGGCGGATAGGCCTGGCTGCCGGGCTCGTCGCGGTAGTAGCCCAGCATCTCCAGGGAGATCATCAGCCGGATGTTTTCCTTGCGCCCCCGCGCCGCGCGCGCATACACCTGGCTGCCCATCTCGCCCCAGAAGAAAAACGGCGGCTCCTCGTTCACGAAGGCCACCAGCTTGAGCGTGCGGCCCAGGGCCGCGCCGCGCAGCAGGCGCGCGATCTCGATCAGCGCGGCGACGGCGCTGGCGTTGTCGTCCGCGCCCGGGCTGCCGTCCACCGTGTCGTAGTGGGCGCCGACGACCAGGCTCTCCTGCGGCCAGCGCGTGCCCGGCAGCATCACCTCCAAATTGCTGCATTCCACGCCGCGCGCGACGTAGCTCTGGCGCTTGACCTGGTGACCCATGCCGCTGAGCTGCGACTCGACATAGCGCGCCGCCGTATCGAGCGCGGCCGGGTGATAGACATTGCGCTCGCCGATCGTCCCGGCCAGCGCCAGCACGTGCTGCCGCAGGCGGGCCTCGCGGTCATCCTCGCGCACCTCCATAATGACATCCCCTCATCAGGTCAGCATAGCCGGCAAATCCCAAATTTTTGCGACTCCGGCGCTCCGCCAGCCCCCCTGCGACGGGGGCGACAAGGGCCGATTTGAGGCGAATGCCCATGGGAGAACGGCGGCGCCCTGCTGCATGCGCCAACGCAAGATGGAGTGGAGCCCCCCGACGGGGTTGTAGCCGTGAGCCGCGGCAACCTCACCGCCTTTAGCGGCTCGAGGGCGGACATGCCCGCGTCAGGGTGGGGAAGGATCGGCAGGACGCGGCGGAGGATGTTCGCCTGCATGCGGATGTTTCGGGCCGAGAAGCCCGACGCGATTACTGCAATCGCCTGGCACCAACCGCATCCGCGAAACAGGAGTCTGTGAAGCTTACGAATGCCTGGGGAATCGGGCGCGATTCCCCTCGCCGCGCAGGTCGCGGCGTGTCTATACCGTGGCCCGAGGCGTCAGCGAAGGCCGTCTGCGTGCTGCCACAAGCGCCAGCGCCCCCCCTGCAGTCAACAACAGCGTACCCGGCTCCGGCACGGACACCGTTTCGAACGCATGAACCTGTCCGCGAACATAATCACGAGATACAAATCCTTGGGCGGAGCCTAACGAGGTCAAGCCTGCGATATCACACGTTCCTCCGGTTCCGTACGCATAGCCCGCGGCGAACTGGTTACTCCCCGCAGCACGATTCAAGGAGAGACATATTTCGTCAGCTCCCTGAGGAATGGACACAAGGTCCGCACCGATCGTGGAAATGAGGTTGTTAGTGAAATCCTGGGTCAGATAGCGCACATACCAGCCTGCCGGGTTGCTCAGGTTTCCTGTCCACCATTGCACGTTGAGCTCCAGGATCCACTGGTTGGTGCCCGGCCCCGAACCAGGAGGCGCATCGATGAAGCGTATCCCATAGCCCTCATTCAACGGTCCTGACAGGACAGGAAGGGTAAAAATACCGGTCATCGATATATCCCCGCCCGAGCTCAGCAGCTCGGATTTTGTTCCGCCTACCTGGAAGGTCTCGGTCCTTCGCGCCCCGCCCCCAGCATTCGTACCCACGATGCCGTTCGAGGAGTCGAGTTGCAGCAATCCGCCCGATTCAGGAGGCAGCGGATTCTGACTGTTCACGCCATAGAAATTGGGCTGGATCGCACACCCGAGCGGTCCACACGGAGGTGGCGTCCCATCGCTAAATCCGTCGGTGAAACTGAACACACCGGTCGAATTGGTACCCGAAACCGAAAATGAATCGATGTTCACCACGACTGCGTGGCTCCCGACAGACCAGACAGTCGCCACGAGACCGGCGACAACAGCGATCTTGGATCGGCGCATATCCCTATCCTCCTCAAATTTTAAGAGACACCATCCACCGTGGAACCGACTCGCGTGCGGGTCGGCCATCCCTGCCCGAAGCAAGCAATATGCCAATGGCAACCCCCCTTGCATAATCAGTCAAATAGCCATGCCCAGGCCTTTTCCGAAAGGCGAGGGGGCCAAGAAATGTAAAATTTCCCGACAACCACCGCGACCTGCCTGAAACTGCGGGATCCACAGAGGGCACCGCCTGGGGCTGCAGTCGAACGGTGGTCCCGCCAGGATGCTGCCGAAAGCAGACATCAAACCCCGATCTGATTGCGCGAATGGGACAAGAATCAGCCAATTGCCAAGCTTATATCCTCGTCCCACGCCGGCCCCACGCGCATCTTTTCCTGCCGGCAGCAAACATTTTCACCGGCTTATCCGCCGACATGCAGTTCCCTCGCTTGGCTATAGTCACACAAGGATCGCTACACTTGGCAACATCCTGAGTGGCTCTTGAGGGACCCGCATGGCTGATGATCTCGCCGTCACCCTTCCCGACTACCGTGGCGGCAGCCTCGTCAACCTGATGAGTTCCATCGCCGCTGGCCTCGGCGGAAGCAGCCCCTATCCGCCGCTGGCGGCGCTGGCTCCGGACGATCTCCTGCGCGTGCGTCGGCTGGTGCTGCTGGTGGTGGACGGGCTGGGCCATCACCACCTGCTCGCGCAGTCAGGCGCGCTCCGCGCGCACCTGCGCGGCCCGCTTACCTCCGTCTTTCCCACCACCACCGCCAGCGCCATTCCCACTTTCCTCACCGGCCTCGCACCGCAGCAGCACGGCCTCACCGGCTGGCACATGTATTTTCGCGAGATCGGCGCCATCGTCGCGCCGCTGCCCTTCCGCACGCGCACCGGCAAGCAGGCCCTGCGCGAGGTGGGCGTCACGCCGGCGCAGCTGTTCGGCCTGACGCCCCTGTTCGACCGCCTGCCCGTGGTCAGCCATGTCGTCAGCCCGCGTCACATCATCCACTCCGATTTCAACGTCGCCCTCTCCGGGCGCGCGCAGCGCCACGGCTACGAGACGCTGGAGGAAATGTTCGGCCTGATCGCCAGCCTGCTGCACAACGACGCGCCGCGCAGCTACATCCATGCCTACTGGCCGCAGCTGGACAGCCTGGCCCACGAACACGGCATCGGCAGCCCGCAGGTGGCCGCCGCCTTTGCCGCGCTCGATGCGGGCTTCGCGCAGCTGCTGCAGGCCGCGCGCGGCAGCAGCGCGCTGATCATCGTCACTGCCGACCATGGCTTCATCGACACTTCGCCCGCGGACACCATCGACCTCGACCACCATCCCCGGCTGCGCGAGACCCTGCTGCTCCCCCTGTGCGGCGAAGCACGCGCGGCGTTCGCCTACGTGCGCGCCGGGCGCGAGACGCAGTTCGAGGACTACCTGCGGACGCAGCTGGAAAACCGCGTGCTGATGTTCCGCAGCGCGGACGTCCTGCGCGATGGCTGGCTCGGGCCGGGCGAGCCGCATCCGGGGCTGCAGGACCGCATTGGCGACTACGTTTTGCTGCCCCGCGGCAATGCCATCCTGCGCGACTGGCTCGCGGGCGAGGAGCGCCACGTCCATATCGGCGTCCATGGTGGGCTCAGTACCGCGGAGATGACCGTGCCCCTCATCGTCGCGCCGCCCGGTTGACGCACAGGCCGTGAACGACCCGGACTGCGTCCGCCTGCTGCAATGGGCCGTGCCGCGCCTTGCTGCTGGTTGCTTTCTGGTGCCGGGCGCGCCCGGCATCTACCACAAGGCCAACAGCGTGCGCGCCGCATAGCCGAGCAACCCGACCGCCGCACACGGCAACCAGATCCAGCGCAGTTCCGACCGCAGCACCTGCAGGCCGCGCCGCGACAGAAAGGCGAAGGGGCTCAACGGCGACACCTCGATCACCCGCCACGGCAGAAAATAGCGCCGCTGCGAGAACGGGCTGAGCAGCGCCACGCCGAGGCCGCCGTTGGTGAGCGCGTCCAGCAGCCCGTGCGAGGCCGCGCTTGCCAGCGGCACGCCGAAGGCGGGCCACGGCTCGGCGCCCAGCTGCGGCGCGAGCAAGGCGCCGGCGGCGGCCAGCGCCACGCTGAAAGGCAGCGAATGGGTGAAGCCGCGGTGCCCGAACGGATGCGCGTAGGGCACGCCGAGCCACAGCCCCACCGCGTCGAGATCGGGCAGCACGCTGCACACGAGCGCGGCAGCGACCAGCCCCGCCGGCACCAGGTCCGGGCCCAGGGCCGCCGTCAGCGCCAGCGGTACGGCGATATGGGAAAAAGGGGTGGCCAAAATGACACCATTGCGCGGTCTGACAGTGCCCCTACGTCTTTCGCGAGCGTTGCTATGCTGCGCTCAATGGAATCGTGGGAAGCCCACCCGGCATCCCGTTCAGGCGGCGAGCGTTCAGCGGTTGCGACCGGCGCGCGGTACGCGCTGGCGCGGGCACCAGCATTGCTCCTCATCCCCGGCACAAAACACGAAGGGCCGGAAAACCGGCCCTTCCTTTCCTGTCAATGCAGGCTGGCGGATCAGGCGTTGCGGCGACGCCGCACAACCGCCATGCCACCCAGGCCGAGGCCGAGCAGCGCAAGCGACATCGGTTCCGGGACCCGGGCGAAGGTCGCATCCACTTGAGCCCAGGCGGAGTGGTTGTAGCCCCAGACGAGATAGTTGTCCGAAGCCGTGAAGGCGATCACGTTGTCGCCCAAGACCAGATAAGGCGTGATATCCGCGAAAGAGTTGTTGGCAAATCCATTGTGGTCGCTCACGACCTGCACGCCATTGATGAACAGGTCGCCATCGTCGTCAAAGCCGTTGTTGAGCAACGCCGATATCGGGAGCGTAGCCAGATTGAAGACCCCCCGCGCCCAGATTTGGGTATCAGTAGTGGAGTACTGGCCGGCGGAATTCCAGATACCCTTTGCCACGTAGCCCGGAATGTAGTCGCCGACATTGTAGAGGACCGTGGCGAGTTCCCAACCGGAATCGTTGAACGCGGCATTGCTGTTCCAGCCGCTGGCTCCGGGGTCGCTTGCGGTAACGCGCCAGGTTGCGTCCGTGGCGATCAGGACAGTGGCCGAAGCGGGACTCTGCAGCCCCACCAGCCCCAGCGACAGTATCGCCCCAAGAAGCAGGGTCTTGGCGCAAGACCGGATGGCGCCGAGTGAAATGGGAATCAAATTCATGTTTTCCCTCCTTGATTGATAGCAGCGGGAAACAGCCTGCGCTTCGGCTGCGTGCGGCGATTGCCCGTCTGCAGCCTCCACGTGCGGTGCTCGCAATTTCCTGCATTTTCCGCGCCATATCCGCCAAGGCATTGTTCCTGCACAAGACCCTGCGAACGGTCCGGGACATTGTGTAAATTTTGGCGACACCAATTCACGCCACGCATGGACGGCGACACGGAGCCTCCTCCTTTCCCCGTTGGGTGAACTGCCGCACGCGACTCTTATGGGGCCCTCCCCTTTGCCGTCCTGCCTGCCGCAAGCTATCCTTGCCCAATGTGCGCCGCTTCCGCCCCCGGAGTGAATCATGGCCGACCGGGCCTCCGCACCCCGCCCGTTCCGGTGGCGATCGCCCTGCTCACCGGCGTCGGCTACTTCCTCGGCGCCTACCTGGGCGTGCACTACACCCTGATGCCGGAGGGCATCGCCATCGTCTGGCCCCCGAACGGCGTGCTGCTGGCCGTGCTTCTACTCCGGCCGCAGCGGGAGTGGCCCTGGTATCTCGCCGCCATCGTCCCCGCGGAAGTGCTGGCCGACGTCCCCGCCTTCACCGTATCCCAGGCCCTCGCCTTCGCCGCCATCAACGGCAGCGAGGCCCTGCTCGCCGCGTGGCTGCTGCGCGGCCGCGGCGGTCCGGCCTTCACCCTCGCCCGCCTGCGCGAGGTCATGCGCTTCGGGCTGTTCGCCGTCCTGCTCGCGAGCATGGCCGCCGCGGTGCTGGGTGCCATGGTGTATCAGCACATCAAACTGGACGACACCAGCTACTGGGCGTTCTGGCGCATCTGGTGGTTCGGCGATGCCCTGGGGCTGCTGCTGATCACGCCGCTGATCATCGGCTGGGCGGACAGCCGGTCCGTGCCCCGGACGCAACCGCGGCGCATCGCGGAGGCCGCCGCCCTGGCCGTCGCCACGCTGGCGGCGGGCTTCATCGTCTTCGGCGGCGTGGTCGACCGCAGCCACGTTCCGGTCAGCGCGCTGCTGACGCTGCCGCTGCCGGTGTGGGCCGCGATCCGCTTCGGCCTGCACGGCGCGGCCTCAGTCAGCGCGGCCCTCGCCATTTTCGCGGTGGCGGAAGCCACCCGCGGCGCCAGCATGTTCCGGGTGTTCGACCAGGCCACCGCCGTCATCCTGCTGCAGGAGTTCATCGCCATCCTCGCCTTCTCCTCCCTCGCCCTGGCCGCGCTGCTGCGCGAACTGCGCGAACGCAGCGCCACCCTGGAGCAACGCGTGGCCGAACGCACCCATGAACTGGTGGAGGCCAACGCCCGCCTGGAGGCGTTCGCCGTCACCGACGCGCTGACCGGCCTCCACAACCGGCGCCACTTCATGGAACGCGCCGCGGAGACCCTGGCCCAGTCATGCCGCCATGGGCACCCCATGAGCATCGTGATGATGGACGTGGACCGCTTCAAGCAGATCAACGACACCTGCGGCCACGACGTGGGCGACGCCGTGCTGCGCCGGATTGCGGCAACCTGCCGCCAGCAGCTGCGCGACGGCGATCTGGCCGCGCGCTACGGCGGAGAGGAGTTCGTGCTGATGTTGCCGGAGACCGACACCCGCGGCGCACAGGCCATCGCCGAGCGTGTCCGCTGCGCCGTGGCTGGACTGGAGGTGGAATGTCGCGGCGCGGCCTTGCCGGTCAGCGCGAGTTTCGGGGTGGCCGAGCGCCTGCCCGGGGAAGAGGATATCGGCACGCTGCTGATCCGCGCCGACGAGGCGCTCTACGCGGCCAAGCACCATGGCCGCAACCGCGTGGAATGCGCGGACGGACCCGTGGCGCAGCAAGCCGGCTCGATCCTGCCGAGTTGAGGCGGGATCCGCGCCCCGCCGATGAAAGCGGCAGGGCGCGCTACGTCAGCGGCGATCCGGCCCGTGGTCGCCGCGACCGTTGCCCTTGCCCTCACCCCTGCCTTGCGGCCCGCCGCGTTCGCGCTCCATCCGGAAATGCTTTTGCGAAACCGGCTCGCGCGGCTCGTAGCGATAGCGCTCGGAGCGGATCATTTCCTGGCGCTGGATCTCATGCGGGTAGCGGTCCCCGGAATAGCTGCGCTGATAGGACGGCCGCGGCGCCGGCGGCGGCGGCGGACGACGGTCGCGGTCCCAGTCGCGGCGGCGTTCCTTCCACTCGCGGCCCCAGTGTTCATCCCAGCGGGGAGGCCCGTCGGGGCGCCAGCCGCGGAAGTACGGCGGCGGCACACGGTAGTAGCGCACCGGAACGCGCAGGATGTATACGGGCACGTCATAGGGATCCACCAGATCCCACGGGCCGTTGTACCAGCTGCTCACGTACCAGCGGTCGCCCTGGAACACCCAGTACAGGCCATCGTAGAAAAACAGATTCAGATGGATGCGCGGATCGTAATACACCGGATAGCCCGGCACGCGCACCAGCCGCGGATAGGCAGGTACATTGATGCCGATGCTGACGCCGGGGATGGCGACCCCGACGCTGACGCTGACATCGGCACGCGCCGCCGTGAGCGGCATGAACAGCACTGACAACGCTATGAGCAGGTAGCGCATTGCTTTCTCCTGATGCGGGAACGGGTCTTGCGGCGACGGCCGGTGCGGCCGATGCAACGGCCTCGGGCGGCGTCTCACCCTACTAAAGATAGCCAACTACCAGCGGCGGGCAAGCAATCGGCCGCGGCGTTGCGTCGCTGGATGGGGAAAAATGCGGCACAAACTCGGCCACTGGAGCGTTCGCCGGAGATTGTTAAAGTTTTGTCAGGAAGCCGCCAGCGGGCGAGGTCATGGCGCCCGACCGTCGTGCCAGGCCAGCAGGACTTCGCGGGCCGCCTCCAGCGTGGGGGTGATGGAGACGTCTGCCGGCGGCCTGCCCAGGCGCGACGTGCCGGCGCCGCCGGCCCAGATGGCCACACCGCGCGGCAGGCGGGCCCGCAACTCCGCCAGCAACGGCAGAATGCGGCGCTGCGGGTAGGCGATGCTGAAAGACAGCACCACCACGTCCGCACGGTGGGCGGAGACGGCGCTGGCGATGTCCTCCAGCGGCGTCTGCGGCCCCAGCGGCACGCAGTAGGCCCCGTCCAGCGCGAACAGCGCGGCCGCCATCAGCATGCCCAGCGAGTGCGATTCCTCCGGCGGCGTCGTGAGCAGGATGCGCGGCTGCCCCTCGCCATCCGTGAGCGTTTCCAGCGCGCCGCGCAGCATGCCCTGGATCACCTCGGTGTAGAGATGTTCCTCGTACACCTCCAACTCCCCGCGTGACCAGGCTTCGCCCACCGCATAGGTGAACGGGGCCACCGTGTCCAGGACAAACTGGCGCAGACCCTGCTCCAGCAGCAGCCGCTGCAGGCGCCGGCGCAGGCCCAGCAGATCGTGGCTGCGCAGATGTTCCAGCAGCACCGCTTCCACCTGCGGCGCCGCCGGCCCGACCATGCGCACGTGGCTCTGCTCGGCCAGGGCCGTCAGGTCCCCGGCCCCCTCCGGCACCACCTTGGACGGCCTGATGCCCGCGTCCATCAGGCGCTTGATCAGGCGCAGCCGCGCCACCTGATCCGGCGCATACACCCGTTCCCCCTGCTCGTCCCGGCCCGGCGTCGGAAAGCCGTAGCGGCTCTCCCACTTGCGCAGGACTTCCTTGGATATGCCGGTTTCGCGCTCCACGGCGCTGATGGGGAGAAAGGGCGTCGGGTTGGACATAGGCTCGCTTTGTAACAATTTTGTCTTGGACAAACTCTTGACTTTGTCAGATTGCCGGCCTATCTTAGCACCTGAAGCCTGTTTGTCCAGGACAAATTGGCGCACCGAGCACAGCTGTCCACCAGGAGCCACCCATGATCACCGTCACCCGCGACCCCATCTCCCTCAACGACGTGCAGGACCTGGACCACGCACCGTGCCTGATCGAAGGCAGCGGTGGCAGTTGCCTGAAGATCTACTTCGAATCCGAGGCCAACAAGGCCGAGTACCTGGCGATGGAGACCCATGGCAGTCTCAACTCCGCCGGGCTCAAGCGCATCTTCGACGACATGGCCGACAACCCCACCACCGGCAGCATCAACTGAGGAGCCCGCCATGCGTCACCGACATCTGTGCATCGTGGCCCACGGCAGCCGCCGTCAGGCCTCCAACGACGAAGTGCGGCGCCTGGGCGAGCGGGTCGCCGGCCTGCGCGCCCTCGGCATCGAGCACGTGGAGGTCGCGTTCCTCGAGCTTGCGGCGCCGTCCATTCCCGAAGGCCTCGCGCGCTGCGCCGAAAAAGGCGCGCGCGAAATCGTCGTGTTCCCGTATTTTCTCGCCGCCGGCACCCACGTGGCGCAGGACATTCCCGAGGCCGTCGCCGAGTTCCGCCGGGCCCGGCCGGACGTGGCGGTGACCCTGACGCCGCACCTTGGCGCCTCCGATGCCCTGCCGCTGGCGATTCTCGGCGTCGCCACGCAGAACCTGGCCCACGCCTAGGAGGCTCCATGCGCACCGCGACCCAACTCGCCATCGAACTCACGGAAAAGGGACTCGCCCCCGACTGGGCCATCCGCGAAGGCATCCGCCGCCTGCTACGCGAGCGGCTGCGCGACATCCGCGCCGATGACGCCGAGGCTGCCGCCGATCTGACCGAAGAATTCGTGCGCGCCATGGACGCCGCACCGGTGGCGCCCGTGCCCGAGAAGGCGAATGAGCAGCACTACGAGGTGCCGGCGGAATTCTATGCCCTCGCCCTCGGCCCGCGCCGCAAGTACAGCAGCGGCTACTGGCCGGACGGCTCCGGCCAGCACCCCCCCGCCGCCACCCTCGGCGATGCCGAGGCCGCCGCCCTCGCGCTCACCTGCGAACACGCGGGCCTCACCGACGGCCAGAGCATCCTCGAACTCGGCTGCGGCTGGGGATCGCTCAGCCTGTGGATGGCCGAGCGCTACCCGGCAAGCTGGATCACCGCAGTCTCCAACTCCCACTCCCAGCGCGCCCACATCGAGCGCGAAGCGGCGCGCCGCGGCCTCGGCAACCTGCGCGTCATCACCGCCGACATGAACGGCTTCGACACCAGCCTGCGCTTCGACCGGGTGGTGTCGGTGGAAATGTTCGAGCACATGCGCAACTGGCGCGAGCTGTTCCGGCGCGTGCACGGCTGGCTCAAGCCCGGCGGCCAGTTCCTCATGCACGTCTTCGTGCATCGCAGCACGCCCTATGCCTTCGTCGAGCAGGGCGACGACGACTGGATGAGCCGCCATTTCTTCTCCGGCGGCATGATGCCCAGCGACGAGCTGCCGCTGCGCTTCCAGGATCACCTGCGCTTCCTGCGGCGCTGGCGCTGGGACGGCCGTCACTACGAGAAGACGGCCAACGCCTGGCTGGCCCAGCTCGACCGCAACCGCGCGGCGGTGCTGCCCATTCTCGCCGGCACCTACGGGCCGGACCAGGCCGAGCTGTGGTTCACCCGCTGGCGCCTGTTCTTCATGGCCTGCGCCGAGCTGTGGGGCTACGACGACGGCCAGCAGTGGTGGGTGAGCCACTACCTGTTCGAACGCCGGGACTGACCGCAACATGCCGCTCCTCGCCAACATCGCGCTGTTCCAGATCGGCTGGTTCGCCTGCGTGCTGGGTGCAGCGCATGGTGTGGCCTGGGCGGGCAGCCTCGCGGCCGTGGCGATTGCCGGTCTGCATCTGGCGGCTGCGCAGCGGGCGCGCGTCGAACTGCGGCTGCTGCTCATCGCAATCGCGCTCGGCTTCGCCTGGGACAGCGCCGTGGCCGCCGCGGGACTCATCGCCTTCAGCGGCGGCGGCCTGCTGGAACAGCTCGCGCCGCATTGGATGGCCGCGCTGTGGCTGCTGTTCGCCACCACGCTGAATGTCTCCCTGCGCTGGCTGCGCGGCCGGAGCGGGCTCGCGGCCGTGCTCGGCCTGATCGGCGGGCCGCTCGCCTATTACGCCGGCGCCCAGCTCGGCGCGCTGAATTTCCCGGACCCAGCCGCCGCACTCGCGGCGCAGGCGATCGGCTGGGCGGTGTTGATGCCGCTGCTGGTGCGGCTGGCCGCGCGCTTCGATGGCGTGGCGCCGCGCCGCTTCGGAGAACCCGCCTATGTTTGAGCCCAAGCTCTGGCTGTTCGGCCTGCTGCCGATCGTCGCCCTCGCCGTCGTCACCTGGGGCGTGAGTCTCGCCAAGCACGACGTCTCCATCGTCGATCGCATCTGGTCCCTGCTGTTCCTGGGCGCGGCCATGGCCTACGCGCTCGGGGTCGGGGCGGAGATGCCGCGCACCGCGCTGGTCCTGGGCCTGGCCAGCGTGTGGGCGCTGCGCCTGTCGCTGCACATCACCCTGCGCGGCTGGGGGGAGCCGGAGGACCGCCGCTACCAGGCCATCCGCGCGCGCAACGAGCCGGGCTTCGCCGTGAAGAGCCTGTACCTGGTGTTCCTGCTGCAGGGCCTGCTCGCCTGGATCATCTCGCTGCCGCTGCTCGCCGCCCTCGCCAGCGCCGAACCCATGGCCTGGCTCGATGCCCTCGGCGTCGCGGTGTGGCTCACCGGCTTCCTCTTCGAGAGCATCGCCGACGGGCAGCTGGCCCGCTTCAAGGCCGACCCCGCCAACCGGGGCCGCGTGCTCGACACCGGCCTGTGGCGCTACACCCGCCACCCCAACTACTTCGGCGAGTTCCTGGTGTGGTGGGGCTTCTTCCTGATCGCGCTCTCCGCCGGCGGCTGGTGGAGCCTGATTTCGCCGCTGCTGATGTCGGTGCTGCTGCTGCGCGTCTCCGGCGTCGCCCTACTGGAACGGGACATCGCCGGGCGGCGCCCGGCCTACCGCGACTACGTGCAGCGCACCAACGCCTTCTTCCCCGGCCCGCGCCGCGGCGAACACGTGCCGCTCGAGGAGCCACAACGATGATCGCCCCCATCCTGCTCGCCGCCCTGCTGCTGTTCGCGCTGCCGGCATGGGCGGAGCCCACGAAGGCGTGGCCGTTCAAGGGCTATCTCGACGACACGGAAATCGGCCATCACCGCTTCGAACTGCTGCAGCGCGGCGCGGAGCAGGAAATCCGCAGCCGCGCGCGCTTCGACGTGAAGGTGCTGCTTCTCACCGTCTACAGCTATCGTCACGAAAACGTCGAGCGCTGGCGCGACGACTGCCTTGCCTCGCTGGCTTCCTCCACCAATGACAACGGGGAGCAGATCACGGTACGCGCGCAGGCGCAGCCGGGAGTGCTGCGGGTGCAGGTCAACGGCACACCGGCGGAATACGCGGAAACCTGCGCCATGAGCTTCGCGTACTGGAACCCGGCCTTCCTGCGCGCGACGCGGCTGCTGCATCCGCAGACCGGCGAGCGGGTTGCGGTGCGCATCGTCCGCAGCGGCACCGAACCGCTGCAGGTGGGCGACCAGACCATCGCCAGCCAGCGCTACACGCTGCACGGCCCCGACCTGCGCATCGACCTGTTCTACTCCGAGCAAGGCGAGTGGCTGGCCCTGGATGCCCCGACGCGAAACGGCCGCACGCTGCGCTACCGCCTGGAACGCCTGCCCAGCTGCGCCGACCGGCGCCCCAACCGCAGGCAGGCGGAGGTATGCGCATGAAGCGGATCGCCCTGCTTGCCGCGCTGCTCGCCCTCGCCGGCTGCCAGACCGCCGCGCACCCGCCCATCGCCCTGGTGCCCCACGTCGACCTGCCGCGCTTCATGGGTGACTGGTACGTGATCGCCAACATCCCGACCTTCATCGAGCGCGGCGCCCACAATGCCGTCGAGTCCTACCGGCTCAACGCCGACGGCACCGTGGCCACCACCTTCACTTTCCGCCAGGACGGCTTCGACGGCCCGACGAAGCGCTACACCCCGACCGGCTACGTGCTCGACACCCAATCGAACGCGGTGTGGGGCATGCAGTTCATCTGGCCGATCAAGTCCGACTTCCGCATCGTGTATCTGACGCCCGACTACGGCCAGACCGTGATCGGGCGCGAGCAGCGCGACTACGTGTGGATCATGGCGCGCACGCCGCGGATTCCCGATGCCGACTACCAGACGATCCTCGCCTTCCTCCAGGCCCAGGGCTACGACGTGACGCGGATCCAGAAGGTGCCGCAGCGCTGGGAGGTGCAACCATGAACGCGCTGCTGCGCTGGCTCGACAGCTACGCCGACGACGCCGGTGTGCGCGAGCCATCGGCCGATGAGCGCATCGACTGGCTGCGGGTGCTGCCGTTTTTCGGCCTGCACCTGGCCTGCCTGGGCGTGATCTGGGTGGGCGTGAGCCACACGGCGGTGGTGATTGCCGTCGCCCTGTACGCGCTGCGTATGTTCGCCATCACCGCGTTCTACCACCGGTATTTTTCCCACCGCACCTTCAGCGCCTCGCGCCCGATGCAATTCCTGTTCGCCGTGCTGGGCGCCAGCGCGGTGCAGCGCGGCCCGCTGTGGTGGGCCTCGCAGCACCGCCACCATCACGTCCATGCCGACGACGCGCACGATGCCCACTCCCCCCGGCGCCACGGCTTCCTCCACGCCCACCTCGGCTGGTTCCTCACCCGCGCCAGCTTCCGCACGCGCACCGAGCTGGTTCCCGACCTGATGCGCTATCCGGAACTGCGCTTCCTCGACCGCTTCGATGCGCTGGTGCCGCTGCTGCTGGCCGCCGCGCTGTTCGGCCTGGGCGAGGTACTTGCCGCCCATGCGCCGCAGCTGGAAACCCATGGCCTGCAGCTGCTGGTGTGGGGCTTCGCCATCTCCACGGTCG
>CAYUJV010000026.1:0-30561 GCA_964445085.1 uncultured Burkholderiales bacterium
CCGTCGGGCGTGCCCGGCGCGACCGGCGGCCGCGCCGCGTCAACGAGGCGCTGCCGTCGCGGGTCGAGCTCCTGGCGCAGGATCAGCAGCCCGTCGCGCATGCGAACGGTGTAGGCCACCTGGCGCGCGAAGTCCCGCGGCGCGCCCGGCCCGGCAGCCGTGCCTTGGTCGAGCAGACGCGAGACGGGCGTTTCGACCACGCGCACGTGGCGTTGGCCGGCGATGTACAGGAGCGCGGCGACCTGGTCCCGATCCGCGGCCTGGTCCCCGAGAACGAGCACCGTTTCCGAGCCGGTGAGGCGTGCGGTCGAAAACAGCCAGAGGATGTCGCGCCAGGCGGGCAGATGTTCCTGGGCATCGCGAAACTCCTGCGCCGGAAGGCAGCGCGCGCCGCGCACGCTGCGTGCCGCACAGTCCGCAGCGGAGCGCGTATCGAGCAGCACCGCGCCCGCCGGAGGCGGCAGTTGCGACGGCCAGGCCGTCAACTCCGCCGCCGCCGCGAGCGGCAGCAGGAGCCCGAACAGCGCTGCAATTCGGCGCATCAGCATCCTCCGAAGCGCTTCACCGCATCGGCCGGCGCGGCACCCCCCGCGGGTGCCGGCGGATGATCCATCCAGTAGCCCATGAGGTCGATGCCGGACACGCGGCCGTAGGGGCCGAGATCGAAGTCGGGCAGCTTGTCGGGCGTGACCGGCGTGCTGGCCTTAACCATTACGTCCGGCGGCAGTGCCGCGTAGCGGAAGCCGACCGCCGACACCGCCAGCGCCGCGCCCAGGGTCACCACGCAGAAAATCAGGCTCTGTCGATCCATGGCGACCTCACAGGCTGTCGTGGAACAGGGCCAGGTACATGACCCCGAAGGCGATCACGAACATCGCGAGCTGCAGGCCCGTCTCCCAATCGAAGGTCATGGCGTCCCTCCCTTGTAATGGCGTACCAGCGTCTCCACCGGCACGGCCTTGCCGGTGGCGGGATCGATCACGGGCGGCGTGAAATAGGGCACGCCGTCCCGGGTCAGCTTCATGCTCGCGGGCGGATGGGCGTACACGCGATACAGCCCCCAGCCGCAGACCAGCACCGCAGCCGCAATGTACAGGCGCATCAGTATCCGCGCCATGATCACAGCTTCCGCATGTATACATGCCAGGCGCGGCCGGTGTTGGCCGTGCCCAGATGCTCGCAATGCAGCTCCGGGCACATCGGCGGCAGCGCCTCCATGGAGGTGGGATTGTCCACCAGTACCTCCAGCACCTCGCCCGCCTTGAGCTCGCCCACCGCCTTCTTGGTCATCAGCTGCGGCCGCGGGCAGGAATCGCCGATGGCGTCCACCTGGCGCGCGACGCTCACCACGCGCCCGTCCGGGAGCGTGGCCTGGCCTCCGCCCGCGACGTTTTCCGCTTTCTTGCTGCCAAACAGTCCCATGTTGGTCTCCTCAGGTCGATGTCGAAGAATCCTGGACGGGCGTGCCCGCCTCGCGCGCCCGCTCCCGGCGCAGGATCGTGCGATAGAGCGCGAACAGTACGGCGAACTGCACCAGCCCGAACACGATGGCGGGCAGGCCGGTCTTCTCCTGCAGCGTGCGCGCGTTGGCCAGCCCTGCCTGCAATGCTTCCGGATTCGGGTCGCCGGTCATGGACGCCGGCGCCGGCGGCCACTGGTTGTAGGACCACAGCAGCGAGAACAGGAACATGCCGATGAAGGTGAACAGCAGTGCCCAGACGGCGCCGATGTTGCCCTCCGCCGCCTTGACCCAGGTGGACACGGTGCAGGCGCCCGCGAGCACCATGCCGATGCCGAACAGGAACAGGCCGAGGAAGGTGTTGAGGCCGACGTCGAAATCCAGGGGATGGCCGGCGCCGACGCTGATGAAGGCGGTGAAGCCCAGGGTGAGGATCATCATCGCCACCAGCAGCGCCTTGGTGTTGCGGTAGGTCTGGAACATGATGGCGTCGCGCAGCGCCGCAGTGTTGCAGAAGCGCGAGCGCTGCACCAGGAGGCCGACGGCGCTGCCGAAGACAAAGGCGATCATGCATTCAGCAATGGTGGACATGCTCAACCCTCCAGCATTTTCTTGTAGACCAGGGACCCGACCCAGGCACCGGCGACGATCCCCGCCACGGCCAGATAGCCGCCGAGGTTCATCTCCGGCGTGAGCCCGAAGAAGGTGGAAACGTTGCAGACGAAGGCAAGGCGGATGCCCACGCCCATCAGCAGGCCGCCCAGGGTGATGAGCGCCCATTCCGACACCCGGCGCGGAAAGCGCAGGTAGAACTCCCCGCTCGCCACGGCGCCGACGAAGGCGCCAAAGAACATGCCGAAGCTGATGTACATCTTCCAGTAGTCCCAGTGGGGCGGGAAGACGAGACTCCAGAACGGCAGCCGGTGGAGGTCGTCGCCGAGGATGCCCTTGGCGATGAGGCCGGTCATCATGGTCTCGCCGCCGCCGACGGTCCAGGCGCCGATGGTGAGAAACAGGAAAATGTCCAGCACCGCGATCGCCGCGAGCGCGAATACCGGATCCAGGGTTTTCTTGAACAGCTCCATGCGTCCCTCCTCGACAGGTTTCGCGCAGCCTAAACGAGGCCGGCGGCAGGCGGGTAGTAATCTTTGCCAACAGCCATTGCCAAGGACGTTGCCGCGCGGTTAAATCGTAAAAAAACATTGGAGGCGCAAAATGCAGATTTTCATCGAGGAACGGGATGCGCTGGATTGCATGTTCAACGCCTGCACCACCTCCCAGATCACCGAATTCATACCGGAGAAGCGCGGCTTCCGCATCCACGGCCACAGCACCACCATCGCGCTGGAGCGGGCCTTCTGGAACGTGCTGGAGGAAATGGCGCGGGAACTCAAGCTCACCCTGCCCAAGCTCATCGAACGCGTCCATGACGGCTGCCTGGTGGCCAACGACAAGAACATCGCCTCCTGCCTGCGGGTGATCTGCGTGAAGTGGATGATGATCTACAGCGCGGGGCAGCCTGCCGCCGATCTCCTGGTCTGAGCCCGCCCGCTCTACCGGCACTCCGCGCCGGCGCCGCCGGGGGCCGGCGCATCGACTATAGTGAGCTCTGGACCGGCATCCCCCGCTTCCTTGCGGGCGCACGCCACACCGGAAGGAGCGCACTCATGCAGCTGACCGACATCCTCGCCCAGCTGGGCGGACTCCAATCCATCGCGCGCGAGCTGGGCGTGAGCGACAGCCAGGCGGCGAGCGGCGCCGCGGCGCTGATTCCGGCCATCCTCGGCGGCTTCAAGAAACAGGCACAGGCGCAGCCCGGCGGCCTCCAGGGCCTGGGTGGCCTGCTCGGGCAGCTCGGCGGCGGCGGCTTGCTGGACAATGTCCTGTCGCCGCAGCCGACGGACGTGAGCCGCGGCAACGACGTGCTCGGGCAGATCTTCGGCTCCAAGGACGTGAGCCGTGCGGTGGCGCAGAACGCGGCCTCGCAGTCGGGGCTCGATCCCGCCGTGCTCAAGAAGATGCTGCCGATGCTGGCGATGCTGGTCGCCGGCTACATGGCCAAGCAGGGGGCCGGGGCGCGGCCGCCCGCGGCGGGCGGCGGACTCGGCAGCCTGCTCGGCGGATTGCTCGGCGGCCAGCCAGCCGCTCAGGCTGACGAGCAAGCCGGCGGCGCCTCGGCGCCGGGGCTCGCCGCCATGCTCGACCTGGACGGCGACGGCAATCCCCTCGACGACATCCTGCAGCTCGCGGGCAAGGCGCTGCGCTAGCCTCGCCGGGACGCACGGGCAAACCACTTCCATTCACCAGGGGTACGCGCATGAGCTGGATCATTTCCCTGATCATTGGCGGCATCGTCGGCTGGCTGGCCAGCATCATCATGAAAACCAACGCCCAGATGGGCTGGATCGCCAACGTGGTCGTCGGCGTCGTCGGGTCGATGCTCGGCTACTGGATCGCGGGTCTGCTGGGCATCGTGGCCGTCGGCGGCATCGTCCGCTTCCTGATCGCGATCGCCGGAGCGGCGCTGCTGATTTTCATCCTCGGCAAGCTGGGCATATTCCGCAAGGCGTAATCCCTGCTGTGCCATGCCGCCCGCCGCGTGACGCCAGCGCGAGTCCGGCCATAGGGATATCCACCCCATCGGCCACGGTCGTGAAAGACAAGACCTAGGGAACTTCTGCAAAAGGTAGCGAGCAAGCCCGGCTGGCCGCCGAGAAGCGCACCTGTACAAGGGAGTACAGCGAGCATCGCAGGCGGCCAGACGGGCTGCGCAGTACTTTTGCAGAGGTTCCCTAGGGTGCGGCGGCTTCCGGCTGGGCATGCCCCGGACGCGGGCTTTCCCCGTGCTCGCCCCCATGTTCGTCCGCATCGATCGGCCACAGCTGGTGGGAATCCAGCAGCAGACGATAGCGCGCCTCGTTGGCATCCAGCTGCGCCAGCGCCGCGGCCAGGTTCGCCTCCAGCGCCTGGCGCCGGGCGAGCAGCACTTCGGCCAGACCACTCTCGCCCAGCGCGTAGGCTTTCGCCGCCAGTTCGCTGCTGGCATTGACGCGCTGCGCCGCCTCCCTTGCGCTCACTGCGCTGGCGTAGGCGGCTTGCGCGCCCGCGAACAGGTTTTCCGCCTCCCCTTCCAGCTTTGCCAGCACCGCCGCTTCGCGGTGGCTCGCCATGTCGGCCTGGGCGCGAGCGCCCTCGGTGGCGGCAGCGCGCGCCTTGCCGCCGAAGGGAATGGACACGCTCAGGCCGACGATGCGCTCCTCGCCGCCGCGCTCGTTGGCATAACGCAGCCCCAGCGACGGGTCCGGCGTCTGGTCGGCTTCGGACCGCGCCACGGCGAGCTGCCAGCGCCGCGTGTCGGCGCGGGCCGCGGCCAGTTCGTGATTGTGATCGAGCACCTGCTGGCGCCAATAGGCGGCGTCGTGGGCGACGGGCTGCGGCTCCGACAAGGGCACCTGGGCGGGCAGCGTCATGCCGGGAAAGCGGCGCAGCAGGTCGGTGGCGGCCGCCTGCTCGCGGAATCTTGCCTGGGCCAGGCCGGCCTCGGCCTGGGCCAGCGCCGCCTCGGCGGACATCTGCTCCAGCCGCGGTGCGTCACCCGCCTTCACGCGCTTGTTCACGATTTCCAGTTGCGCCTTGAGCCCGGTCACCTGGCCCTGCCACTGCTGCGCCTGCTGCCGCTCGCGCAGCCAGGCGAACCAGCCCTTGAGCAGCGTGCGGCCCGCCTCGTGCAGCGCGTCGCCGTAGGCCAGGCGCGCCTGGGTCACGCCCTGCTCGCCCAACTGGCTGTCCAGCGCGGACTTGCCGGGCAGGCGGAACGCGCGCTCGACGCCCACATCCCATTCGTTGTATTGCTGCGACGGATTCAGGCGCACGTCGCGCTGCTGGCCGGTGAGGCGCAGCGTCGTTTCATGGGGGCCGGCCTGCAGCCGGTCGCGGTTGGCCTGCTCCAGCCGGATACCGGACTTGGCGGCAAGCACCGGCGGGTATTGGTCGAACACCTTGTCGATCACCGCGGCCGGCGGCAGGTCGGGATAATCCGCCGCCTGCGCGGCAGCAACGCAGGCCAACAGGCACAGCAGGAAAAACCGCTTCATGCAAACCTCCCGAATTCGTCCACCGGGCTGATCCAGTAGGCGATCTCTGTACTGTTCATGCTTTCCTTCAAATGCGCGATCAAGAGCTGCGCATGTTCGCGCTCGAGCACGATCTGCACCTGCACCCGCGCGGCGCGTCCGCGCACCTCCTCCGCACTGCCATGGTAGGCGACCTTGTGGCCGTGGCCGTTGACATCGGTGGTGGTGAACCCGGGCACCCATTCCGGGTGCTCCAGCAAATGATCGACCATGTCCTCTTCGAAAAACTTGGGCAAGACGATCGTCAGACAGCTGTTCATTTCACTCCCTCCTGCGGGCGGCTCACGCCGTAGCGGCGGAACAGGATCGGCAACAACACGAGCGTGAGCAGGGTCGAGGTCACCAGGCCGCCGATCACGACGATGGCCAGCGGGCGCTGGATCTCCGAGCCGGGGCCGCTGGCGAACAGCAGCGGCACGAGACCGAAGGCCGCGATGCTCGCCGTCATCAGCACCGGCCGCAGCCGCCGCTTCGCCCCTTCGACCACGACCTGGGCCAATTCCATGCCCTGGTCCAGCAGCTGGTTGAAGTAGGTCACCATCACCACGCCGTTGAGCACGGCGATGCCCAGGAGGGCGATGAAGCCGACCGATGCCGGCACCGACAGGTACTCGCGCGAGATCCATAGCGCGAACACGCCGCCGATCATGGCGAAGGGAATGTTGGTCAGCACCAGCAGCGCCTGCCGCACGGAACGGAAGGTGGCGAACAGCAGCAGGAAGATCAGCACGAGCGAAATCGGCACCACGATGGCGAGCCGCGCCGCCGCGCGCTGCTGGTTCTCGAACTGGCCGCCCCACTCCAGGCGGTAGCCGGCGGGCAGCGGCACGCTCTTGGCCACCGCCTGCTTGGCTTCTTCGACGAAGCCCACCAGATCGCGGCCGCGCACGTTGGACTGGATGACCGCCATGCGCGTGGCGTTCTCGTGTTCCACCTTCACCGGCCCGTCGCTGCGGCGGATGCTGGCGACGGCGGACAGCGGCACCGCTTCGCCGCTGGGCGTGGTGATACGCAGATCGGCGAAAGTCACCGGCGATTCGCGCAGCCGGTCCACGCCGCGCAGCAGCAGCGGCGTGCGGCGCCCCGGCTCCACCACCACGCCCAGCACCCGGCCTTCGACCACGCTGCGCAGGTCGTTCTGGATGTCGTCCACGTTGAGGCCGAAGCGGCCGGCGGCGAGGCGGTCGATGTGGATCTGCAGGTACTGCACGCCCGCGTTCTTGACGGTGTACACGTCCTGGCTGCCCTGCACCTTCTTCAGCACCTGCTCGATCTGCAGCGCGATGCGATCCAGCGCCGCGCTGTCGGCGCCGAACACCTTCACCGCCACGTCGCCGCGCACGCCGGTGAGCATCTCCGACACGCGCATCTCGATCGGCTGGGTGAAGTTCACGGCGACGCCCGGGAACTGCTCCATCACCTTGCGCAGCTGATCGGTCAGCCATTCCTTGTCCGGCTTGCGCCACTGGTCGCGCGGCTTGAGCACGAGGAAGGTGTCGGTGTCGTTCAGGCCCATGGGATCGAGGCCGAGTTCGTCGGCGCCGGCGCGGGCGACGATGCCCTTCACCTCCGGCACCTGCGCCAGCACCGCGCGCTGGATGGCGAGGTCGGTCTGCGCCGCCTGCTCCAGGCTGATGGACGGCAGCTTCACCACCTGCATGATCATGTCGCCCTCGTCCATGGTCGGCATGAAGGTCTTGCCGATGAGCGTATAAACCCCCGCCGTCGCGGCCAGGGCGATCAGCGCGGCGGCAATGACCGTCCGGGCATTGGCCAGGCACCACGCCAGCAGCGGCGCGTAGACCGCCTGCGCCTTGCGCACCAGCCAGGGATCCTCGTGGGCGCCGCGCTTGATCAGGAACGAGGCCGCGACGGGAATCACCGTGAGCGACAGCAGCAGCGAGCCGGACAGCGCGAACACGATGGTCAGCGCCACCGGGATGAACAGCTTGCCTTCGAGCCCCTGCAGCGTCATCAGCGGCAGGAACACGATGATGATGATGGCGATGCCCGAGGCCACCGGCACCGACACCTCGCGCACCGCCCGGTAGACCAGGTGCAGGTGCGGCAGCTTGCTGGTGGCGTCCTTGTGCGCGAGGTGGGTGACGATGTTCTCCACCACCACCACTGCCGCATCCACCAGCATGCCGATGGCGATCGCCAGGCCGCCGAGGCTCATCAGGTTGGCCGACATGTCGAACTGGCGCATCAGGATGAAGGTCACCAGCGCCGCCAGCGGCAGGGTGATGGCCACCACCACCGCCGCGCGCAGGTTGCCCAGGAACAGCATGAGCAGCACCAGCACCAGCACGATGGCCTCGCCCAGGGCCTCGGACACGGTGCCGACTGCGCGCTCCACCAGGCTGCCGCGGTCGTAGAACACATCGAGCCGCACGCCCGGCGGCAGGCTCGGCTTGATTTCCTCCAGCTTCTTGCGCACGCCGTTCACCACCTGCTGCGCGTTGGCGCCGCGCAGTCCGAGCACCAGGCCCTCCGCCGCCTCATGGGTGCCGTCCTTGGTGACGGTGCCATAGCGCGTCAGGCTGCCGATGCGCACCGTGGCCACATCGCCCACGCGCACCACTCTGCCGTCACGGGAGGCGACGACGATGGCGCGCAGGTCGTCCAGCGTTTTCACCGCCCCTTCGGCACGCACCACCAGCACTTCCTCGCCGTCGCGCAGACGGCCCGCCCCGTCGTTGCGGTTATTCAGCTCCAACGCCTGCTGCAGCTGCCCCAGGGTGACGCCGCGGGCATTGAGCGCGGACACGTCCGGCGCCACCTCGAAACTGCGCACCAGGCCGCCGAGGGTGTTGACGTCCGCCACGCCGGGCAGCGTGCGCAGCTGGGGCCGGATCACCCAGTCGAGCAGGCTGCGCCGCTCCTCCAGGCTGAGATTGCCGCCTTCGACGGTGAACATGAACATTTCGCCCAGAGGCGTCGTGATCGGCGCCAGCCCCCCGCCGATGCCGGGCGGCAGGTTGCCCATGATGCCGTTGAGGCGCTCCGAGACCTGCTGTCGCGCCCAGTAGATGTCGGTGCCGTCCTCGAAGTCGATGGTGATGTCGGCCAGGGCGTACTTCGACACCGAGCGCAGGATGCGCTGGTGCGGGATGCCCAGCATCTCCAGCTCGATGGGCGTGGTGATGCGTGCCTCCACCTCCTCCGGCGTCATGCCGGGGGCCTTCATGATGATCTTGACCTGGGTCGTCGACACGTCGGGGAAGGCGTCGATGGGCAGGCTCTTGAACGCAAGGATGCCCGCGCCGACGAGCAGCGCCGTCAGCACCAGGATCAGCAGTCTTTGCGTGAGGGAGAATTCAACCAGGCGTGACAGCATCATTCACCTTCGCCGATGCCGGTCCAGATCGCCTTCAGGGCCGCGATGCCCTTCACCGCGATGCGCTCGTCGCCGCGCAAGGCGCCCGACACGGTGGAAGCGGTCGGCGTCTCGCCCAGCAGCTTCACCTCGACCGGGACGAAGCCGCCCTTCGCCTGGACGAACAGGTAGGCCTTGCCCTGATGCCGCGCCACGGCGGAAGTCGGGACGCGCCATTGCTTTTCGCCGCCGGCGTTCACCGCCACCTGCGCTTCCACGTACTGCCCGGCGTGCAGGGCTTCCGCGCCCTGGGTGATTTCGGCGCGGATCATCACCGTCTGGGTCGTGGGGTCGAGGGCCCGGCCGACCGACCGCACCTTGCCGGACGCGGGCGCGCCGTTCGTCACCGCGCCCGGCACCGTCACCGCCGCCCCGGGCACGATGCCCGCGGCCGCCGCCGGCGTCGCCTGCATCTCCAGCCACAGCGGGGCCAGCTGCGCCACCTTGTACAGCGGCGCGGACGCCTCGGCGCGCTGGCCGGCCGCGGCCATCTGTTCCAGCACCACGCCGGAAATGGGGGAGACGATATCGAGCGTGCTGCTCATGCCCCTGCCCGCCTGCAGCGCGTTGATCGCGCCCTCGGTCATGCCGTACAGGCGCAGGGCCTGGCGCCGCTCGGACAGCGCGGCGGCCGCCTGGGTGGCATTGGCGCGGGTCGCCTGATAGCGTCCCTCGGCAATGATGCCTTCCTTGAACAGCTGCTCGTCGCGCTTGTAGCTGGCCTGCGCCAGCTGCGCCTGGGTCGCGGCCTGCAGGAATTCGCGCTGGGCTTCGATCAGCATGGGGCTTTGCAGGCGCGCCAGCAACTGTCCCTGCTTGACTGCGTCGTTCGGCGCCACGGCCATGGTCTGCACCAGTCCGGCCAACGGCGCCGCCACCACGCGAATCTGCGCGTTCGGGATGACGACCTGGGCCGGCAGGCTGCGGCGCGTGCCGTCGCCTCCGCCGGACAGGGCCTGGGTTTCGATGCCGACGGATTGCATCTGCTTGGCATCGACATTGATCAGCTGGGGCGCCTCGGCCGCCGCCGCGACCAGCGCAAAATGAGCTACCGCCGCGGCGAGCGCGACGCGGGAAAACACGTTCATGGGATGACTCCCTCAATGGGCGGCAAGGGGCCGCCCGTTCCACTCAAGTCTAGGAAACGAACCGGGAAACGCTACGCAGCCGGGACGGGCGGCGCGGTCGCCGGCGGCCGGCGGTAGGGAACGGCCCGAACGAGCGGGCGGAAAAGGCGCGGGGCAAGGAAGGCCTGAGGCCGTGTCGCGGCGAGCAGAAAGAGCGCCACGAAGAAACCGAGAATCGGCAGCAGGAAATTGTCCTGCTTGAACTCCTGCGAGACGCCGATCGCCGGTGACTCGTCGGCCTGCAGGGTGAACGCCGGCGCTGCCGCCGCGCTCAGCAGCTCGGGTGCGAATTCGTCGGCGTGGATGTGGGCATAGAAGCGGCCCGGCGCCTCGTATGCCGCCGCGTCGTCATGGCCAAGCATGTGGCCATGGATCAGCGGCGCCAGACACTGCAGCAGGGCGAGCAGACCGACCAGCAGGAATTTGAAGGTGCGCGACATCAGGGCGCGAGTTTAGACCAAGTTTAAAACCAGGACAAGCGAGTTTCTGGGCGCGTGACCTGCGCGACGGAACGCTGACATAATGGCGCGATGCTCTATTACGTCGTCAAGGTTAGCGTGTCGGCGCTGCTGATCGTGGCCATTTCGGAGATTGCGAAACGCAACTCCGGCTTCGCGGCCCTCGTCGCCGCGCTGCCGCTGACCTCCCTGCTCGCCTTCGTGTGGCTCCACCTGGAGGGGATGCCGGCGCCGCAGGTCGCCCAGCTCGCCGGCGAGATTTTCTGGCTGGTGTTGCCCTCGCTGCTGCTGTTCGTGCTGCTGCCGCTGCTGTTGCGGCACGGCTGGAGCTTCTGGCCCAGTCTGGCCCTTTCCGTCGCCGCCACCGCCGGTTGCTACCTGTTCCTGGTGCCCGTGCTGCGCCGCTTCGGCGTGCACCTGTAGCGAACCTGGCATCAGACGAGCAGCCTGCGCGCGTTGTGCAGGTTGAGCTTGCGCAGCCCGTCCACGAAGCCCAGGAAGTCCAGGCCGTGGCGCTGCTCCAGCTCGCGCGCGCGCTCGCGCAGGTCGTCCCACTTCGGCATGTTCGGGCTGCGGTCGAACGCCAGCGCGATGACGTTGCTGCGGTCGCCTGCCGGCAGACACAGCACGAGGCCGCCGAAGGCATCGAACATGCGCTGCACGTATTCGTTGAAGCGCTTGTCCGAGCTCCACAGGTTCGCAACGAGCATGCCGCCGGGCTTGAGCGCGGCACGGCAGTGGGCATAGAACTCCGGCGTCGCGAGGGATTCCACCTGGCATTGTTCGTCGTAGCCGTCGAGCATGAGGATGTCGCAGCTGCCGGGATGCTCGGCCACATATTCGGCGCCGTCGCGCACCAGCACCCGGAACCGTTCCTCGTCCGCCGGCACCTGGAAATAGCCGCGTGCCACCGACACCACCTCGGGATTGATTTCCACCACCGTGGTACGGGCGTCCGGCAGATGGCGATACACCCACTTGGGCACCGAGCCGCCGCCCAGGCCCACCATGAGAAACTCGCGCGGATCCTTGTGGAACAGCAGGCAGGCCAGCATCGCCCGGGTGTACGCCAGTTCCAGTTCGAATGGCGCGTTGACGCGCATCGCGCTCTGCACCGTGTCGCCGCCCAGGTGCAGGGTGCGCACGCCGTCCTTTTCGCTCACCTCCACCCGGCCCTGTTCCCGCGCCTCCTTGTGGATGCGCCATTTCGCAAAAAATCCCATGGGCGGCTTTATATCATCGGCGCGGACCGCCGGCCAAGCGTCGCCAGGCATAAAGCCGGGCGCGATCCTGCCGTTATTGAAGCCGAGGCAAGCCTATATTCGGAGTCCCCCCATGAAGTCCAGCATTCTGCGCAACCTGCTGTTTTCGTTCCTGATCTTTGGCGTCCTGGTGGCCGCGGTATTCCCCTTCTACGCAAACCTTTTCGTCGAATGGAAACCGGGCATGCTGCCCTGGTTCGTCGTCGGCTGCCTGGTGGCGGGGGTCGTCATCGGCGTCATGAACTACTGGCTGCTCAATGCCATCCTGCTCGCGAAGCTGCGGCGGATTTCGGAAGTGGCGAACGCCATTTCCCGCAAGGACCTGTCCTTTTCCTGCTCCCTGCAGAGCGCCGATACCGTCGGCGAAATCATCGACAGCTTCAACACCATGACCCGCACCCTGCGCGAACTGATCGGCGACACCGCGGCCATGTCCGGCAACGTGCTCGCGACCGCGGGCGACATCAATCACGTGATGGGACGGATTCGCGACAACGTGGGTACCCAGGCTGCCCGCGCCGGGGAGATCGGCAGTTCCATCGAGCATCTGTCCGCCACCGTGACCGCGATCGCGGAGCGCTCGGACGCGGCGGCGGGCCGTGCCCGTGAAGCGGGGGAACATGCGAGCCAGGGCCGGCGCGTCGTGGACATGACGATCCAGAGCATGGATCGCATCGACCACACCGTTTCCGACGCAGCCCAGGCCGTGGCCAGCCTCGGCGCCAGCTCGGAGCGCATCGGCGCCATCGTCGCCGTCATCAAGGAGATCGCCGAGCAGACCAACCTGCTGGCGCTCAACGCCGCCATCGAGGCAGCCCGTGCCGGCGAGCAGGGGCGCGGCTTCGCCGTGGTGGCGGACGAGGTGCGCAAGCTGGCGGAGAAGACGACGTCCGCCACCCAGGAAATCGGCGGCATGATCGCCGCGATCCAGGGCGAAACCGCGCAGGCGGTGGCGACCATCCAGGCGGGCAAGAGCGAGGTGGCGGACGGCGTGAGCCGCGCCCGCGAGGCCGGCGAAGCCTTGCAGCAGATCGTGGCCGGGGTCGAAGGCCTGTCGCGCATGGTGCAGGAGATCGCCCAGGCGACCCAGACCCAGCGCAGCGACGTGCAGGTGGTGCAGGACAACATCGCGCGCATCGGCAGCCTGATCGACGACACCGGCCAGAGCGTCGGCGACGGCGCCGCCAAGGCCAATGCCCTCGCCGACCAGGCCACCTCGCTCGACCGGTCGGTGAAGCAGTTCAAGCTTCACTGACACATCTCCGGGCGCAGCCTTACCCCGCGCCCTTGCGCGCGCCCGCCATCGCCCCGCTTCTCTGACCGGCGGCGCCGATCCGGTGTATAATGCGGACCCTTTTTTCCTTTTCAGAACAAGATAATGCGCGTCAGCCACTTCTTTCTCTCCACGCTCAAGGAAGCGCCGTCCGAGGCGGAACTCGTCAGTCATTCCCTCATGCTGCGCGCCGGGCTGATCAAGCGCCTGGGCAGCGGGCTCTACACCTGGATGCCGCTGGGGCTGCGCGTGCTGCGCAAGGTCGAGGCCATCGTGCGCGAGGAGATGAACAAGTCCGGCGCGGTGGAGCTGCTGATGCCGGCGGTGCAGCCGGCCGAGCTGTGGCAGGAAACCGGGCGCTGGGCGGTGTTCGGCCCGCAGATGCTGAAGATCAAGGACCGGCACGAGCGCGACTTCTGCTTCGGCCCGACCCACGAGGAAGTCATCACCGACATCGCGCGCAAGGAGATCAAGAGCTATCGCCAGCTGCCGGTGAATTTCTACCAGATCCAGACCAAGTTCCGCGACGAGATCCGCCCGCGCTTCGGCGTGATGCGGGCGCGCGAGTTCGTGATGAAGGACGCCTATTCCTTCCACGCCAGCTACGAGAGCCTGCAGCAGACCTACGACGTGATGTACGACACCTACTCGCGCATCTTCGAACGCCTGGGCCTGAAATTCCGCGCGGTGCGCGCGGACACCGGCGCCATCGGCGGCACCGGCTCCCACGAGTTCCACGTGCTGGCAGATTCCGGCGAGGATGCCATCGCCTTCTGCCCGACTTCGGACTACGCCGCGAACGTGGAACTGGCCGAGGCCGTGGCGCCCGCAGCGCCCCGCGGCGCGGCCACCCAGGCCATGCAGAAGGTCGCCACCCCGGGCCGGCACAGCATTGCGGAAGTGACAGAATTCCTCAAGGTCGGCGCCGACAAGGTCGTTAAGACCCTTATCGTCGAGGGCGAGGAAGGCCTGGTGGCGCTGCTGCTGCGCGGCGACCACGAGCTGAACGAGGTGAAGGCCGGCAAGCTCGGCCAGATCGGCACGCTCAGGGGCTTCGCCTCCGATGCCCGCATCCGCGAGGCGGTGGGCTGTTCCGTCGGTTCGCTCGGCCCGGTGGGCCTGAACATCCCCGTCATCGCCGACCGTGCCGTGGCGGCGATGAGCGACTTCGTGTGCGGGGCGAACGAGGACGGCTTCCACCTCACTGGCGTGAATTTCGGCCGCGACCTGCCCGAGCCCAGGGTCGCCGACATCCGCAACGTGGTGGCGGGCGATCCGAGCCCGGATGGCAAGGGCACGCTGGAAATCTGCCGCGGCATCGAGGTCGGGCATATCTTCCAGCTGCGGACCAAGTATTCGCAGGCGATGAATGCGGTCTACCTGGACGAGGCCGGCAAGTCCCAGGTGCTGGAGATGGGCTGCTACGGCATCGGCGTGTCGCGCATCGTCGGCGCGGCCATCGAGCAGGGTCACGACGCGCGCGGCATCATCTTCCCGCGCGCCATGGCGCCCTTCGACCTGGCCATCGTGCCCATCGGCATGAAAAAAAGCGATGCCGTGCGCGAAACTGTCGAAAAACTTTACAGTGAGCTCACCCAGGCCGGGCTGGAAGTCCTTTTGGATGATAGGGATGAGCGGCCTGGCGTGATGTTTGCTGACATGGAGCTCATCGGCATCCCGCACCGCATCGTGATCGGCGACCGCGGCCTGAAGGAAGGCAACATCGAATACCAGGGCCGGCGCGACGAGAAGGCGCAGCCCCTGGCCTTGCAGGATGCGGTGGAATTCCTAAAATCGAGGGTCTTGGCGGCCGCCTAGCGGCGCGCCGGAAGCGTGGAAACTGCGATGACCATGACGAACTGGCGAACACTTCTCCTGGCGGCCGCGCTTGCGCTGCCCGCGTCCGCCTGGGCCGGCGCCCAGGCCTATGAGGAATTGGCTGCCAGCGTCCGCGCAAGCCTGACCAAGTCGGTGTCCGACACGGCCGTGCCGCGCATGGTGGTGGGCAATCCGGCCGAAGGCGAGGCCTGGCTGGCGGCCATGTCGAAGCGGCTGGAGCGCTTCATCCCGGACGAAAACCAGCGCCGGGACTTTCTCGTCACGGTGCACTACGAAGCCACCCGCGCCGGGCTCGACCCGCAGCTGGTGCTGGGGCTGATCCAGGTCGAGAGCGGGTTCAAGAAATACGCCATCTCCACGGCCTCCGCCCGCGGCTACATGCAGGTCATGCCGTTCTGGGTGAAATTGATCGGCACCCCGGACCAGAACCTGTTCCACCTGCGCACCAACCTGCGCTATGGCTGCACGATCCTGCGGCACTACCTGGATATGGAGAACGGCAATCTGTTCCGCGCGCTCGGCCGCTACAACGGCAGCCTGGGCCAGCCCGAGTATCCGAACATGGTGCTCGGCGCGTGGAAGAGCCGCTGGGCCTGGAACTTCGAAGAAAACCGCAAGACCGCCGACCAGACGGACAGCAGCCGCGGCAGTCGCGGCTGACGGCAGTCGCGGCCATCAGGGAAGGCGGACGGTCGCGGGCGTGCCGGCACGCAACACCTCCTGCACCGGAAACACGACGTCCACCAGATATTCGTTCCTGTCGCCCACCGGCTCCAGGCCGAGGGTCTTGATCTTCCCGCTGTAGGTCTTCTGCCCCACCGCCACGGTCACCGCCTGCCCCGCCTTCAGCGCATCCACCTGCGCCAGGCTGGCCCGGGCGCGCGCCACCATCTCGCCGGCGCGGGCGACGACCACCAGCGGCTGCGGCTGCAACTGGCTGGCCACGGCCTGGCCGGGCTCCACCTGGCGCGCCAGCACCAGCGCGTCGAAGGGCGCACGCACCGCGGCCTCGCGCAGGCGCTGCTGGTTCGTGGCAAGCTTGGCCTGGGCCTCCTCCACCTTGGACTTGGCGCGCACGTTGCGCAGCTGCGCCTGCTCCAGCTCGGTCATGGAAATCACGGTGCGGTTGTACAGCTCCTGCACCCGGTCCAGATTGCGCTTCGCGTCGCGATCCTCCTCCTGGGCGTGGGCCAGCTCGGCCCTGGCCTCGGCCACGCCGGCGTTGTAGGCGGTGGCATCCAGCGCCACCAGCACCTGGCCCTTCCGGACCCGGTCGCCGACGTTCACGTAGACCGTCTGTACCACGCCGGAGACGGGTGCCGCCAGCTCCGCGCGCTGGGACCACTGCAGGGTCGCGGGAAGATCGGCCGCCAGCGCCGGCGCCGTCATCGCGGCCGTCACGGCCAGAACGGAAAATCGGTTCACTTTGCCTCTCCTTTCTTGGGCGCCAGCTCCGCCAACGGCCGCCCCACCAGCGCCTCGATCTTCGCCAGCGCCAGCGCCAGCCGGTACTCCACGCTGCGCTGGTTGAGCTTGGCCTCCATCGTGCGCGCCATGGAATCCCCCAGGTTGGTGCGGAATTCCATTTCGTACTGGCCGCGCGCCCGCTCCAGCGCCAGGTCGCGGTAGTCGCTCTCGATCTTCGCCGCCCGCCGCGCCACGCGCTGCAGCTGGTCCGCATCCAGCCAGGCGCTGAGCAGGGCGTCGGTCAGGCTGCGCTTGAGCTTTTCCGCCTCCGCCTGCAGCTTCTGGAACTGCGCCTGCTCGCGCGCCATGGCGGCGGACACGGTCCGCCCCTGATACAGCGGCCAGGTCAGCACCACGCCCGCGCGCACGTCGTCGCGACCGGAAAGCGGGCGCTGGCTGTAGTCGGCCGCCTCGAGTTCGGCGTCCAGGCGCGGGTTCTTGTCCGAGCGAATCGCCTCGATGCGCTGCTGCGAAGCCGCGAGCAGCTTCTGCTGCGCCTGCAGGCGCGGATTGCTCTGCAGCATCGCCGCGAGCAGCGCCTCGTAGTCGGGCAGGGGCCGGTCGTTGCCGGGCAGCGCCGGATCCTGCAGCTCGGAGGCGAGCTGTCCCGGCTGGTTCATGGCATCGGCCAGCAGCGCGCGCGTCAGGCGCTGGCGGCGCTCGCTTTCGCTTCGGCGCACCAGCCACTCCTGCGAACGCGCCTCGAGCTCCGCCACATCCACCTGGGACACGAGCTTCTGCTCGAAGCGATCGCGCGCCTGGTCGAAGGCGACGTAATTGACCGCGAGGTACTCGTTGTCGGCGGTGTAGCGCAGGTCTGCGAGCAGCACGTCGAAGTAGCGCGCCATGATGTCCAGGCGCCGCTGGTCGCGCACTTCCAGCAGGTTCAGGTCGCGCGCCTCCACCACCGCCTGCGCCGCGCCCAGCGCGTTGGCGGAGCGGCCGAAGTCGAACAGGTTCTTGCGCGCGGTGAGACGCAGGCTGTTGTCGGAAATGTAGTCGGTGCCCTCCGGCCGCAGCGAGGGCTTGACCCGCTGCAGGCGGCCTTCGAGGGTGACGGAAACGTCCTGCCGCGCGCCGGCGAGATCGAGGTCCGCCACTGCCAGGGAACGATCCGCCTCGGCGGCCTCGACATCCGGGTGCGGCGCATCGGCCGCCTTGAGCGCCTCGTCCAGGGTGAGCGGCCGGTCCGCGGCGGTGGCCGCGTGCATGCCGGCCGCGAGCAGCAGCGCCGGGAGGAGGCGTCCCATGCGGGGCGTCCAGCCGATCATTGCGTCGCTTTGGTCTTATAGATATTGAACGGCTGCTGCTTGTAGATGCCGTCGACCACGTAACGCCCGAGGAGCAGGAACTCCTTGGCATCCTTGGTCACGCCGGTGAAGCGGTACATCGGCTCGCCGTCGAGGCCGAAGAACAGGAACACCGGCGTGGCGCGCACGCGATTCTCGGCGGAGAAGGCTTTCTCGGTGGTGTTCTTGCCCTTGAAGTCGACGAGGGCGAGATCATTCTTGATGTCGACCGTATAGATGAGGAAATGCTGCTTGTAGTAGTCCTGCACTTCGGACTGGTTGAGGATGGTCTCCTTCATGCGGTGGCACCACGGGCAGTCGGCCTGCTCGAACATCAGCAGCACCCCCGTCTTGCCCTCCTTCTTCGCCGTATCCAGCTCGGCATGGAAGTCACCGAGCTTCTGGTCGAAGAAATACTGGTACACGTCCCGGGTCTCGGCGTGGCTCGCAACCGCCGCCATCAGCAAACCGGCAAACACAAGAATTCGAAACATCGCCCGCTCCATCCAGTTACGGTTGTTTGGCTGCTGCTGTTTTCTTTTCAATATATCGTTCCACCGCCTCGCGGGTCAACGCGCCCACGTTGTAGGCGGCGAGCTTGCCGTTCGGGTCGTACAGATAGGTCGTGGGCAGGCCCGGGATCTTGCCGATCTGGGCCGCGATCCTGTCGCTCCCCAGCACGATCGGAAAGGTGATGAACATGTCGTCGGCGAACTGCTTGACATAGGCCGGGTCGCGATACTCCATCGCGATGCCGATCACCACGAGGTCCTTGCGGGTTTCGTGCAGTTTCTCCAGGTCGGGCATTTCCTCCTGGCAGGGCGGGCACCAGGTGGCCCAGAAATTCACCAGCACCCACTTGCCCTTGTAGTCCGCCAGGCGGTGGACCTTGCCGGTGGTGTCGGTCACGGTGAAGGCCAGGGCCGTCGTGGATGCGGCGGCGAGGATGAGTACTGCAAGGAAACGTCGCAACAACGGGCTGCTCCTCGTAAAATGGCGGTTTTTCCGTTCCGGACGCATATCGCCATGACCTTTCGCATCGAAAAAGACTCGCTGGGGGAGTTCAAAGTTCCCGCCGACGCCTGGTACGGCATCCAGACCGCCCGCGCCGTGGACAACTTTCCCATTTCCGGCCGCGGGCCGGACGTGGATTTTATCAAGGCCCATGTGCAGATCAAACTCGCCGCGGCCCGCGCCAACTGCCAGCCGGACTGGCTGAGCGAAGCCAAGCGCGACGCCATCGTCGCCGCCTGCCAGCGCATCCTGGACGGCGAGTTCCTCGATCAGTTCGTGGTGGACCGCTTCCAGGCCGGCGCCGGCACCAGCCACAACATGAACAGCAACGAGGTGATCGCCAACCTCGCCAATGTGGCCCTGGGCGGGGAAAAGGGCAAGTACGCGCCGATCCACCCCAACGACGACGTGAACATGGGGCAGTCCACCAACGACACCATCCCCACCGCCATCCGCCTCGCCTGCCTGCGAAAGCTGCCGCGCCTGCTGGCCGCGGTGGACGCCATGGCCGCCGAATTCGAGCGCATCGGGCGCGAGGAGCGCGACACGGTGAAGAGCGGCCGCACCCATCTCCAGGACGCGGTGCCCACCACCCTCGGCCGCGAGTTTGCCGCCTATGCCTGGATCCTGCGCCGCGCGGCGAGAAACCTCGCCGAGGTGCGGCCGCGCCTGTGCGAGATCGGCCTCGGCGGCTCCGCCGCCGGCACCGGGCTCAACACCGCGCCGGATTATCCGAACCGCGTGGCGGCCGAGCTCGCGGCGCTCACCAAGGAACCCATCGTCGCCTCCGATCTCACGGCGCAGATGCAATCCATGTTCGACCTGCAATTGCTGTCGGCGGCGATCCGCGGCCTGGCGCTGGAGCTGACCCGCATCTCCAACGATCTGCGCCTGCTCGCCTCCGGCCCGCGCACCGGCATGGGCGAGATCACCCTGCCGCCGGTTCAGCCGGGCTCATCCATCATGCCGGGCAAGGTGAATCCGGTGATGTTCGAGATGCTGAACCAGGTGTGCTTCCAGGTGCTGGGGCAGGATGCCGCCGTGGCCTACATGACCCAGGCCGGCCAGCTGGAGCTGAACGTGATGATGCCGGCCCTTGGCTCGGCGCTGTTCGACGCCATGGACTGGCTGACCAACGCAATGAATGCCGCCACCGAGAAGAATCTGAAGGGCCTCGTCATCAACCGCGATCGCTGCTACGAATTCATCCATGCCAGCGTCGGCCTCGCGACGCTGCTGAATCCGCAGATCGGCTACATGAAGGCGGCGGAAATCGCCAAGGAATCGGAGAAGAGCGGCAAACCGGTGCGCGACATCGTGGCCGAGCACGGCCTCATGAGCCGCGAGGCGTTCGACGCGCTGGTGCTGAAGGCGGCGCGCGACGGCAAGGTCTGAGCCGTCCGCAGCCCGGAAAACAAAACGCCCCGTCTGCACGGGGCGTTTGCGTTGCGGCGAAGGACGAAATTACTTCGGCCCTTTGCCATTCCCTCCCGCATTGCCCGAATTGCCGCCGGCGTTGCCATGGCTCACGGCGCCGCCCCCTGCAGTGGCAATGCCCGCACCGCCGCCGCGGGCGACTTCCGCGCCGCCGTGGCCGTTCAGGCTCGCCACCTGGGTTCCCGAGCGGGCGTGGCTCTTGCCGTACACGATGCCGCCCCCGCCCAGCGCGCTGGTGATGCCGCGGTCGGTGGCAGCATAACCCCCGGCATGGGAGCCGCTCCTGCCGCCATAGGCCGTGGTCTTATCCTTGGCCCCGTGGCTGCTCGCGGTGGTGGTTTCCGTCGCGGTCGGCGTGCGGGTCTGGGTCGAGGCCAGGCTCTTGTTAGCCGATTTCATGCTGCTGATCACCTGCCCCAGCTTGAAGCCATTGGCCTTGGCGATCTGGCCCCAGCCCATGCCCGCGGCACGCTGGGTCAGGATGCCGCCCAGGGTCACCGTTTCGGTCGTGGTCGCGCCGTTGGCGCCGACGGTGGTGACGGTGATCGTGCCGCCCGTCATCGCCGCCTGCAGCTCCTCCGGCGTGGGATCGGTGATGCCATACTGCGCGAGCTGCGCCTTGGCCAGGCTCATGCTGATGTAGGTTTCGCCGTAGCCCATGGGCTTGGTCGGCGGGATGATGGTCGTGCCGGTGCTGCCCGCAGTGGTGGTGCCGCTCAGGGTGATCGGCGTGCCCATGCGCAGGCCGGTGATGAGAGCCTCGGCATTTTCCTGCGAGCCGGCGAAGGTGGCGAAATCGCTGGCGAACTTGGTCGTCACCTTGGTCGGTGCCTCGGTCGTCGTCAGCTGGTCCATGGTGGCGGACTGGGTGGTCAATGTCTGGTCCGCAGGCTCCGCGGCCATTGCGCCGCCCATGCCGGCGAGACAGAGCGCCAGCACCAATGCTTTCAGGCGAAGTCGTGTGTTCATTCCCTGCTCCCTTGTCTGGTGGTTGATGCGTTACAGGAACCGCTCGGTCTGCATGATGATCTCCGTGGCGGTTGCGCTGTCCTTCAGGAACCCTTGCGAAGCAGTGACGCGCATGCGGGTGGTGTTCGGGCTGAGCGACTCCAGCTCGATGTTGATTTCCCGGTCGGTGGCGTTGGCCTTGATGCTCTCGCCGTTGTCGATCTTGCCGGTCGAGGCCACCTTGATCTGCATCCGTTGCAGGGCCTTCAGGCTCGCCGTCTTGACCTTGGGCAGAGGATCCGTGAAGGTGCGATAGGTGATGCCGCTCAGGGTGTGCGACACCCCGGTGGAGGCACCGATGCCGAGGGCGGTCAGCGCCGCCGCTTCGCACCCGGCAAGGCCCACGCAGCACGCCATCACCAGGGCCAGATTCCGCAAATTCGTCATGTTTTTCTCCTAAACTCGGCGCCGAACCGGTCAACCGCCCGACCAGTCACGCGTTGAAAGACACTAGCACGGTCCCCGCTGCTAACCCCCTTACACTTTGTTTAGAAAAGGAAATTCTTATGAACAAACTCCTGTCCGCCCTGATCGCCGCCGCCTTCGGCCTGGTCACCGCCACCGCCTTCGCCGCTGACGCTCCCGCGGAACCGGCTGCCGCGCCCGCCAAGGCCGACACCGCCAAGCCGGCCAAGAAGAAGGTGCACAAGCGCACCAAGAAGCAGATCCACAAGACCAACAAGGCCGCCACCCCCGCCACGCCGGCCGAACCCGCTGGCAAGTAAGCCCCGCTCTGGGGTAGCATCGGCGGCGATGACCCCGTCATCGCCGCCGATGCGGCCTTCCATCCGCCATTCAACCGAGGAGAAACAATGAAAAAGATTCTGCTGGCCCTGTGCCTGACCTTTGCCGCCTCTTCCCTGACCTACGCCCGGGAGGAAAAGGCCCCGACCCCGCAACAGGAGCGCATAACGACCTGCAACAAGGAAGCCGGCGCGAAGGGGCTGAAGGGTGACGAGCGCAAGAAATTCATGAGCGAATGCCTGAAGGGCGAGACCGCCGGTGCGGCGAAGAAGGAACTCACGCCCCAGCAGCAGCGCATGGCCGACTGCAACAAGGAAGCCAAGGAGAAGAACCTGGCCGGCGCCGAGCGCAAGAAATTCATGAGCGAGTGCCTGAAGAAGAAATAGCCGCTTCGTCTTCCCGGCGCCAAAACCCCCGCTAGCTGTTCCAGTAGCGGGGGTTTTGCTTTCTGTATTCCTCCGGCGGGGCCGGCCCCTCCCCGCCGAACACGAAGCGGATCGCACCGGCCGCGTCCGTGCGCAGCAGGCCGCTCCCCTGCGCCGCATAGCGCGCGACGATGTCCGGCTTGGGATGGCCGAAGCGGTTGCGGTAGCCCACGGTGAACACCGCCCAGTCCGGCCTCACCGCCGCCACGAACTCCGGAGTGGAGGACGTCCGGCTGCCATGGTGTGGCACGATCAGCACCGACGCCCGCAATGCCTGCCCGTCGCGAGCGAGCAGCTCGCGCTCGGCACGGGCCTCGATGTCGGCCGCGATCAGCAGGCTCTGGCGGCCGACGCTCGCCTTCAGCACGCAACCGCGGTCGTTGCCCTTGCGCACTGCGACATAATCCGCCGGCGTCGGGTGCAGCACCTCGAAGCGCACGCCGTCCCACTCCCAGCGCTGGCCGGCGAGGCAGCGCACGCTGCGCGCGGCATGATCCAGAATCGCGTGGCCCTCCGGCAGCGAGGACAGCACCCAGCCCACCGGCGTTGCGTCGAGCACGGACACGGCGCCGCCGGCATGGTCGTTGTCCTGGTGGGACACGATCAGTCCATCGACGCGACCGATGCCGGCGGCGCGCAGGTAAGGCAGGATGATGCGTCCGCCGCTGTCGATGTCGGCCCCGAAGCGCGGGCCGGTGTCGTAGAGCAGGGCGTGACCGGTGGTGCGCAGCACGACCGCCAGCCCCTGGCCGACGTCCAGCACCATCACGTCCAGGGTCCCCGCCGGCGGCGCGGGCGGCGTCACCGAAAACGCCGGCAGCATGGCGACCGCGCCCACCCAGCGCGCCGGAAAGCCGCGCGGCGCGAGCAGCCACACCATGCCCAGCCCCGCACCGACGGCGGCCCAGGCCGGCGGCGCGTGCTGCTGCCACACCGCGGCCGGCAGCTCGCTCAGCACGGCGAGTCCCGCCATGCACGCGCTCATCACCGCGTGCGCCAGATGCAGCAGAAAATCCAGCGGCAGGAAGGCCCCCGCCAGCGTCAGCGGCACGACGGCGAAGCTCACCACCGGGATCGCCACGGCATTGGCCAGCGGCGACACCAGCGACACCTGCTGGAACAGCAGCAACAGCATGGGGATCAGCCCCAGGGTGACCGCCCACTGCACCCGGGCGGCTTCGCGCAGCCAGTGGCCGCGGCCCAGACGGTGGCTGGAGACATAGAGGATCACCGCCACCGCCCCGAAGGACAGCCAGAAACCGGCGGCGAGGACGGCCCAGGGATCGAGCAGCACCACCGCCGCGAGCGCGAACGCCAGCACCTGGGAGGCCGAAGTCACGCGCCCGGTCCAGGTCGCCAGCGCGGCCGCCGTCACCATGTAGAAAGTGCGCTGGGCCGGCACGGCGAATCCGGTGAGCAGGGTGTAGGCGGCCGCGCCCAGCACGCCGGCCAGCAGCGCCGCCTTGCGCGCCGGGAGGCGCTGGGTCAGGCGCGCGCTGCGGCGCCAGCCCCAGTAGGCGATGGCGAACACCAGGCCGGAGAACAGCGTCACATGCAGGCCGGAGATGCTCATCAGGTGATTGACGCCGGTGCGCGTGAACACCCGCCATTGTGCCTGGGGAATCGCGCCCTGGTCGCCGATGGCCAGCGCGATCAGCACGCCGCCGTAAGGGCTGTCCGCCAGCACGCGCCGCATGCGCCGGCCGATGTCGTCGCGCGCGCGCTCGACCAGATAGTCGGGCCGCCACACCATCGCGTTCAGGCGGAAATTGGCCGGATCCTTGCGGATGTAGCCGGTGGCGCGGATGCCGCGCTCGAGCAGGTGGGCCTCGTAGTCGAAGCCATGGGGATTGGCCGTGCCGTGGGGCCGCTTGAGGCGGACCGTCAGCTGCCAGCGCTCGCCGGCGTGCAGGCGCGCGGGATCCAGCAGCGCGTCCTCCTCCGCGTCCGCCGCGCGGTTGAACCAGAACAGCTGGATCCGCCGCGGCACTTGCGCGCCGGGGGTGGAGACTTCCTCGACGTCGAAATCGAAACGCACCCCGCGCTCGGTGACTTGCGGCAGCGTGCCGACGACGCCGGTGAGCTGGATGTCGCGCCCTTCCCATGCCGCGGGCAGCGCATCCGCCAGGCGCAGCTCGGCGCGCCAGCCCGCGTAGAAATACCCGGCGCCGAGCGCCAGCCCAAGCAGCAGGCCGCCGAACAGCAGCGAAGCATGCGGAAACCGCACCCGCGACCGCAGCGCCAGCAGCGGCAGCGCCGCAAGCAGCCACCCGGCCAGGCGCGGATCGGGCAGCGTCGGCTGCTGCTGCAGCCACCCGACCCCGGCGACAAAAGCTAGAATAGCCAGACGCAGCAATTCCGCCCCCACGCGCCATGCCGAAGAAGTATTTCAGGAAGTACCTGCCGCACCACGACACCATCCGCGAGAACCGCGTCGTGCGCTGGCTGGGCCCGCTGCTGCAGCACCACAACCTGTGGCATCTGAACCGGCGCTCCGCCGCGGGCGGCGTGGCCGTCGGCGCGTTCACCGGCCTGATCCCGGGACCGGTGCAGATGCTGCTCGCCGCCGTGTTTGCCATCGTGTTCCGGGTGAACCTGCCGGTGGCCGTGCTCACCACCCTCTACACCAATGCCTTCACGACCGTGCCGCTCTATTGGATGGCCTACCAGATCGGCAAGCTGTTCTACCACCCCCAGGGCGCGCCACCCGCCGATTTCGCCTTCGACTGGCGCACCCAGAGCTGGCTGGACTTCTTCCCGGCGCTGTTCCATTGGCTGGTCTCCCTGGGCCCCACGTTCGTGGTGGGGCTCCTGATTCTGGCGAGCGCGCTGTCCGCGCTCAGCTACTTCGCCGTGCGCGGCCTGTGGCGCCTGCATGCCGTCGTCCACTGGCGCAAACGGCGGCAGCGCCCGGCCAATTTATCACGGAAATGACGTGGGCATGGACGCGCCCGGCGGATCAGGCGCGCAACAGGGCGGGGAGGCTTTTCAGCGGGCCGGTCGGCATATCCAGGTAGTAGTGGGTGATGACGCGCAGCTGGTCGTCGAACTCATACACCAGCGGGACGCCGGTGGGAATGTTGAGCTCCATGATCGCCTCGTCGGACAAGCCGTCCAGATGCTTGACCAGGGCGCGCAGGCTGTTGCCGTGGGCGGCGATGAGCACCCGGCTGCCCTGGCGCATCTCCGGCAGGATCGACGCCTCCCAGCACTCCCGCACCCGGAGCAGCGTGTCCTGCAGCGACTCCGTCGCGGGCAGCCGGTTGGGCGACAGCCGGGCGTAGCGGGCATCGAAGCGCGGATGGCGCGGGTCGGTCAGGGCCAGCGCCGGCGGCCGGATCGCGAACCCGCGCCGCCACAGATGCACCTGCTCCGCGCCGTAGTAGTCCGCGATCTCGGTCTTGTTCAGGCCCTGCAGCGCGCCGTAATGCCGCTCGTTGAGCCGCCAGTCCTTGATCACCGGCAACCACAGCAGATTCATTTCTTCCTGCACGCTCCAAAGGGTGCGAATGGCGCGCTGCAGCACCGAGGTGAAGGCGACATCGAAGGTATGTCCGGCATCGCGCAGTGCCTTGCCGGCATCGCGTGCCTCGCGCTGGCCGGTGGACGACAAGCCGACGTCGGTCCAGCCGGTGAAGCGGTTCTCCCGGTTCCACGCACTCTCCCCATGACGCAACAGCACCAGCTTGAGCATGTTCGGCCTCCTTCCGCCCGTTGGGCGCTTCGGCAGAAAGCAGGTGCAAGAAACAGGCCAGCGCGGCGGCCGTCGAAAGCCGTGACGAAACAGGCGCTTCCCTGGCCCGCCTCGCCGCGGCGCGCATCGCGAGGATGCGCGCGCGCTGGATCCTGCCCCGGCCTGGTGCGAGGCGGAGGGCGCGAGGCGAAAGAGCGCGAGCCAGGGAGCGGCTATTCCTTGAAGCTGGCGCCGGACTGGTTGAGCAGGTAGACCACCGCCCGCTCCATGTCCTCGTCGGAGAGCGCAGGGTTGCCACCGCGCGGCGGCATGCCGCGAATGCCCTTGATGGACATGCGCACCATCATGCGCTTGCCTTCCTTGATGCGCGGCGCCCACGCCTTCCGGTCGCCGATCCTGGGGGCGCCGCCGGCACCGGTGTCGTGGCAGGCGGCGCAGGTTTGCCGGTAGATCTGCTCGCCCGAGCGCCGCTCCTTGCGCTCCTCCTCGTCGGCAACCGCCGCCCCCGTTGCGGCCGCCGCCATGAACAATGCCAAGGCTCCAGCTTTCATCGGGATCTCCTTTCACCCTGTGGGATAATCGTGCGATGGGACGCAACAGAAGAATACTCGCATTCTGCGTGCTCGCCATCGCGTTCGGTGCGGCGCGGGCCGACACCGCAAGCGTGCTGCTCGCGGCCGGCGACATCGGCCAGTGCGGCTCGCCGGGCACCGCCCTCACCGCCACGCTGCTGCGCCAGCAGCCGGGCACGATCCTGGCGCTGGGCGATCTCGCCTACCGCGACGGCAGTGCCGAGGAATTCCGCCGCTGCTACGATCCGTACTGGGGGCCATTCAAGGCCCGCATCCATCCGGTCCCCGGCAATCACGACTACCGCACGCCGGACGCCGCAGCCTATTTCGCCTACTTCGGTGCGCGTGCCGGGGATCCGGCGCGCGGCTATTACAGCTTCGATTTCGGAGCCTGGCACATCGTCGCGCTGAACAGCAATCGCGAGCTGGAGCCGGACTCGCCCCAGCTGCAGTGGCTGGATGCCGACCTGCGCGCCCATCGCCAGCGCTGCGTGCTCGCTTTCTGGCATCACCCCCGCTACAGCAGCGGGCTGCACGGCAGCGATGCGCGCACGCAGGCCCTGTGGGAAGTCCTCTACCGCCACGGCGTGAGCGTCGTGCTTGGCGGCCACGACCACCATTACGAGCGCTTCGCGCCGATGAACGATCGCGGCGAGCGCGATGACGCGCGCGGCATCCGCAGCTTCGTGGTCGGCACCGGTGGGGCCAGGCTGTACGAGCTGAAGGACGCGCGCCCTCTGAGCGTCGTGCGGGACAATGCCCACTGGGGCATCCTGCGGCTGACGCTGCATGGGGAATCCTACGACTGGGCGTTTCTGCCCGTGGCCGGCGGCATCCGTGATCAGGGCACGGCTTCCTGCGTCGCACGCTAGCGAGCCTCTGCAAAAGTACTGCGCAGCCCGTCTGCCCGCCTGCGATGCTCGCTGTACTCCCTTGTACAGGTGCGCTTCTCGGCGGCCAGCCGGGCTTGCTCGCTACCTTTTGCAAAGCTCCCCTGGCCGGGCATCGGCGTGCGAACGATTCCGACAAAAGCCGCGCCAGCGCGTGAAGCGTGAAGCATCACAGTCGAATGGAAGGCGCGGTCTGCGTGGGATGACCCTGCGGAACCGAATGCGCGTAGATCGATGCCGGGTGCAGCACCGACGACAGATAATAGCCGGCCAGGCTGGCGAGGGTCAGCGCGGGCACCAGGCCGTAGCCCGAGGTCATTTCACTCACCATCACCACGGCGGTGAATGGCGCATGGGTCACGGCGGCGAGGAACCCGCTCATGCCGGCCAGCGTGAACGCCGTCGTCGAAGTGCCGGGCAGCAGCCACTGCGCGAGTTGCCCGGCCAGCGTGCCCAGCGCGGCGCCCACGAACAAGGTGGGCGTGAAGACGCCCCCCACCGCGCCCGAGCCGGAGGTCAGGACGGTGGCGATGATCTTCAGCAGCAGGATCAGGATTACGCCCTGCCACATCCAGGACTGGTGCAGCAGCGAATTCACCACCGAATAACCGTTGCCCCACACCTCCGGGCGGATGAGCGACAGGCCGCCCACGGCGAGCCCGGCCAGCGCCATCTTCAGCCAGAGCGGCCCGTGCAGGGCGGTCATGCGCCGGCGCACGCCATCCAGCGAGGCGATGAACAGCGGCCCGAGCACGCCAGCCGCGATGCCGGTGAGAGTGGCCAGCAGCAGCTTCGGCACGCTGTTCAGCAGTCCGGGGGTGGCCGCGAAAATGGGGCCGACGCCGCTGACGCGGCGCACCACGAAATCGGCGATCGCGGCGGCCAGCAGCAGCGGGCCGAAGCTGGCGATGCTGATGCCACCCAGCACCACCTCCGCCACGAACAGGGCGCCGGCGATGGGCGTGTTGTAGGCGCCGGCCAGCCCGGCCGCCGCGCCGCAGGCCACGGCGAACCGGCGCTCGGCGGCGCTCAGCCCCAGGACGCTGCCGGCCAGTCCGCCCGACAGGGCCGCGAGCTGCACCATCGAGCCCTCGCGCCCGATCGAGCCGCCGGAGACGACGGTGGCGGCCGACGCGGCGGAGCTGATGACCGTGGGGCGCGCACGAACATCGCCGCCGGCGGCAATCGCCTCCATGTAATCCGCGCCTTTGCTGTCCTTGCCGCGCCCCAGCAGGTACTGCAGGATCAGGCCCGCGGCCAGGCCGCCCAGAGCGGGCACGACGAGGCGCAGGGCCGCCGGGAGATGCCTGGCATCGGCCACCAGTCCCTGCGTCGAGCCGTAGATCGCCGATTCGAGCGCGAGCAGCAGCCCGTGAAAGGCCAGTACCGCGAAGGCGCCGAGGATGCCGATGGCAATGGCCAGGCCCAGCAGACGCAGCAACTGCACGTTGCGGCCATAGGGCGGCGCATCCGCCGTATCCGCTGGATCGGGGTTGGCGCTCATGCCTTGCCTGGACGCGAAAGAGTCATGATCGGGGCGCGCTTCAGCGCCATTTCTTCCAATAGCGCAGCAGCAGGTAGCCGCCGGCCAGGCCGCCGAGATGGGCGAAATGCGCCACCCCGGCCTGGGTGCCGGTGACCCCCAGCACCAGTTCGAGCGCGCCGTAGGCCAGCACGAAAATCCGCGCCGGCAGCGGGATGGGCGGAATCAGCAGCATGATCTGCCGGTGCGGAAAATACCGCGCATAGGCCAGCAGCAGGCCGAACACGGCGCCGGACGCGCCCAGCGTCGGGTAGTAGGCGCCGGTCGTCGCGCTGACGATGAGCTGCGCGAGCGCGGCGGAGAGCAGGCACACCACGTAGTAGGTCAGATAGCGTTTGCCGCCCCATACCCGCTCCATGTCGCCGCCGAACATGTACACCGCGAACATGTTGAACAGCAGGTGCGGCACGCCGCCGTGGAGGAAGGCATAGGTGAACACCTGCCAGGGCAGGAACTGGGGCCCGATCGGCCACAGGGCGAAGGCGGACACGAAGCGGTCGCCGAGGGTCAGCTCGAGCAGGAACACCGCGATGTTGGCCAGGATGAGGGATTGCGTGACCGGAGGCAGATTGAACATGGTTTGCTTTCGTATTGTCGAGACGCTTCAAACCTGGAAGCCGAGCCAGATGATGAGGCCTTCGCCGACATCGCGCCACAGGCCGGGCGGCCGCGCCGTGTAGGGGCGCGCCGAGCCGCGCTCGCGGTCGAACCACGCCAGGTAGCGGGCGACATCGACCGCATCCTGAAAGGCGATCATCAGCTCATAGTTGAGAAAGAGACTGCGGCTGTCCAGATTCGTGCTGCCGACCAGGGCCAGCACATCGTCGACCATGGCCGCCTTGGCGTGCAGCATCTGCGGCGCGAGCCAGACCCGCACGCCGGCGATGGCCAGGACGCGCAGGGAGCGATGGCGGGCAATGTCGGCCAGTCGGTGGTTGGAGCGCTCCGGCAGCAACAGATCCACCTGCACGCCGCGCCGCGCCGCCAGGGCAAGCGCCGCCGACAAGGCATCGTCGAGCACGACATAGGGCGAGACCAGCGCGATGCGGTCGCGCGCCCGGTAGGCCGCGGCCACGAGCAGCGCATGCACCGTGTCCTCGGCCTGGTCCGGCCCGGACGCAACCAACTGGGCGGCGGGGCCGCCGGATTCCCCCGCCGGGGAAAGGGAGCCGGGCGGCGTGGCGTTGCCGGCCGCAAACGACCAGTCGCTTTCGAACAGCCGGGCCGCCTGCCGGACGAGACCGCCGCGCAGGTCGAAACTCAGATCGCGCCACGGCGCCTGCCCCGGCTGTCCGGAAAAGTATTCCGCGGCCAGATTGCGCCCGCCGCACCAGAGACGCTCGGTGGCATGGCCAGCGTCGGCCACCACCAGCTTCCGATGGTTGCGCAGGTTGACGCGGCCCTTCAGCGGCGAGTGCAGAATGGGCACGAACAGCGCGACCGCCACGCCGGCGCGCTCCAGCTCGGACAGGTCGGGCCGGCCGTGCAGCAGACGGCCCACGCCGTCGAGCAGCAATCGCACCCGCACCCCCGCCCGGGCCCGCCGGG
>CAYUJV010000027.1:0-28693 GCA_964445085.1 uncultured Burkholderiales bacterium
CGCCGGCCTGCAGGCGCAGCGGGGGTGGCGGCGAGCGGAGCCTCGGCGACGGGGGCGGCCGCCACCTGGGCGCCGGCCGGCAGCCCCAGCTCGAAGCGCTTGGTCATCGGCAGGTAGCACACCCCCTTCTCGGTGCAGCCCTGGAACGCCGCCTCCAGCAGCACTTTCTGCGCCGCCCCGGCCTCGCGCCTGAGCACGATCTCCGCCGTGAGGGGATGGTGGTAGACCTCGGTCTTGCCGAAATTGGGGTCCTCCTTCTCCTCGCCCTTGGGCAGCTTCACGTCGGCAATGGCGACGCCCTTGGCGTCGACGAACTGGAACTTGAATTTGTCGCGATACAGGTAATAGGTCTTGGCCGGGGCGAACTCGACCAGGAGCGTGTTTGCATCCTTCACCTTGGCCGACACCCTGAACGCCTGGTCCGGCGGCAGCAGGTCCGAACCGCCGCCAAGGTCGCTGCCCAGGTCCTTGAGCGCCGACAGCGCGTCCTTGACCGGCCCGGACGTGGCTGCCGCGGCCGCCTTCGCCGGCAGGCTCAGCTTCGCCGTCTGGGTCAGGGGCGGATAGCAGACGCCGGCCTCGGCGCAGCCCTGGGAGGTGGATTTGAGGGTGATGGTTTGCGCGGCCGCCGTTGCGCGCTTCAGCGGCAGCTTGATGGTGACGGTGCCATGATGGATTTCCACGCGACCGAAGAACTCGTCCTGCTTCACCTGCCCGGCGGGAATCTGGGGCGTGCCCGGCGTGACGTCCTTGGGCTCGATCTCGAACTTGAACTTGTCGCGGTACAGGTAGTAGCCCGGCGCGACCTTGTAGGTGACGGCGAGGGTGTCGGCATCCTGCACCCGGGCCGAGAACGCGAAAGCCTTTTCCGGCTCCAGCAGCTCGCCCTCCTCCACCGCCTGGGCAAGCTGGGTCAACATCGGGAAAAGCAAGACAAGGGCTGCAAGCAATCGCATGGTCTGTTCCTGTTTGATTATTCTTTGGCGGTCTTCGCCGCCACGGAGGTGTCGCCGGTGGCCGAACTTTCAGCCGCGACCCAGGCCAAATAGGCAGGCAGGCCGGCGCTCAGTGGGACTGCGATGATTTCCGGAAGTTCGTACGGGTGGTTGGCCCGGATGACGGCCTCCAGCGCCGGATAGCGCTCGCGGGTGGTCTTGATGAATACCGGCACCTCCGTGGCGGTTTCCACGTCACCCTGCCACCGGTAGACTGAAGTGCACGGCGCCAACACATTCACGCACGCCGCCAACCGCTGCTCGATCAGGGTCCGGGCAAGGGAGTCCGCGCGCTCCCGATCCGGCAGGTTTGAAATCACCAGAATCGTCTCCATCTCGTCCATTTATGTATATCTGGCTCGTTTTGCTCATTTTACTGGTTTTTCCCACGGCCGAGGTTGTGGTGATGGTGCTGCTGGCGCAAGAGATCGGGTGGTGGCTGCTGGTCTGGTTGGTCGGCTCGGCGCTGCTGGGCCTGACACTGCTGCGGGAAGAGCGCTTCGCCTTCTTCGGCCGGGTGATGGCGGCGGCGCAGCAGGGCGAGGATCCGCTGCAGGCGATGCTGACCTCGGGCCGCCTGATGCTGGCCGGCGCGCTGCTGGTGTTTCCGGGGGTGATTTCCGATGCGCTGGCGCTGCTCGTGCTGATCTGGCCGCGCCGGCGCGGGAAGCCGCGCGGGCACGAGATCGGGATCATCGAGGGCCAGTTCCGGCGCGAGGATTAGGCCGGAGCGCCTGTTTCCGAAGAATTCCCTAGGGAAACTCTGCAAAAGTACTGCGCAGCCCGTCTGCCCGCCTGCGATGCTCGCTGTACTTCCTCGTACAGGTGCGCTTCTCGGCGGCCAGCCGGGCTTGCTCGCGACCTTTTGCAAAGCTTCCCTAGCGCGTCCCGGCGTCCACGTCGGGATAGGCGAGCTTAACCCGCAGTTCCCGCTTCACGCGCTGGTTCGACACCCGGCGCGATTCGTTGAGGAAGGACAGCAGGTTTTCCGGCATCTGGGTCTGCGCTTCGGCGCGGGTGACGCGCCGCGGCTTGGGCAGGTTGTGGCGGCTGGCGAGGAGGTCGAACCAGTCGCCCATCTTGATGTTGGAGTCGTCCGCCGCGTTGTAGATGCGCCCGGGGCGGCCGCGGAACACGGCGGCGGCGGCGATGCGCGCCAGGTCGTCGGCGTGGATGTGGTTGGTGTAGCTGTCCTCTTCCCGCACCAGAGTGGGCAGGCCGGAGTGCAGACGCTTCAGCGGCAGGCGGTCCTGGGCGTAGATGCCAGGCACGCGCAGGATGGAAACGGTCACGCCCTGGCGTATCCCCCACTGGCGCAATTGGCTTTCCGCAGAAAGCCGGCGCTTGGCGCGGGCGGTCGCCGGCCGCGTGGGATGGGTCTCGGTCACCCACTCGCCGTCGCAATTACCATACACGCCGGTGGTGCTGATATAGACCAGTCGCTGTGGTAACATCTCGCCCCTGTCCAGAGCGGCCAGCAGGTGGTGCGTGCGCTGATCCACTTCGCCTTCGCTCTGCGGCGGCGCGAAGTGCATGACGCAGTGGGCCAGGCCGGCCAGCTTCGCGAGGGTTTCCGGGCGGTCCAGATCCCCCACGATGGGCGTGATGCCCATGGCGCGCAGCGACTCGGCGCGACCCGGGTTGCGCGTCAACGCATAGATATGGAATGCCGGCAGCAGGCGCTTCACCGCGCGCAAGCCGACATCACCGCAACCTACGATCAATAGCCGTCTCATGTTTGCCAATCCGGGACAGGGCCCCGGATTATAAGGAATTGCCATGTCGTTTCAAATTACCATCCAGCCAAGCGGGCACACCTACACCGCCGCCGCCGACGAGACCGTGCTGGAATCGGCCCTGCGCGAAGGCTTCACCCTGCCCTACGGCTGCCGCAACGGCGCCTGCGGCTCGTGCAAGGGCAAGATCCTGTCCGGGCAGGTGGATTACGGCGACTATCAGAGCGCGACCCTGACCGACGAGGACAAGGCCAACGGCCTCGCCCTGTTCTGCTGCGCCAGGCCGCTGTCGGACTTGGTGATCGAATCGCGCGAGATCGGCGCCACCAAGGACATCCAGGTCAAGACCATTCCCTGCCGGGTGCAGAAGCTGGAGAAGATTTCCCCCGACGTCGCCGTGCTGTCGCTCAAGCTGCCGGCGAGCGAGCGCCTGCAGTTCCTGGCCGGGCAGTACATCGACATCCTGCTCAAGGACGGCAAGCGCCGCAGCTTCTCCCTTGCCAACGCGCCCCACGACGACGAATTCCTGCAGCTGCACGTGCGCCACGTCGCCGGCGGCGCCTTCACCGAATATGTGTTCAACCAGATGCAGGAGAAGGCCATCCTGCGCTTCGAAGGCCCCCTCGGCACCTTCTTCCTGCGCGAGGACAGCGACAAGCCCATCATCCTGCTCGCCACCGGCACCGGCTTCGCGCCGATCAAAGGCATCGTCGAGCACGCGCTCTACACCGGCACCAAGCGCCCGATCACCCTGTATTGGGGCGGGCGGCACAAGGGCGATCTGTACATGTTCGACCTGCCGCAGAAATGGGCGGCCGAACACGCCAACTTCAAGTTCGTGCCGGTGCTGTCGCAGCCCTCGGCGGAAGACCAGTGGACCGGCCGCACCGGCCACGTCCAGGATTGCGCCCTGGCGGACCATCCCAACCTGGCCGAGTGCCAGGTCTACGCCTGCGGCTCGCCGGCGATGGTGGCCGAAGCGCACCGGACCCTGGTGGAAGCGGGACTGCCGGATGAGGAGTTCTACTCGGACGCCTTCACCTTCGCCAAAGATGCCCAGGCCAAGACGGCCGGCTAATCCCCCGCAAGCTTCAGGGTGAAGTAAGCGCCCACGGCCTGCCGCATCTCGGCCACGGTGGGCGGGCGCTCGTACTGGAAGCTCGATCCGGTGTCCCAGGCGTGCTGGCAGGTCAGCATCAGCACGTCGGGCTGCTTGTCCGAGTGCAGGAACATTTCCGTCTTGTAGTAGTAGCGGATCGAGCCGGTATCGTCCGAACCCGAACTCACCTTGACGAAGCCGGGCGCCACATCCCGCGCCGCGCGCAGGATGCTGGAGCCGGAGCGCACCCGCGTCACCACGAACACGTCCGGCTCGATGCGCTGCGGCGCATCCTTCACCGTCCTCACCTCGAACACGCAATTGGGCTCGAAATCCTTGACCCCGTGCACGATCTTGCCGAACTGGAAGCGGACGGTGGCGCTGCCGGGGGGAATGTCCAGCGGCTGGTTGAGCACCCATCGGCTGCCGGGCTGCGGCTGGTACCAGGGGGAATCGATCGGATAGCCGCCGGGCGACTGACAGCCGGCGAGCGCAAGCGGCAACAACAGGGCGATCCAGTATTTCATGCCGTGCTCCCGAATGGGGCGCCATCGGTCCCGCAGGACGCGACGGCGCCGCTAGCCTTCCATGGCAAGGCTCTGGCGATAATGCTTGCAGGCCTCGTCGGCCTTGTTCATCTTTTCCAGCAGTTGCGCCAGGGCCAGATGGGCATCCCGCGTGGACTCGAGCGCCAGGCTGGCCTCGATGTAGCTCTGCGCCTTGCCCCACAATTCCTGGCGCGCGCACAGCCGGCCCAGGGCCAGCAGCAGCGCCGGATCCTTGGCGTGCGCGGGCAGCCACTTCTCCGCGCGCTCGATCTGCTTCACCACATCTTTGTCCGCGCATTGGCCGTAGAGTTCGACCAGGGCGCTGTCCCATTGCTTGTCCAGGCTCTGCTCGATGATCTCGCGCGCCTGGCGCGTGCCGCCGAGGCCGAGGAACAGCCGCGCGGCCATGGTCGCGATCTTGGTGTTGGCGCGGTCCGTGGCGGGCATCTTCTCCCAATATTCCTTCAGCGCCTCGGCCACGTGCGCCTTGCGCTTGAGGTTCTCGATATGGGCGTTGATGCGCAGCTGCTCCGCCTGCAGGGGCTCGATGGCGTCCCTTTTTTCCAGCTGGGCCACGGTCGACAGCACCTGGTCCCAGTTCTTTGCCTGCTGCTGCGCCTTGAGGTCGAGGCGCAGCACGCCGGTATGCTTGGGGGCCGACTCGCGCAGCTGCTTGAGCAGCGGCAGCGCCTGCTGCACGTCGCGGGCGTCGAGCAGGAGATCGACCTGGGTCATGAGGCGGGCGGTGGCGTCATGGGGGCTCAGACGCTCGGCGCGGGCCAGATAGTCGTCGCGCGCCTTGAAGTTGCGCTGCTCGTGGGCGGCGCGCGCCGCAAGCAGCGCGTTGAGCAGGGGGGATTCCCCGATGTCCAGCGCCTGCGCGGCGAGGCGCTCGGCCTTGGGATAGCGGCCCTCGGCGAAGGCCATCTCCGCCTCCAGGGTCGCGCGCCGCCCCTTCTCGCGCCGGCGCTCGCGGCGGAAGCGGCGCACATAGCCCGGCAGGCGCCACGTGTGCACCGCCACCCGCACCAGCCCGTACAGCGCCGAGAAGCCGACGATCAGCGCGATGATCAGGAAGTTGAGGGAAAAATCGACACGGTAGGGCGGATACACCAGCACCACGTAGCCGACATTGGTCTTGATCGCCAGCACCAGCGCGACCGCCAGGCCGACCACGGCGAGAAACCAGGTCAGCGCCTTCACCGCGCGCTCCGCTCCGGCGCGAGCTTGAAGTTGCGCACCGCGTTCAGGCTGGCGGAAATGTCCGGCACGTCCACGCGCACCGGGCTGTCGGCCAGCTGCCGCAGCAGGGTGGCGGCGCTCTTCACGCCCTTGTCCTGCTGGTCGAAATAGCGGCCGAGCCAGGCCTGCGCGCCCTTGAGGTCGCTGCGGTAGCTGGCCTCGTCGTGGGCCAGCAGTGCCAGCCGCGCCGTGAGCAGGCGCAGCTTGAGATTCTCCCGCGCGTAATAGGCCTGGTCCGGCGGCAGCAGCGGCAGCTCGGCCTTGCCCGTGTTCTGGATCCGCAGCAACTGGGTGAAGTCGCCCCAGGCCTCGCTCGCGAAGCGCTTCCACCACGCGCCTTCCGCCGGCTGCCTCTCGGCGGCCGCCACCTGGGCCGTGGGCTTGCCCGGCAGCAGGGGCAGCTGGTCGATGCGATCGATCAGCTCATCGATGCGCAGGGAGATCCCGGTGGTGTCCACCGCCGGCGAGGCGCCGAGCCGTTCGATGTCCTTGGCGATCACCTTGCGCAGGGCGTGGAACTGCGGCTTGTCCATGCGCTGCAGGCGGCTGTCGGCGGTCTGCAAGGCGATGAGGGCGGCCTTGACGTTGCCCGCCAGCTGCAGCTGCTGGCTGGCGGAATAGACCAGCTGCTCGATTTCGGCCAGGGTGGTTTCGTCGCGGCCGCGCGCCAGTTCCTGGTACATGGCCTCCAGCGCGAGCTGCTGGTTCTGCGATTCCGCGAGCTTCTGTTCCAGCACGCCGACCTTGACCTGCAATTCGCGCGTGCCTTCCTCCGCCTGTCCGGCAAGCACGCGGCTCTCGTTGTTGCGCGCCTCGAAGGTGGACAGGCGCTTGGCCATTTCGCCTTCCAGATTGCTGATTGCGCGGTAGGTCATCAGCCAGACCCCCAGCACCAGCACCAGCACCAGCACCAGCGCCGCGAGCGCGAGCAGGCGGGAGGCGGTGAACAGCGGATGCTTGGGCGCCGCGGCCGGCGGCGGGGTCGCCCCCTCGGCGGGGACGGGAAGATGGGACTGGTTTTCGTTCATGGTGTCATTCTAGCGGATTGGCCCGACCGGCTGCGTAGCGGGCACACTAGTCCGGGCGTCGGCTGCGCCACGCGACGAGCCCCGCGAGCAGGCCTTCGTCGCCCGGCGGGGTGACCGTCACCTGGGTCAGCCCCATGCCGCGCGCGACTTCCGCGATGCGCTCGTGCGGCACGAACAGGGGCGTGGTCTTCAGCCATTGCTGGCCCAGCTTGCCGACCAGGTCGAACAGGTTGTGCAGCATCTCGGCGCTGGTGACGGTGATGGCGTGCAGCTCGTTGCGCGCCCACAGGTGCAACAGCTGCGCATTGTCGGCCCGGGGCTTTTCGCGGCGGTAACATTCGGCGTATTCCACCTGGGCGCCGCGCCGGCGCAGCTCGTCGCCGAGCAGCTCGCGCCCGCCGTCGCCGCGGAAGATGACGATGCGCTTGCCGGCCACATCCTGCAGCGCGGCCAGCTCCAGCAGGCCTTCGCTGTCGAAGCGCCGCTCCGGCACCAGCACCTGCTCCACGCCGAACTGGGCCAGCGCCTTGCGGCTGCCCTTGCCGACCGCGGCGACCTTCAGGCCGGGCGGCAGCGCGCGCCGGGCGCGGATCAGGTTCATTGCCTTGGAGACCGCGTTGGGGCTGATGAAGATCGCGAGATCGAACGCGTCGAGGCGGTCGATCAGCGCCTGCAGCGGGCGCACATCCGGCAGGTCGACGATCTCCATCACCGGAAACAGGATGGGCGTGCCGCCGGCGGCGCGGATGAGATCGGCCAGGTGCCCAGCCTGATGGGCCGGGCGGGTCACCACGATGCCCACGCCGGCCAGGGGCCGGGCCTCGGGCGCGCCATCCGTCACGGCAGGACCCCGAGCTCCGCGAGGATCTTGTCCGCGCCGCGCGCGAGCAGGGCTTCGGCCAGCGCGGTGCCGATGCGTTCGGCATCCGCCGGCGCGCCGGAGAGGCGCTCCTGGATGAAGCGCGTGCCGTCGAGGTCGGCGACGAAACCGGTGAGGGTGAGGGTGTCGCCGGCCAGGGTCGCATAGCCGCCCAGGGGCGTCTGGCAGCTGCCCGCCAGGCGCCGGCTCATGGCGCGCTCGGCGTTCACGCAGGCGGCGGTGACCGGGTCGTTGAGCGGCTGCATGGCCGCGATCAGGTCGTCGCGCGCCGCCAGGCATTCGATCCCCAGCGCCCCCTGGCCCACGGCCGGGAGGCTCTCTTCCGGCTCGAGCACGGCGGTGATGCGCGCGCCGAGCTCCAGGCGCTTGAGGCCGGCGGCGGCGAGGATGATGGCGGCGTACTGCCCCTCGTCCAGCTTGCGCAGCCGGGTCTGGACATTGCCCCGGAGCGGCTCGATCACGAGTTGCGGGAAGCGCGCCTTGAGCTGCACCTGGCGGCGCAGGCTGGAGGTGCCGACCCTGGCACCGGCGGGCAGGTCCGCCAGCCGCGCATAGTCGTTGGAAACGAAGGCATCGCGCGGATCCTCGCGCGGGCCGATGGCGGCAAGGGCGAAGCCTTGCGGCAGCACCATGGGCACATCCTTCATGGAATGCACGGCGATGTGGGCACGCCCCTCCTCCATCGCGACTTCCAGCTCCTTCACGAACAGGCCCTTGCCCCCGATCTTGGCCAGGGGGGCGTCCAGGATCTGGTCGCCCTTGGTGGTCATGCCCAGGATGGACACCGCCAGATCGGGGTATAATCCCCGCAGCAGTGCCTGGACATGGCGCGCCTGCCACAGGGCGAGCATGCTTTCGCGGGATGCGATGATCAATTCGCCCGCGGGCGAGGAGTGGAAGGCGTGGGAGTTCATGGCGTGACGATAGCCCTAAGATAAGGGACGCTGGAAATTAAGCACGGACGGAGACAAGATCGATGACAAGCCGCAAATTCAGGATCGGCCTGATCGGGGCCATTCTATCATGGGCCCTGGTCTCGCTGGCCGGCGCCTCCGCCGGGGCGGTGGAGCGCGGGGTGTTGCCCATGGCCAAGGACATGACCAAGGTCGCGCGCGACGCCAAGCAGCGGCGCGCGCCCATCCTCGTGCTGTTCAGCTCCGCCGGCTGCCACTACTGCGCCGAGGTGCGCGACGAATTCCTGATTCCCACCACGCGCAACGCCGACTACGACAACAAGGTGGTCATGGTCGAGGTGGAGGCCGGCAGCAGCATGCGCATGATCGACTTCGACGGCAAGGTGACCACCCATGCCGATTTCGCCCAGCGCTACCGGATCAGCATGACGCCCACGGTCAAGCTGATGGATGACCAGGGGCGCGAGGTGGCCGTTCCGCTCGTCGGCATCGTCAGCCGCGACTACTACGGCGGCTTCCTGGACCAGGCCATCGACGCCGGACTGGCCAGGATTCGCGGCACCTCCAACACCGCGGCGAATCCCTGATCAGGCTTTGAACTCCTTGATCACGTGATGCTGCCGGCGGCTGACCGGCGGCGTCTCGGCAAGGCCGCGCAGCATCACCACCCAGCCGCTGCCGGCGTTCTCCCCTTCCTCGTCGGTCTCCTGCACCCGCTTGAAGCCGGCCACGTAGTCCCGCGCCACCAGGCAGTTGCGGTGCACGCGCACGAAGCGTGACCCGAACTCCTGCTCCAGCCGGCTCAGAGATTCCTCGATCAGGTATTCCTTTTCCAGGGTGCGCACGGTGACGTATTTCAGCTCGGCCTTGAGATAGGCCACGTCCTGGATCGGCACCAGCACGATGCGGCCGCGATCGGTGATGGAAAGGTGGGTGCGTGCCTTGCCGGCGGCGGCCTTGAGCGCCTCCAGACGGGTGGCGCTGAGCGCCCTGGCCTTCTCCAGCGCCGCCACCAGGCGCTCCCCGCGGATGGGCTTGAGCAGGTAGTCGATGGCGTTGACCTCGAAGGCCTTGAGCGCATAGTTGTCATAGGCGGTGGTGAAGATCACCGCCGGCGGCGCCTCCAGCTTCATCAGGTGCTCGGCGGTTTCGATGCCGTCGATCTCGGGCATGCGGATGTCCAGCAGCACCACGTCCGGCTTGTGGCTGCAGACCGCGTCCAGCGCCTCCCGGCCGTTGGCCGCTTCGCCCACGATCTCCACCGGGGTGGACTCGGCGCAGTCGGCGATCAGGTCGCGCAGGCGGGCGCGCGCCGGCGCCTCGTCATCCACGATGAGCACGCGTATCGGCGCCCGGGTCATGGCTTGGCCTTGGTGTAGGGCATGACGATGTGGACCTGATAGGTGTTGCCGGCCAGCTCCGCCTTCATGCTCGCCTCGGCGTCGAAATGGAGCGCCAGCCGCTCCCGGATGTTCTGGGTGGCCATCTTGTTGCCGGCGTGATGGCTGCCCTGGGCGGAGCAGGGGTTCTTCACCACCAGGTGCACCTGGTCGCGGGCGCGGTAGATGTTGACGCTGATCTCCCCCGGCGCGGACACCGGCTCGACGCCGTGGTACACCGCATTCTCCAGCAGGGGCTGGAGAATGAGCGGCGGAACCAGGGCGTCCTTGGGCATCTTGTCGATATGCCAGGCGACCTTGAGCCGGTCCCCCAGGCGCAGCTGCTCCAGTTCCAGATACTGCCAGCTCAGGTTGAGTTCGCTCTCCAGGGTGACGAGCTCGCGGTTGTCACCCATCAGCACCCGGAACAGGTCGGCCATGTCCAGCAGCGCGCGCTCGGCGCGCTTGGGATCGCTGCGCACCAGGCTCATCACGGCATTGATGCTGTTGAACAGGAAATGCGGCCGGATGCGCGCCTGCAGCGCCTGCAGCCGCGCCTCGGTCACCGCCGGCGACAGGATGCGGCTGCGCATGTGGAAATAGGCCAGCACCACCGCCGCCGCCGCGGCGCCGAGCACCCACTCGCGGCCGAGGGCCGGCACGGCATCGAAGGCAAACAGGCGCTCGATGAGGACACGGTGCGCGAGCGTCACCCCGGCCACCACGGCGAACACCGCGACCAGCCCCCAGTGGTAGGGCAGGCGTGCGAGGTAGCGGTTGAGAATGAACAGCACGCCGAGGGTGGCCAGCACCACCGGCTGCAGATAAAGCGAGATCTCCTGCAGATCGCGCCAGGTTTCGGCAAGCCCCGGGCTGCGCACGAAGGCCGCGGCCAGCCCCATCAGGTTCACCAGCACCAGGGTGCGCAGGATGACGCCGAGGTTGGTGAAATTCGGGAGCGTGACCGGGTGGGGATGATTTATACTTGCCACCTCGCTATTGTGGTTAAGGCATATTGTTGATGCAAGAAGAAAAAACCTCTTCCGGCGCGTGGTCCGGGCGGTTTTCCGAGCCGGTGGACGAGCTGGTCAAACGCTTCACCGCCTCGGTCGGTTTCGACCAGCGGCTGGCGCTGTTCGACATCCAGGGCTCCCTCGCCCACGCGAAAATGCTGACCGAGGCCGGCATGCTCTCGGCTCAGGACCTGGCCAACATCGAACGCGGCATGGAGCGCATCCGCGGCGAGATCCTGGAAGGGAAATTCCACTGGTCGCTGGACCTGGAAGACGTGCACATGAACATCGAGCGCCGGCTGACGGACCTGGCCGGCGACGCCGGCAAGCGCCTGCACACCGCCCGCTCGCGCAATGACCAGGTCGCCACCGACATCCGCCTCTACCTGCGCGACGCCATCGACCGGCTCACCGGTTTGGTGCGGGCGCTGCAATCCGCCCTGCTCGACCTGGCCGAACGGCACACGGAAACCATCATGCCCGGCTTCACCCACTTGCAGGTGGCGCAGCCGGTATCCTTCGCCCACCACCTGATGGCCTACCACGAGATGCTCGCTCGGGATGCCGAGCGGCTGGCCGACGCGCGCCGGCGGGTGAACCGCCTGCCCCTGGGCAGCGCGGCGCTGGCCGGCACCACCTATCCCATTCGGCGCGAGCGGGTGGCGGAGCTGCTAGGCTTCGAGGCGGTGTGCGAGAACTCCCTGGACGCCGTTTCCGACCGGGATTTCGCCATCGAATTCACGGCCGCCGCTTCCTTGATCATGCTCCACCTGTCGCGTTTCTCGGAGGAGCTGATCCTGTGGATGAGCCCGCGCTACGGCTTCATCCGCCTCGCCGACCGCTTCTGCACCGGCTCCTCCATCATGCCGCAAAAGAAAAACCCGGACGTGCCGGAACTGGTGCGCGGCAAGACCGGGCGGGTGTACGGGCACCTGATGGGCCTGCTCACCCTGATGAAGGCCCAGCCCCTGGCCTACAACAAGGACAACCAGGAGGACAAGGAACCGCTGTTCGACACGGTGGACACCCTGTCCGACGCCCTGACCCTGTTCGCCGACATGATGACCGGCGTCAGCGTCAACGCCGAGGCCATGCGCCGGGCGGCGGCGGAGGGTTTTTCCACCGCCACCGACCTCGCCGACTATCTGGTCAAGAAAGGCCTGCCCTTCCGCGACGCCCACGAAGCCGTCGCCCGCGCCGTGCGCCACGCCGAGCAGAAGGGCTGCGACCTGGCCGACCTGCCCCTGGCCGACCTGCGGCAGTTCTCGGCGCTGATCGCCGAGGACGTCTACTCGGTGCTCACCCTGGAAGGGTCGCTCGCCAGCCGCAACCACATCGGCGGCACCGCGCCGGAGGCCGTGCGCGCGGCCATCGCCCGCGCCCGCGCCAAGCTCGAGGGCTGACCCCCAGGAATGTGGGCGCGGCCCCGAGGCCGCCGCCTCACTGATGCGGCGTGTGCATGCGGCAGATCTGCCGCGTTTCCGGCACCGACAGCCGCTCCCCGGTGACCCCGCAGTGGTAGATGCGGGAACTCTCGCGCTGGAGGTGCACGCAGGTGTTGCACATGCCGAAGGTGCGCTCCTGATGCATGGCCTGGAGGTTGCGCAGGGTCTCCTGCAGCACCAGCACCGTGGTCTTGGCCCGGGCCGGACTGACGTTGGCGGCGGCGGTCTGCCAGATCGGGGCGAGCTGGGCGTCCTTCATCAGCCGCTTGCCTGCCGCGGACAGCTTGAGGCGAACCACGCGCTTGTCGTTCTCGTCGACGTAGCGGGCGACCAGGCCCTTGCGGTAGAGCAGCAGCAGGCTTTGGGATACCGTGCCCTTGGTCAGGCCGAGGTATTCGGTGAGGGACTGGGGCGTATTGCTGTAGCGGTTGGCCTGGCGCAGATAGCTCAAAGCCTGCAGGTGCACCGGGTGGAGCTTGTACACCGCCCCCAGCCGGCGCATTTCCACCCGGATGATGTTCCCCAGACGCTCCGTCAGTTCCAGCAGATTGAAGGCGCTCTTGCGCATGGCCCGGCCCTAGGGCGCCCGTGCGGCGCCCGGAATTGGTTTCGAGACCATACCGTAGCGGACGGATCGCTGTCCAGCCGGCGGGATCACCCCAGGACCACGGGCTCGCCGGCCTGCTGGCTGACGTAGCCCGACAAGGCCGCCATCAGCTCCGATCCGTCCCGGGTGTTGCGCCAGGCGCCGTCGGTCCAGCGGTAGTGGAAGCCGCCGGCCTTGGCCGCCACCCACAGCTCCTGGGTGGCGCCCTGGCGATTGATGATGATCTTGCTGCCGTCGGCAAATTCCAGGGTCAGGATGCCGGCGGCGGTCTCGTATTCGATGTCGGCGCCGCTGGCTTCGATGCCACCCTCGATTTTCAGCAGGGTGTCGTCCACCAGCTGGTTGAACTCGGTTTCGGTCATGGCTTTCCTTGGGTCGGATGCGTGCCCGGCGGCCCGGGCACCGCGCCCCGGGGCGGGCAAGGCCCGCCGCGGAGCAAGGTCGGGGCGGCGCGCCGAGCATGGCCTCGGCGGGGGCGCGCACGGGGGCTTGTGTTAAGATGCCGGCTCTTCGCCGGTTCTGCCAATACTCATCGATTCCATGCGATTCGCCGCCATCTTATTTGCCCTGGCCCTTCCCCTGCAAGGCTGCGGTATCCGCGGGCCCCTCTATCTGCCGGAAAAGCCTGCGGCAAGCCAGCCGGAAACCCAGCCCGGGCAGCCGGCACCCGTGGCGCCGCGCGACCAGGAGAAGAAGTGAGCGCCTTCCGCGAATCGCCGTCCGGCCTGTGCGCCGAGGACGTGCCGCTGGCGGAGATCGCCCGCCGCTACGGTACGCCCTGCTACGTCTATTCCCGCGCTGCGCTGGAGGGTGCCTACCGCAGCTTCGAGCAGGCCTTCGCCGGCCAGCCGCACCTGATCTGCTACGCGGTCAAGGCCAACCCCAACCTCGCCATTCTCAACCTGTTCGCGCGCCTGGGCGCCGGCTTCGATATCGTCTCGGGCGGCGAGCTGAAGCGGGTCCTCGCCGCCGGGGGCGATCCGGGCAAGGTGGTCTTTTCCGGCGTCGGCAAGAGCGAGGCGGAAATCCGGCTGGCCCTGGAGGCCGGCATCCTCTGCTTCAACGTGGAGTCTGAGCCCGAGCTGCTGCGCCTGAACGAGATTGCGGGCGCCCTGGGCAAGCACGCGCCGGTGTCGCTGCGGGTCAACCCCAATGTCGACCCCAAGACCCACCCCTACATCTCCACCGGCCTCAAGGAAAACAAGTTCGGTGTCGAATATGAGCGCGCCCTCGACCTGTACCTGGAGGCGAGCCGGCTCTCCCACCTCATCGTGCGCGGCATCGACTGCCACATCGGCTCCCAGATCACCGAGGTCAGCCCCTTCGTGGACGCGCTGGACCGGGTGCTCGACCTGGTCGACCGGCTCGCTTTGCAGGGCGTGGCGATCGAACACCTGGACATCGGCGGCGGCATCGGCATCCGCTACAAGGACGAGACGCCGCCCGACCTCGACGACTATGCCCGGCGCGTCCGGGAAAAAGTCGCCGGCCGGGGACTCAAGATTCTGCTCGAACCGGGGCGCGCGCTGGTGGGCAATGCCGCCGTGCTGCTGACCCGCGTGGAATACCTCAAGCCCGGCACCGGCAAGAATTTCGCCATCGTGGACGCCGCCATGAACGACCTGATGCGGCCGGCCCTGTATGACGCCTACCACGAGATCGTGCCGGTCGCCCCGCGCGCCGGCGAAGCCCGGCGCTACGAGATCGTCGGCCCGGTGTGCGAAAGCGGCGATTTCCTCGGCCACGACCGCCTGCTGGCCTTGGCGGCAGGCGACCTGCTGGCCATCATGTCCGCCGGCGCCTACGGCATGAGCATGAGCTCGAACTACAACACCCGCCCCCGTGCGGCGGAGGTGCTGGTGGCCGGAAGGGACGTCTTCCTGATCCGCGAACGGGAGCAGGTGGAGCAGTTGTACGCGCTCGAACACCTCATTCCCTCGCAGTCGTAGAAAAAATTTCGCGCCGGCGCGAAAAAATTATTTTTTTCCGGCGCGTTTGCTTCGAGTCGATACCATCTTCCGAACACCGCGTGTTTATTGGCTTGGCGCGCGATGACCCATATCGAAACTTCGTTTCGATTCGCTACTAAATAATTTAACCCCTTATTTTTTAAGGGAGAATCACGCCTTTCGCGGCGCCAACTATTGTACCTTGCACGTCCCTGCAATAAATTTCGCGTCACTGAGTGGCAACACACTCTCAACTGAGTCACGAAAGGTAAGAGTTGCGCGTGAGTCAATTGAGAGCCATGGAGCAGTCGTTAGGTGCCGCTCGGGAGCCCGGGTCTCCACGACTGGGTGCTTTAACCTCTGCTTTGAACCTTTATAAAGGAGTTTAACCATGGCAACACTGGAAATGGCCGCAGCGGCAGCTGGTTCGTCCGGCTCTGCGGCGAAGAAGAAGCCGGCGGCGAAGAAGGCCGCTGCTAAGAAACCCGCAGCCAAGAAGGCGACCGCGAAGAAGCCCGCAGCCAAGAAAGCTGCTGCCAAGAAACCGGCTGCGAAGAAGGCTGCTGCCAAGAAGCCCGCCGCCAAGAAACCGGCTGCGAAGAAGGCCGCGGCCAAGAAGCCCGCAGCGAAGAAGGCTGCCGCCAAGAAGCCCGCAGCGAAGAAGGCTGCCGCCAAGAAGCCGGCTGCCAAGAAGGCTGTCGCCAAGAAGCCCGCTGCGAAGAAGGCTGCCGCCAAGAAGCCGGCTGCCAAGAAGGCTGTCGCCAAGAAGCCCGTAGCGAAGAAGGCCGCCGCCAAAAAGCCGGCCGCCAAGAAGCCTGCGGTGAAGAAGGCGGCCGCCAAGAAGCCCGCCGCCAAGAAAGCGGCTGCCAAGAAGCCTGCAGCAAAAAAGCCCGCGGCTAAGAAGCCGGCTGTCAAGAAAGCCGCGGTGAAAAAGCCGGCTGCCAAGAAGGCTGCCCCGAAGGTTGCTGCCCCCTCTGCAGCGCCGACGGCGCCGATCGCTCCGGTCATTCCGAAGCCGATGGCAACCGTGGCTTCCCTGCTCAAGTAAGCAGGAAAGCACTGCCCTGAAAGCGGGTGGGTTCTCCCACCCGCTTTTTTATTTGGCGCTGGCCGGCAGCCCCGCCACCTGCGTCCGGCCTGCCCGGCGCCCGCGCCACCACACGCCGATCCGATAACCGAGCAACAGTGCCAGGATCAGGCCATAGATCGCAGGCTTGGTGATGTCGCGCTTCACGAGCCACCAATAGTGAATCACGCCGGCTGCGGCAATCAGGTAGATGAGCCGGTGCAACTGCTGCCAGTGTCGACCCAGGCGCCGCATCATGCGCTTGTTCGAGGTCACGGCCAGGGGGATGAGGCCCAGGAATGCCGCAAAGCCGACGGTGATGAAGGGCCGCTTGACCACGTCCTTCGCCATCGCCGCCCAGTCGAAGAACTGGTCCCACCAGATGTAGGTCATGAAGTGCAGGCAGGCGTAGAAAAAGGCAAACAGCCCCAGCATGCGCCGGTACCGCAACAGGCCCGGGCGCCCGCTGAGCCGGCGCAGGGGGGTGACGCTCAGCGTCACCAGCAGCAACACCAGCGTCCAGGTGCCGGTGGAGTGGGTCACGAACTCGATCGGGTTCGCCCCGAGGCCGCCGGTGAACGCCAGCACCACGAGCCGCGCCAGCGGCAACAGGCAAGCCAGGAACAGCAGCGGTTTCGCCAGGCGGGCCATGGCCGCTCCGTCAGAAATACTTCTTCAGATCCATACCGGCGTACATGGACGCGACCTGGTCGCCGTAGCCGTTGAACAGGAGGGTCTTGCGCTTGAAGAACTCGCCGATCCGGCGCTCCCGCGCCTGGCTCCAGCGCGGATGGTCGACCTCGGGATTCACGTTGGAATAAAAGCCGTACTCGGTGGGCGCAGCGCGCATCCAGGTGCTGATGGGCTGGTTTTCCACGAAGCGGATGTGGACGAGGGACTTCGCGCTCTTGAAGCCGTACTTCCACGGCACGACGATCCGCACCGGCGCACCATTCTGGTTCGGCAGCACCTCCCCATACAGCCCCAGCGTCAACAGCGTCAGCGGATGCATGGCCTCATCCAGGCGCAAGCCTTCGGTGTAGGGCCAGGCGAGCATCGGCTCGCGCTGGCCCGGCATGTGCGCCGGGTCGTAGACCGAGACGAACTCGACGAAGCGCGCGTTGCCCAGGGGCTCGGCGCGGCGGATCAGCTCGTTCAGCGGGAAGCCGACCCAGGGGATGACCATGGACCAGCCTTCGACGCAGCGCAGGCGGTAGGTGCGGTCCTGCAGGGGGAAGCGCAGCAGATCCTCGATGCCATAGGTCGTCGGCCGCTTCACGAGGCCGTCCACGGTCACGCTCCAGGGGCGGGTGACGAAGTTCTTCGCCAGCTCGGCGGGCGAGCTCTTGTCGTAGCCGAACTCGTAGAAATTGTTGTAGGTGGTCACGTCCTTGTAGGGAGTCGGCGACTCCGTCGTGCTGAATGGGCCCTGCACCGCCGGCAGCTTCTGCGCCGCCCATGCCGCCTCGGCGCTGCCGAGCAGCGGTGCCGCCAGCAGCGCGGCGGATGCCTGCAGAAAATGCCGACGCGCCCGGTAGACAGCCGGGGGCGTGATCTCCGATGGAAGAATGTCGCTGGGTTTCTTGATCAACATGGCGCCTGCCTTTCAAAGGGGTCGATGCTTGGTCGCGGCCGGGGCGCAGGCCTTACATGGGCACTGCGCGGGCGCAGCGAAGAAAAAGTGCGGGGGGGAATGAATCGGGCAAAACCCGAGCACAGCGCCGCAACGTCGCCGTTTCATGAACATGGGCACTTTTTTCCTTCGATCGTTCCCGCACCGGTGCCGGGGCCGTCTTCGGGGGGCCACGGTCTGCGGGCAATCGCGCGCGACATGGGAAGCGCGGTCCCCGAGGCAGGGGTGCCGGGGACCGCCGCTATGAGGCCAGCTGGTGATAGACCAGCTTGGCCACCTCGAGCAGGCGCGCGCGTTCCAGTTCACCGCTCAGGGCGTAGCCGAACGGGCCATCCACCCAGTAGAACACGCCGACGCCATCGCTCTTTTCATAACGAAAGGCGGTTTCGTGCTTGTCGGGGGCATGGCTGCGGACGTAGAGCGTGAGGCGCTGGCCCTTGGCGTCCTGATACATGAACTGTGCCGCCGGGCCGGTCGTGCCCGGCAACAGCCGGCCTCCCACCAGCTGGAAGCCGGCTTCCTTCAGGTCCGGCGGGCGCACCTCGTTGCCCAGACGCTTCGACAGCCACTTCACCAGGTGCGCTTCCTGGTCCGCCCCCACTTCCACCGGGTGCAGGACTTCCGCACTGTAGACCACGTGGGCGATGGCTGCCTGCTGCGGCAGGCTGGCCATGCTCAGCGGCGTCACGCTTGGGCCACGCGCGACCCAGCCGGCCACCAGGCCCACCGCCAGCCAGCCGAGCATCGCGGCGTAGCGCAGGGCGGGCCGCGCCCGGGGCACCGGTTTGCGCAAGCGCGGCGGGATCGGCTCGTCCAGGGTCGGGTCGAACAGGGCGTGCAGGCTGGCCTTCTGGCGCCGATAGGCCGCCACTTTCGCGGCGGCAGCGGCATCGGTCGCCAGATGCGCTTCCACCTCCTGCCGGCGCCCGGCGTCCAGGCGGCCGTCGACGTAGGCATGCAGATCCTGTTCGCTGACTTCGTGCATCACTTCACTCTCCGCAGCACCGGCGCGGACTCGCCCGCCATCAGCCGCCGCAGGCGCTCGCGCCCGCGCGACAGCCGCGACATGACCGTGCCGACGGGCACTGCCAGCACTTTCGCCACTTCCTCGTAGCGCAATTCTTCCAGCCCCACCAGCAACAGCACCTCCCGATAGTCCGGCGGCAGCTGGCCCAGGGCGGAAACGAGATCGCGCATTTCCAGCGCCTGCTCCTGCGCCGGCGCCACCGGGACGTCCAGGGCCGCGTCGTCCAGCGGCAGCCACTCCTGCCGACCCCGGCCGGCCACGACCTGGTTCACGTACACGTTGTGCATGATGGAGAACAGCCAGGCGCGCAGGTCGGACCCGCGCCGCCACAGGGCGAACTTGGACCAGGCGCGCTCCAGGGTGTCCTGCACCAGGTCGTCGGCGCGCGCGGCATCCCCGGTCAGCGCCCGGGCATAGCGGCGCAGCCGGGGAATGTGTTCTTCGATCAGTCGGTCAGTGTTCCACACCGGGGACCGTCCTCACTGGAGCGAACGGGATGGTGGCAAAAGCCCTGGCGAGCGACGCGAAGCCGAACGCAGCAGCGCGACCCTGCGGCGGGTAAGGTGCGCAACAATCGCGCCGCGCAACGGGCTCATGCCGCCATCTTCTAGTAGCCGCCCAGAGCAAGCTTGGGGTCGATCTGCCACACTTCGTTGACCAGCTTGCCGTCGCGGTAGACTAGCACATAGCGCACCTTGATCGCGGCCTTGCCCTTGAACTCGACGTTGGCGGTGACGGTGGCGCCCTTGTCGTTGGCGCTTTCCTCCAGACGCCCGACCGATACCTCGTAGGGACCGTTCTTGCCGAACTTGGTCCACACTTCTCTGATGTGCTCGCTGCCCGCGTAGGCGCCGTTGAGCGGCCCGCCGACCCACTGGAAGCTCGCCTCCGGTGCGTACTGGCTCATGATCGCATCGACCTGGCCGGCGCCGACGGCGGAGAAATGGGCCCGCGCATCGTCGGCCGGGCCCGCCACAGCAACGCTGGCCAGGGGCAAGCTGGAAAGAGCGGCCAGCGCAGCGGCGCCGGCAATGGTGCGAATGAACATGATGTCTGCTCCCGAGTGAAGTTGAAAAAACAGGCCTTACGCTGGAGCAAACAGGGGGGACGGAAGAATTATTCCCGGCCGAGGAAATTTTTTTGCGGCCGGGTCCCGAGCGAGAAACCGGCCGCAGCCGGCCTCAGCCGACCGCCTTCTGGATTTCGACCGGCGGCTCGGCGGGAAGCAGCTGGCTGGCCAGGGATTGCGCGGCGTTGAACACTTCCTCCGCGCGGGCGGGGTGGCTGTAGAAGGTGGCGGCGAGCGATTTCACGGCGTCGGCTTCGCCATAGCGCTGGGCCAGCAGGTGGATCAGTTCGCCGGCATCGCTGCCGACCACTTCGGCGCCGGCGAGGGCGCCGGTCCTGGGGTCCGCCAGCAGGCGCACGAAGCCGTCGCCGTCGTCCTGGCTCAGGGCTCGCGCATTGTGCTCGAACGCGGCGAGTCCGACGACGGGTTCCCGCGCGCCGTCCCGGGTCTCCTCGCCATTGATGCCGATGCGCCCGAGCTCGAGGGCGGAATACACCAGGTCCGGCACCGCCTTGCGGTTCTGTGCGCGCGACCCCGGGGCGAGCATGTTGGCCACCGCCACCGTGGCATCCGCGAGGGCCTGGTTGGCGGTCATGCGGCCGTTGGTGACGTCGCCCACGGCATAGATGTGGGGCTGCGAGGTCTGCATGAATTCGTTGGTCTTGATGAAGCCCTTGCTGTCGGTGTTGACACCCGCCGCGTCCGGATTCAGGCCGGAGGTGTGCGGCCGGCGCCCGGTGCCCAGCAGCACCCAGTCGGCGATCACCGATTCCGCCCCGCCCGGCAGGATGAGCTTCACCCCTTCCGGCGGCATTTCCACCGCCTCCGGGCGCGCGCCCACCCTGGGCTCGATGCCGCAGCGCTTGAGCTTGTCGTAGAGCTGGTTGCGCGCCGCCTCGCTGAAATGCGAGTTGGCCAGCGGTTTGTTCTGCGCCACCCACACCACCTCGCGCCCGAGCATGGACAGGATGAAGGCAAATTCGGCCCCCACCGGCCCGGAACCGACGATGGCCACCCGCTTGCCCGGCGGCGGCGGACTGTTGAACAGGTCGTCGGTGGTGAGCACCCGGTTCTCGGTCAGGAAGAAAGGCTTCGGCACGTAGGGCGCCGAGCCGGTGGCGATGACGAAGTGACGGGCGCTGAGGCGGTCACGCCCGTCGAGGGCGATGGTGTGGGAATCGACGAAGGAGGCGGTGGCGGCGAAGCCGCCGATGCGCAGCCGCTTCATCTGCCCGATGTAGCTGTCGCGCACGACGCGCACGATCTTCTTCTGGTGTTCCCAGGCGGCGGCGAGGTCGCCGCTGAGCTGGCCGGAGATGCCGCGCTTGGGAAAGCTCTTGCTCGCGGCGATCAGCTTGGCGGTGTGGTGCCAGTCATTCTTGGGCAGGCAGCCGCGGTTCAGCCCGCAGCCGCCCCATTCGGCCTTTTCGACAATACCGACCTTGAACCCGCGCATCGCTGCGAGTACTGCCGCCCGGTACCCCCCTGGGCCGGAGCCGATCACGATCAGGTCGTATTGCATCCGCCTATTGTAGTCGTTAGCCGTTGGCGATGGGATGTTCTGTGTGGGCAGAACGATCCCACAAAAACAACCCATTGCCAATCGCTCCCGCTACAGCAGGAACAGCGTCGCCAGCCCCAGGAAGATGAAGAAGCCGCCACTGTCGGTGATGGCGGTGATCATCACGCTCGAACCCACCGCCGGGTCGCGCCCCAGCTTGTGCATCAGCAGCGGGATCACCACGCCCATGCTCGCCGCCAGCAGCAGGTTCAGCGTCATGGCCCCGGTCATCACGAAGCCCAGCGCCGCATTATGGTACAGCAGGAAGGCCACGACGCCGATCACCGAACCCCAGATGAGGCCATTGAGCAGGGCGACGCCGATCTCCTTCAGCAATAACGTCCGCGCGCTGGAAAACTGAACCTGCCCCAGGGCGAGGGCGCGCACGATCATGGTGATGGTCTGGTTGCCGGAGTTGCCGCCGATGCCGGCGACGATGGGCATCAGCGCCGCCAGCGCCACCAGCTTGGCGATGGAGTCCTCGAACAGACCGATCACCCGCGACGCGACGAAGGCGGTCACCAGATTCGTCGCCAGCCAGGCCCAGCGGTTCTGCACGCTTCGCCACACCGGCGCGAACAGATCCTCCTCCTCGCGCAGGCCGGCGAGGTTGAGCTTCTCCGCTTCGGATTCCTCGCGGATGAAGTCGAGCACCGCATCCACGGTGAGCCGGCCGATCAGCCGGTTCTGGGCGTCCACCACCGGGGCCGTCACCAGGTTGTAGCGCTCGAACGCCTGGGCGGCGTCGCGGGCATCGTCTTCCGGATGGAACAGCACCACGTCGTCCACCATGAACGAGCCCACCAGTTCGTCCGGGTCATGGGTGAGCAGCCGCTTGAGCGGCAGCACGCCCTTGAGCACGTTGCTGCGGTCCACCACGAACAGCTTGTCGGTCTGGTCCGGGAATTCATTCAGCCGGCGCAGGTAGCGCAGCGCGGTCTCGAGGGTGACATCCTCCCGAATCGGGATCATGTCGAAGTCCATCAGCGCACCGACCCGGTCTTCCTCGTAGGACAGGGCGGACTGCAGGCGGGCCCGGTTCTGCGCGTCGAGGGACTGCAGCAGCTCCTCGATCACGTCCTTGGGCAGGTCCGGCGCCAGGTCGGCGATCTCGTCGGTGTCGAGGGTTTCGGCCGCCGCCAGCAGTTCGTCGGAATCCATGTGCGCGATCAGCGACTCGCGCACGGCGTCCGACACTTCGATCAGGATCTCGCCGTCGCGCTCGGCCTTGACCAGATCCCAGACGATGAGGCGCTGTTCCAGCGGCAGCGCCTCCAGGATGTAGGCGACGTCCGCCGGATGGAGCTCGTCCAGCTTTTTCTGCAGCGCCGCCAGGTTCTGCTTGTGCACCAGCGACTCGACCAGCTCATGGCGCGGCATGTCCTGCTTGTGCACCAGCGACTCCACGAGGTGGTGCTTGCGCAGCAGCTCCTGCACCTGCTGCAGCGACTCCTGCACGCTCTCGTGGGGTTTGCCTTCCTGAACGACGGTCATGGGGAGGGAAATTTCGCCGCGGCCAAAAGATGCGATTGTAGGAACAAGGCCAGCACGCGTCTATCGTTACGCCGTTTCATGCATGCGCCAGTGCGGGCATTGAAAGACGTAGCGAGCAGGATTACTGGCGGCCGGGAAGCGCCAGCCGTCGGACGGGCGGCGCGATGGTCTTGCGACAGCGCGCTAACGAATCACCATGGGCGCGATGTCCGTCATGCGCCGCACCAGGGAGGCCGCCTCGTCCGCCGCCGCCCGGCTTGCGTAGGGCCCGGCGCGCAGCCGGATCACGCCGTCGCCGTCCACCAGCCGCAGCCGGTCGGCCAGCTCCGCCACCTGGGTCTTGAGCCGCGACAGCATCTGCTCGGCGTTGGTCTGCAGGCTGAAGGCGCCGAGCTGCACCCAGTAGCCAGACGCGCCATCCCCATCCGGCACCGCTGCCGGCTTGTCGGGGGCGACGGCCAGTTCGCGCGACGGCGCCTCGGCCGGGGCAGCCGCCACCGCGGTCGGCGTCCAGGTGCTCGGATCGATGCTCTCGACCCGCACCCGGCCGCTGCCGTTGCGCACCAGGCCGAGCTTGTAGGCGGCGCTGTAGGACAGGTCGATCAGCCGGTCGCTGTGGAAGGGGCCGCGGTCGTTGACGCGCACCACCACCGACTTGCCGTTGCGCAGGTTGGTGACCCGCGCGTAGCTCGGGATCGGCAGGGTGGGATGGGCGGCGGTCATGCCGTACATGTCGTAGGGTTCGCCGCTGGAGGTGCGCTGGCCGTGGAACTTGCGCCCGTACCAGGAGGCGATGCCTTCGGCGACATAGGGCCGGCCGCTGGTGTCCGGCGTGTAGGTCTTGCCGAACACGATGTAGGGATTGTTGGCGTAGCGGTTGAGCGGCTCCGCCTTCGGCTCGGCATCCGGAATGCGCTCGATGTCCGCCGGCGGATTGTCGCCGGGCCCATCGTCCTTGTAATAGCCGCCGCCCCGCGGCGTCGCGACCGCGGTCTGGTCCGCGCCGGAACCGGTTTCGGCGCGGGGGGCGGGTTTGGGCGCGCTGGCGCAGCCGGCGAGCGCCAGCACGAGCAGGCATGCCGCCGCGCCCTGCATCCCGAATCCTGAGCCCTGACCCCTGTGCATCATGTCTTCACCAGCTTCTTATGCGTCGCCACGCTCATCAAAATACCAAAGCCCAGCAGCAGCGTCACCATCGCCGTGCCGCCGTAGCTCACCAGCGGCAGCGGCACGCCGACCACCGGCAGGATGCCGGACACCATGCCCATGTTCACCACGGCATAGGTGCCGAAGGTGAGCGTGATGCTGCCCGCCATCAGCCGCGCGAACAGGGACGGCGCATTGGCCGCGATGAACAGGCCGCGCGCGACGATCGCCAGATACAGCGCCATCAGCACGATGATGCCGAGCATGCCGAACTCCTCGCCGAGCACGGCGAAAATGAAGTCGGTGTGGCGTTCGGGCAGGAAGTCCAGATGCGCCTGGGTGCCATGCAGCCAGCCCTTGCCGAGCACCCCGCCCGACCCCAGCGCGATCGTGGACTGGATGATGTGGTAGCCCGCGCCCAGCGGGTCGGTCGTCGGGTCGAGCAGGGTCAGCACCCGCTGCCGCTGATAGTCGTGCATCAGCGACCAGGCCACGGGCATCATCGCGCCGGCGACCACGGCCAGCCCGAGAATGACGCGCCAGCCGAGACCGGCAAGGAACAGCACGTAGAAGCCGGAGGCCGCCATCAGCAGCGCCGTGCCCAGGTCGGGCTGCTTGGCGATGAGCCCGACCGGCACCACCAGGATCAGCGCCGCCACGCCGAAGTCGCGCAGGCGCAGCATCTTCTCGTGCTTGTCCAGGTACCAGGCCAGCATCAGCGGCACCGCCAGCTTCATGAGCTCGGAGGGCTGGATGCGGGTGACGCCGATGTCGAGCCAGCGCCGCGCGCCCTTGCTCACCTCGCCGAACAGGGCCACCGCCACCAGCAGCAGCAGGCCGACGGCATAGGCCGGCAGCGCGAAGCGCATGATGTGCTGGGGTGGCACGTTGGCCACCGCCCACATCAGCGCCAGGGCGAGCAGGATGTTGGTGAACTGGCTCGACACCCGCCCCCAGTCCTGGCCTGAGGCGCTGTAGAGCACGAACAGGCCGGCGAGCATGGTCAGCGACAGCAGGGCCAGCAGCAGGCCGTCCACATGCCGCCACAGCAGCAGCCACAGTCGTCTAATCATTTCCCGCCTCCGCTCCTGCTTCCGCTTCCGTCGCCGCGGCGCCGGCCGGCAGCTTGCCGAGCAGGTAATAGTCGAACACCGCGCGCGCGATGGGCGCCGCGGTCGAACCGCCGTGGCCGCCGTTTTCCACCAGCACCGCCACCGCGATCCTGGGGTCGTCCGCCGGCGCGTAGGCGATGAACAGCGCATGGTCGCGGAAACGCTCGGCGACGCGGCTTTCCACATACTTTTCGCCCTGCTTCATGCCGATCACCTGGGCGGTGCCGGTCTTGCCGGCGATGGCATAAGGCGCGCCGGCGCCGGCGCGGGCCGCGGTGCCGCCGGGACGGGTCACGTCCACCATGGCCGAGCGCACCAGCTCCAGGTTCTCCGGCTTGATCGGCAGGCTGGACTCCACCTGGGGCTGCACCGGCTGCACCACCCCCGACTTGGCCTGCTCGATCTGCCGCACCAGCAGCGGCCGCATCTCGGTGCCGTTGTTGGCCAGGGTCGCGGTGGCGACGGCGAGCTGCAGCGGCGTGGCCAGCATGTAGCCCTGGCCGATGCCGACGCTGACCGTGTCGCCGGCATACCACTTCTGCCGGAAGCGCTTCATCTTCCACTCCTGGGACGGCAGGTTGCCGACGCGCTCGCCCTCGATGTCGATGCCGGTCTTCTTGCCGAAGCCGAAATGGTTCATGAAATCGTGTATGGCGTCGATGCCCATGTCCACCGCGAGGCCATAGTAATAGGTGTCGCAGGACACGACGATGGACTTGTGCAGGTCCACCATGCCGTGGCCGCCGGCCTTCCAGTCGCGGTAGCGGTGGCTGCTGCCGGGCAGGCTGTAATAGCCCGGGTCGCTGATGGTGTAGCTCGGGCTGCGCTTGTTCAGCTGCAGGGCAGCCAGCGCCATGAATGGCTTGAAGGTCGAGCCCGGCGGGTACATGCCGTGCATGGCGCGGTTGATCAGCGGCTTGTCCGGGGAGCTGTTGAGCGCGTCCCAGTTCTGGGAGTCGATGCCGTCGATGAACAGGTTGGTGTCGTAGCCCGGCTTGGACAGGAAGGCGAGCACGCCGCCGGTCTTGGGGTCGATCGCCACCAGGGCGCCGCGGAAATTGCCGAAGGCCTGCTCCGCCACCTGCTGCAGCTTGAGGTCGAGGTTGAGGGTCAGGTTGTTGCCGGAGATCGGCGGCGTGTGCGACAGGGTGCGCACGGCACGCCCGCCGGCGTCGGTTTCCACCCGCTCGAAGCCGGTGGTGCCGTGCAGCTCCCGCTCGTAGCTCTGCTCCAGCCCGGCCTTGCCGATGTGGTCGGAGCCGCGGTAGTTGGCCATGTCGCCCGAGTCTTCCAGGCGCTGCAGGTCGGCGTCGTTGATGCGGCCGATGTAGCCGATGACATGGGAAGTGATCTGGCCCTGGGGGTAGTGGCGGAACAGGCGCGCCTTGATCTCCACGCCCGGAAAGCGGTAGCGGTTCGCGGCGAAGCGCGCGATCTCCACGTCGTTCAGGCGGGTGCGGATGGGCAGGGTCTCGAAGTTGTGGCTTTCCTCCAGCAGCTTCCTGAAGCGCTTGCGGTCCTTGGGGGCGATCTCGATCAGCTCCGCCAGGCTGTTGATGGTCTTCTCCAGCCCGCCCCGGACCTTGCTCGGTGTGATTTCCAGGGTGTAGGCGGAATAGTTGTGCGCCAGCACCACGCCGTTGCGGTCGAGGATCAGGCCGCGGTTGGGCACGATCGGCACGATGGAAATGCGGTTCTCTTCCGCCAGGGTGTGATAGTGCTCGTACTCCACGACCTGCAGCCAGAAGGCGCGCACCAGCAGGATCAGGAACAGGAACAGCGCGATGCTGCCGGCCACCGTCAGGCGCATGCGGAAATAGTAGAGCTCGCGCTGATGGTTGCGGATTTCTGCGCGGTGCTTCATCGCGAGCCGGCGGAGTAGGCGCTTTCAGGGTTGGGTTTCTGGCGCTGCGGCGCCTGCAGCACGAGGGACAGCAGCGGCCACAGCACGCCCGCCACCGCGCTGCCGGCGAAATACAGGACGCCCGGGAACGCCGCGCCAAACGCCAGGCGGACGAGCATCATCACCAGCTGCATCAGCAGCATCAGCCCGAACACGTACAGCGACTGCTGCCACAGGCTGAAGGTCTGGATGCGGCGATGCAGAAAGTAGGCGCCGTAGGCCATCAGCACGTAGGCCAGCGCATGCTGGCCGAACAGCACGCCGTCCGCGATGTCCATGAGCAGGCCGAAGAACCACGCGACCGACAGGCCCACCCGGCGCGGCTGGTGAATCGACCAGTACAGCAGCACCATCGCCACCAGGTCCGGCCACAACAGCACGGCCACGCCGTTCCACGGCAGCAGGTTGAGCAGCAGGGCCACGATCAGCGAGCCGGCGATGAAACGGCCGCCGACGGGCTTGTGCAGGACGGAGCGGGGGCTAGCGCTTGGCACGGGGCGCCTCCTCGGCGGGCGGGCGGGGCGGGGGCGGCGGCGCGAGCGAGGCGATCACCAGCACCTGGCGGTGCTTGTCGACGCCGGCGCTGGGCGCGCAGGAAATCCGGGCGAAGGGATAGGCGGCATTGCGCTCGACATTGGTGACCACCGCCACCGGCAGGCCCGGCGGATAAATGCCGTCCAGGCCCGAGGTCACGAACTGGTCGCCCGGCCGCACGTCCGCGCTGATCGGCATGAACGGCATGTTGAGCATGCCGTCCTGGCCGTTGCCGAACACCACGGCGCGCAAGCCGTTGCGCAGGCTCTGCACCGGCACTGCCTGGTCCTTGTCGGTGATCAGGGTGACTTCGCTCACGCCCGGATACACCCGCGTGACCTGGCCCACCACACCCAGGTTGTCGGCCACCGCCTGCCCCGGCTTCACGTCCTGCAGGCTGCCGCGGTCGATGATGATCTTGCGCGAGAAGGGGTCGCGCTCGGAGTAGAGGACCTCTGCCAGCCGCGCCCGCTGGGGAAAGCGTGCCTGGGTCTTGAGCAGTTCGCGCAGGTGGGCGTTCTCCGCCTGCAAGGCCTGGAACTGCAGCATCTGGCCCGCCATCTGCAGGCGGTTTTCCTTCAGCTCGCTGTTTTCCTGCCGCAGCTTGGCCTGGGTGACGAAGAACTCGCCGACCTCGCCGGCCAGCCGCACCGGCGCGTTCACCGCGTGCTGCAGCGGGTTGATGATCACGGCGAGGACCTGGCGCAGGGGATTGAGATAGCCGAAATAGCCATCGGCCACCATCAGCGCAATCGACAGGAAGGAAAAAATCGCGAGCCGGATGAGCGGCGGGAGGCCGCGCTTGAAAAACGGCGGCGGGGTGGTGTCGATCATCCGGACAGGCTATCCCGCCACGGGGCTGCGGATTCCCGGGGAAGCCTGGAATGCGCCGTATGCCCCGCCATGCTCAGTCGTTGGTGAAGACGGTCGACAGCCGCTCCATGTCTTCCAGCGCCCGGCCGGAGCCGCGCACCACGCAGGTCAGCGGGTCCTCGGCCACGATCACCGGCAGGCCGGTCTCCTCCATCAGCAGGCGGTCCAGGTCGCGCAACAGCGCGCCGCCGCCGGTGAGCACCATGCCCTTCTCGGCGATGTCCGCGCCCAGTTCGGGCGGGGTCTGCTCCAGCGCCGACTTCACGGCGGAGACGATGCTGTTCAAGGGATCGGTGAGGGCTTCCAGGATTTCGTTGCTGGAAATGGTGAAGCTGCGCGGAATGCCTTCGGCCAGGTTGCGGCCCTTCACTTCCATCTCGCGCACCTCGCTGCCGGGGAAGGCGGAGCCGATTTCCTTCTTGATCTGCTCGGCGGTGGAT
>CAYUJV010000028.1:0-28661 GCA_964445085.1 uncultured Burkholderiales bacterium
CTTTTGCAGAGGTTCCCTAGGAAATCCCGCAAAAGCACTGCGCAGCCCGTCCGGCCGGCTGTGATGCTCGCCGTACTGCCTTGTACGGGGGCGCTTCTCGGGGGCCGGTCGGACTTGCCCGCGACCTTTTGCAGAGCTTCCCCGGCCGGTCCGTGGAGTAAAATGGCGGCTTCGTTTCAGGAGCCGCCATGCCCGTCAATTTCACGCCCACTCCCCACGAACAACTGCTGCCCGTCGCCGGCGTGCGCATCGGCGTCGCCGCTGCCGGGATCAAGAAACCCGGGCGCAAGGACCTCACCGTAATTGCCCTGGACGCGGGCAGCCGCGTCGCCGGTGTATTCACCCAGAACCGCTTCTGCGCCGCGCCGGTCACCCTGTGCCGCGCGCATCTGAAATCCGGCCAGCCGATCCGCGCGCTGGTGGTCAACACCGGCAACGCCAATGCCGGCACCGGCGAAGCCGGCATCGCCCATGCGCGCCGCACCTGCGAGGAGGCGGCGCGACTGCTGGCCTGCCAGGCGCATGAGGTGCTGCCGTTCTCCACCGGCGTGATCCTGGAGCCGCTGCCCATCGACAAGCTCGTCGCCGGCCTGCCTGCCGCGGTGAATGACCTGCGCCCCGACAACTGGGGCCGCGCGGCGGAGGCCATCATGACCACCGACATCGCGCCCAAGGCGATTTCGAAGCGCATCAGCCTCGGCGGCAAGACCATCACCCTGACCGGCATGGCCAAGGGCTCGGGCATGATCCATCCCAACATGGCGACCATGCTCGGCTATCTGGCCACGGATGCCGCCGTGAGCCAGGCGGCGCTCGATGCCCTGGTGCGCCACGCGGCCGACCATTCCTTCAACTGCATCACGGTGGATGGCGACACCTCCACCAACGATTCCTTCGTTTTGATTGCGACGGGCAAGGCCGGCAATGGGGAAATTGCCGATCCGAACGGTGCCGACTTCGCCTTGCTGCGCGATGCGGTGACCGAGGTGGCGCAGTTCCTCTCGCAAGCCATCGTGCGCGACGGCGAGGGTGCGACCAAATTCATGACCATCCGGGTTAACGGCGGCCGGAGCGTGGCCGAGTGCCGCCAGGTCGCCTACGCCATTGCCCATTCGCCGCTGGTGAAAACCGCTTTCTACGCTTCCGACCCCAACCTTGGCCGCATTCTCGCCGCCATCGGCTATGCCGGCATCGCCGATCTGGACGTGGAAAAGCTGCAGCTCTATCTCGGCGACGTACTGGTGGCGGAGCAGGGCGGACGCGCCGCGAGTTACCGCGAGGAGCAGGGCGCAGCGGTGATGAAGGCGCCGGAAATCCTGGTGCGGGTGGAGCTCAATCGCGGCACCGAATCCGCCACGGTGTGGACCTGTGACTTCTCCTACGACTACGTGAAAATCAACGCGGAGTATCGCAGCTGATGGATGAAGTGAAGGGATTGATCGGCCGCGCGGAGCGCCTGCTCGCGCGGCTGGAGGGCCTGCTGCCGGAGGCGCCGCAGACGCCGCAATGGGATCAAGCTATCGCCTTCCGCTGGCGCAGCCGCAACGGCCGCGGCTGGCTGCAGCCGGTTGCGCATCCGCATCGGATGAAGCTCGCCGACCTGTGCGGCATCGACGAGCAGAAGAAGATCGTCGACCGCAACACGCGCCAGTTCGTGGAGGGCCGGCCGGCGAACAACGTCCTGCTCACCGGCGCGCGCGGCACCGGCAAGAGCTCACTGGTGAAGGCGGTGCTGAACCAGTACGCCCGGCGCGGCCTGCGCCTGATCGAAATCGACAAGCAGCATCTGGGCGAACTGCCGGACATCGTGGACCTGATCTACGACCGGCCCGAGCGCTTCATTCTGTTCTGCGACGACCTGTCCTTCGGCGCCGACGAGCCGGGCTATCAGGCGCTGAAGGCCATCCTCGACGGCTCCATCGCCTCCAACAGCGAGAACATGTTGGTCTATGCGACTTCCAACCGGCGCCATCTGATGCCGGAGTACATGGCCGAGAACGAGCTGACCCGGCACACCGGCGGCGAAGTGCATCCGGACGAGGTGGTGGAGGAGAAGGTGTCGCTGTCCGAGCGCTTCGGCATCTGGCTGTCCTTCTATCCCTTCAACCAGGACGAGTACCTGGCCGTGGTCGAGCATTGGGTCGGCGTGCTCGGTGCCGTGCCGAAGGACCGCGCCGCCTTGCATCGCGCGGCCCTGAACTGGGCGCTGGGCCGCGGCTCGCGCAGTGGCCGCGTGGCCTGGCAATTCGCCCGCGACTGGGCCGGGCAGCAGCAGGCGAAGGCGAAGAAATAGTGTCCGCGGCGGTGCAGGAGAAGATCGTCGACGTCGCCGCGGCCGTCCTCCTGCAGCCGACCGGCGAGTTCCTGTTCGCGCGCCGGCCGGAGGGCAAGGCCTATGCCGGTTATTGGGAGTTCCCGGGGGGCAAGGTCGAGCCGGGCGAGCGGGTCGAGCAGGCCCTGGTGCGTGAGATCCGGGAAGAGCTCGGCGTCGAGATCACCCAGGCCTATCCCTGGGTCACCCATGTCTTCGCCTATCCCCACGCCACGGTGCGCCTGCATTTCTACCGCGTCACCGGCTGGCGCGGCGAGCCGCACCCGCACGAGGGCCAGATATTTTCCTGGCAGCGGCCGGAGGCGCCGACCGTTGTGCCCATCCTTCCTGCCAACGGACCGATCCTGCGCGCGCTGTGCCTGTCGCCGGTGATGGGCATCAGCAATGTCGCGGAATTGGGCATCGGCGATTTTCTCGTCCGCCTCGAAGCGGCGCTGGAGGGCGGGCTGCGGCTGATCCAGCTGCGCGAGAAGCGGCTGTCGGAGGCGCAGTTCGCGCTGGTTGCGCGCCAGGCGATCGACCTGGCGCATCGCTTCGGCGCCCGCATCCTGATCAACGGCGAAGCCGAGCTGGCGGTGCGCCTGGGCGCCGACGGCGCGCATTTCACGGCCGCGCGGCTGATGGAGCTGACGACGCGGCCGCAACTCGCGTGGTGCGGCGCATCCTGTCACAGCCGCGGCGAGATGGATCATGCGGCGCGGCTGGGCTTGGATTACGTGGTGCTGGGCCCGGTCTTGCCGACGCTCAGCCACCCCGGGGCATCCACCCTCGGCTGGGAGGGGTTCGCCGCGTGGGCGCGCAACTACCCGCTGCCGATCTACGCCATCGGCGGTCTACACGCCGACGCGCTGCCGACGGCGTGGGGGCACGGTGCCCACGGCATCGCGATGCTGCGCGGGGCGTGGTGAGATGGCTGCGCGCTGGATGTTCCTCCCATGGCTGGCCTTTTTCCTGGCCGGGTGCGGACAGGAAGCCGCGCCGCCGATGGCCTGCGCCGATCTGACGAAAGGCTGCGCGACGGCAGGCATCGAAGTGCGTGCCGATCAGCCGCCGTCGGCGCTGCATCCTTTCCTGCTCAGCGTCCATGCGCCGGGCGCGCGCCAAGTGTCCGCCGAATTCGTGATGCAGGGCATGGAGATGGGATTGAACCGCTACCGTCTGATGGCGCAGAACGATGGGGTGTGGCAGGCGCGCGTGACGCTGCCGGTATGCGTCAGCGGCCGCCGCGACTGGGTGCTGTGGCTGGAGGTGGACGGCAAGCGGCACGGACTCGCCTTTCAGACCGGCGCGGGTTCGTGAAGCCTGCCCTCGACCGGAAGCAGGGGCAGGTCAGCGGCTGTCTTCGGGCGTCGCGCCCGGCGGCGCGCTTTCCGGCGACTCCGGGCCTTCCGCCGCCGGTACGCGGTAGGACTCGGTCGCCCATTGACCCAGGTCGATGAGCTTGCAGCGTTCGCTGCAGAACGGGCGGAACGGGTTGCTGGAATCGAAAGGGGCTGGCGTGCCGCAGATCGGGCAGTTGACCAGGCGCGGTTTCATCAAAGCGAGCAGAGCGTGAGTTCGAACGGGACGTCAGTGTCGCAGCCCTTGGGGCGCTCGGTCCCGCCCAGGGCGATGAAGCGGATGTTGATCGCGTATTTGTTGGCGCTGATTTCCGGAAAGCACGGCAGATCGGCCACCAGGGTGACGCGGAGCATTTGCGCGACGCGGCCGGAAAGCATCTGCTGGTAGCTCCCCTGCTGCGCGATCTTCTGCGTCGGCTGGCCACTGTCGCGCAGGATCTGCAGCACGATTTCGATGGCGCTACGCAGTGGCTTGAACGGAGCGATCCATTCCTGCAGGTCGGCGCGGCGCACGTTGGCGTCGAGGCTCAGCCAGTAGTGATAGGAAGGCAGGTCGAATTCGCACACGCCGCCCGGAATGCAGGCGCGCTGCTTGATGCTCATCACCCACTCGTTGTCGCGCAAGTGCTGGCCCAGCTTGCCCGGCATCGCCTGCAGTTCCACGACGGTGCGCGACATTTGCTGCAGCACCTCGTCCAGCGCTTCCTGCTTCACGCCCGGGTTGTTGCGCAGCGGCTCCAGCGCGGCCTTCTGCCGTTCCAGTTCCTGGATCAGGTCGGACTTGAGATCTCCGCGCGCGACTTCGAGGGTCTCGAACAGCGATAGAAGCGCCGCGTGATGTTCGAGCGCGTCGTCCTTGGACACGAAATGCTCGAATTTGGCGAACAGGTCCTCCAGCCGCATCAAGGTACGGATGCGTTCGTTCAGAGGGTATTCGTAGACGATCACGGCGCGGGCCCGGTGGTTAATGGGCTATTCTGAAACAGAATACCCAAAATTACAAACGACTAGCCGGGGATGTGAATGCCGTTTCTGCCTACGGCATCCGGTCTGCGTCCCGCGCGAGCTGGCGGTAGCGGGCATCCAGCTGCGCGACCTGGCGTTCGAGATCGACGGTGTCGCCGTGGTTGAGCAGGACGTCGTCGGCGGCGGCGAGCCGTTGGGCGCGGCTGGCCTGGGCGGCCATGATGGCGCTCACCTCGTCCGCGCTGAGTCCGCTGCGCGTCATGGTGCGACGCAGCTGTTCCTCCTCGCTGCAGTCCACCACCAGGATGCGCTGGATCAATTCCTTGTAGGCGCCGGTTTCGACCAGCAAGGGAACGACGAGCAGGGCGTAGGGGCCGCGTGCCGCCGCCAGCGCGGCGGCCGCCTCGGCGCGGATCATCGGATGCAGGATCGCTTCCAGCTTCGCCCGGGCGGCGGCGTCGCCGAACACCAGCGCGCGCAGCCTGGCGCGATCGAGGCTTCCGTCGCTACGGGCATACTCCGGCCCGAAGGCATCGAGAATGGCCTGGTGGCCGGGCGCGCCGGTCCGGGTCAGGGCGTGTGAAATCGCGTCGGTGTCGATGACGTCGGCGCCGAGCCGGCGGAACATCTCGGCCACCGTCGTCTTGCCGCTGCCGATGCCGCCGGTCAACGCGATACAGAACGGCATCAGAAACTGCTGAGGTAGGCCTGGGTCAGATTCTGCCCCCAAAACAGGGCGACCAGGCCGCCGCCCGCAAGGTAGGGACCGAAGGGGATGGGCACGCTGCGCCCGTGGCGGGCGAACAGGATGAGGGCGACGCCGACGAGGGCGCCCACCACCGATGACAGCAGGATGATCGCCGGCAGCATCTTCCAGCCGAGCCAGGCGCCCAGCGCCGCGAGCAGCTTGAAATCGCCGTAGCCCATGCCTTCCTTGCCGGTCACCAGCTTGAACAGCCAGTACACCGACCACAGGGCAAGATAGCCGGCCATCGCGCCGATGACCGCGGATTCCAGATCGGTGAACACGCCGCCCAGGTTCACCAACAGCCCGAGCCAGAGCAGGGGGAGGGTGATGTCATCGGGCAGCAACTGGGTATCGAGATCAATGAAGGTCAGGGCGATGAGCGCCCAGACCAGAAGCAGCGCCGCGGCAGCGGGCCAGCCGAAGCCGAAGTGCCATGCGGCATAGGCGCTGACCAGGCCGGTGATGGCTTCCACCACCGGGTAGCGGATCCCGATGGGCTGCTTGCACTCGGCGCAGCGGCCGCGCAGCCAGAGGTAGCTCAGCAGGGGAATGTTTTCGAACGCGCCGATCTTGTGGCCGCAGTGGGGGCAAGTCGAGGCTGGCAGAATCAGGTTGTAGCGCTCGGTGATGGTGACCTCGCGGCCATCGAGCTCGGCACATTGCAGTCGCCACTCCCGTTCCATCATCTTCGGCAGGCGGTGGATGACCACGTTGAGGAAGCTGCCCACCACCAGGCCAAGCACCAGGCAGGCGCCGACGAACAGCCAAGGCGCCTGGCGAAAGGCTTCGAGCAGGCTCATGGATGTGAGCTCTTCGGGCGGGAAGCGGTGAGGCCCAGGGGAGGAAATCGCACTATACGGCCTGTCCCATCTTGAAGATCGGCAGGTACATGGCGATGACCAGCCCACCGATCAATGTGCCCAGCACCACCATAATCAGGGGTTCCATCAGACTGGAGATGGATTCTACCGCCTCATCGACCTCACGTTCGAAATAGTCAGCGACCTTGCTGAGCATGGCGTCGAGGGAGCCGGCTTCCTCGCCGATCTGGGTCATCTGCAACACCATGTTCGGGAACAGTTCGCTGTTCTGCATCGCCACGGTCAGGCTCGTGCCGGTGGCAACTTCGCTCTGGATGCGTTTGGTGCCATGGTAAAAGACTTGGTTGCCGGCGGCACCGGCTACCGAGTCAAGTGCGTCCACCAGGGGCACGCCGGCGGCGAACATTGTGGACAGCGTGCGCGCCCAGCGCGCAATGGCGGCCTTCTCGATCAGCGGGCCGAAGATGGGCAGCTTCAGGAACAGGCGGTCCATGAAGTTCTGCATTTTCTTCGATCGTTTCCAGGCGTAGAGGAATGCATAGATGCCTCCGCCGATAACGCCGAAGATGGCCCACCAATAGGCAACGAAAAAGTCGGAGATGGCCATTACTACCAATGTCGGCGCCGGCAAGTCGGCGCCAAAGCTGCTGAACAGCTCTTTGAACGCGGGAATGACGTAGATCATGATCACCGCGGTGATGATGAACGCCACGACGATCACCGCCGTCGGGTAGAACAACGCTGACTTGATCTTACCCTTGATGGCAAGGATTTTTTCCTTGTAGGTCGCCAGCCGATCGAGGATGGCATCGAGAATGCCGGCCTGTTCTGCCGCGTTGACCAGGTTGCAGTAGAGCTGGTCGAACTGTATGGGGTGCTTGCTGAAGGCCTGCGCCATGCTGCTACCCGAGGCAATGTCGTTCTTGATGTCCATCAGCAGTTTCTGCATCGCCGGGTTGGAATGGCCCTTGGCCACGATGTCGAAGGACTGCAGCAGCGGGACGCCGGACTTCATCATGGTTGCCAGCTGGCGGGTGAACATGGTGACGTCCTTGTCAGTGATTTTTCTCCCGCGCCCGAGGGTTGCTTGCTTCTTAACCTTCACGGGGTTGATGCCCTGTCGACGCAGGTTAGAGTTGACGATATGCGGGCCTGCGGCACGCATGTCGCCCTTGAGCTTCTTGCCTTTCTTGTCAACGCCTTCCCAGACGTACGTAAATTCCTTGACTGCCTTGCGTGCAACGGCCATGGTTCAAACCCCTATTCGTTGGTGACGGCTTCGACTTCCTCGAGGGAAGTCAGTCCGGCCTTGACCTTGAGCAGGCCGGACTGACGCAGATCTTTCACGCCTTCGCGTCGCGCCTGGTCGGCAATGTCGTGGGCCGTGCCGTTTTTCATGATGATGCGGCTGATTTCGTCGGTGATCGGCATGACCTGGTAGATACCGACCCGCCCCTTGTAGCCGGTGCCCTTGCAATGGTCGCAGCCGACGTGCATGAAAGGCTGCCAGCTGCCGTCCAGGTCTTCCTCCTTGAAGCCGGCGCGCAGCAGGGCTTCGTGGGGAATGTCGGCGGGGCGCTTGCACTGGGGACAGAGGCGGCGTGCGAGACGCTGGGCGGTGATCAGAATCACCGACGAGGCGATGTTGAACGGCGCCACGCCCATGTTGGCCAGGCGGGTCAGGGTCGTCGGCGCGTCGTTGGTGTGCAGCGTGGACAGCACCATGTGGCCGGTTTGCGCGGCCTTGATGGCGATGTCCGCGGTTTCCAGGTCGCGGATCTCGCCCACCATGATCACGTCCGGATCCTGGCGCAGGAAGGCGCGCAGCGCGGCGGCGAAGGTCAGACCCGCCTTGTCATTGACGTTGACCTGGTTCACGCCCGGCAGGTTGATCTCCGCCGGGTCCTCCGCGGTGGAAATGTTCACGCCAGGCTGGTTGAGGATGTTGAGGCAGGTGTAGAGCGACACGGTCTTGCCGCTGCCGGTCGGCCCGGTGACCAGCACCATGCCGTAGGGGCGCTGCACCGCCGCCAGCAGCGCATCGCGCTGCTCGGGTTCATAACCGAGGGCATCGATGCCCAGCGTCGCGCTGCTGGGATCGAGAATACGCATCACGATCTTCTCGCCGTACAGCGTGGGCAGGGTGCTGACGCGGAAATCGATGGCGCGGTTCCTGGACAGCACAAGCTTCATCCGACCGTCCTGCGGCACGCGCTTTTCGGAGATGTCGAGCTTGGAAATGACCTTGATGCGCGAGGCGATCTTGTCCTTGATCGCCAAGGGCGGCTTGCCCGCTTCGTACAGCACGCCATCAAGGCGATAGCGGATGCGATAGAACTTTTCGAAGGGTTCGAAGTGGATGTCCGACACCCCGGCGTTGATCGCGTCCAGCAGCACTTTCTGGATGTATTTGACGACCGGCGCATCGTCGATCTCGACCGCCGCTTCTTCCTTCTTGTCGCCGCCGGCCCCCTCGTCTTCGAGGAGGTCCATGTCCACGTCTTCGCCGACCAGTTCGTCCAGCTTCTCGCTGGCGCTTTCGCTCACCTTGTCCAGCAGCTTGCCCAGCTTGTCGTCCTCGACCACGATGGGGTCGACGATCATCCCGGTCTGGAACTTGATGTCGTCCAGGGCCTGCAGGTTGGTGGGATCCGACATCGCGACGAAGATGCGGGTGCCGCGCTTGAACAGGCCCAGCGCGCGGCGTTCCTGCATCAGCTTCGGCGGCAGGAGGTCGCGCGGAATGTGATCGGCGTCGACGGCCGCCAGGTCAAGCAGCGGGTAGCCGAAGGTCTGCGAAGCGAAGTCCGCCACGTCCTGCGCCGCCAGCTTGCGCGTCTGGATCAGCTGGGTGACAAAAGCGATGCCCGCGCCGTTGGCCTGGGTCTGGATGGCTTCGGCGTCGGCCTCCTGCAGGCGCCCCTGTTGGACAAGGGTGCGGGCGAGACCGCTCAGGGCGGTGGAAATCGTGGCAGCGGCCATGGATGGAGTCTTAGGGTAGGGGGGGTAGGGGTCGTCCTGCTAAGACAACTTCATAAGTTTGACAAATATTGCCCACGATCACTCTGTTTGTAAAGGCATTTTGCTGTCCACGTCCAGGGTTCCGGCGGGGTAGATGCGCACCACCTTCACCACCCGGTCCTGGGTCTGCACGATTTCCAGCGGGTGGCCGCCAATCTTGAGGCTGGTTCCCGCTTCCGGAATGTCCTGAAAGTGCTCCAAAATCAATCCGTTCAAGGTGCGCGGGCCATCCAGCGGAAAGTGCGTGCCCAGCTTTCGGTTCAGTTCGCGCAGGCCGCTGCTCCCATCCACCAGCCAGCTGCCGTCTTCCTGGGGTCGGAATTCCCCGCCCCGGCTCGGGGCCTGGGTCGTAAACTCGCCGACGATCTCTTCGAGAATGTCCTCCAACGTAAGCAAGCCCTGGAGTTCGCCGTACTCGTCTACTATTAACCCAATTTTCCGTTGATTTTCCTGAAAGTTTTGTAACTGGGTGAATAACGGAGTACCCATCGGAATGAAATACGGCTCGCGCAGGATTTTCTTGAGCCCTTCCGCGTCCAGTTCTCCTGCCCGCACCTGGTGCAGCACCTGCCGCGCGTGCAGCAGTCCGATGACGTTGTTGAGCTCGCCTTGGTATACCGGAAGCATGGTGTGGTGGCTGGTGGTCAGCTGGCCCCAGATTTCCTCCTGTGGCGCCTCGATATCAATGGCCTCGATCTGGCCGCGGGGCGTCATGACGTCGTCCACCGTGATCTGCTCCAGATCGAACAGGTTGAGCAGGATGCTCTGGTGTTTCTGGGGCATGAAGCCGCCGGATTCCAGCACCAGGGTGCGCAGTTCCGGCAGGCTCAACTTGTCATGCTCCACCGCCTGCGGGCGCAGCCGCATCATCCACAGCAAGGCTCGCACGAACAGGTTTACGAACCAGACTGCCGGGTAGAGCAGCCTGAGCAGGGGGCGCAGCAGATAGGCTGCGGGAAAGGCCACGCGTTCGGGGTAGGTGGCGGCGATGACCTTGGGCGTCACTTCGGCGAACACCAGGATCAGGAAGGTCACGGCGAGGGTGGCGATCGTGACGGCGAACTGGCTGCCGCCGAGCAGGCGCACCGCGATGATGGTGACCAGGGCTGCCGCGGCGGCGTTCACCAGGTTGTTGCCGAGCAGGATGACGCCCAGCAGTTTGTCGGTCTTGGCGAGCAGGCTGCTGGCGAGCCTCGCGCCGCGGTGCCCCTCCCGCGTCAGATGCCGCAACCGGTAACGGTTGAGCGACATCATGCTGGTTTCCGACAGGGAAAAGAATGCCGAGAGGAACAACAGCACCGCCAGCGCGATCAGCAGCGCGCTTATGGGGATATCGTCCAAGAATTGAGCCTATGCGACGGGATGGACCGATTGTCGGAGGCGGCTACGGCCTTGTCAAGGCACGCGGTGCAGGAGGATCTCGAGGACCGTCTTGGTGCCGACGTAGGCGAGGATCAGGGCCGCGAACCCGGACAGGCTCCAGATCAATGCCGTGCGCCCACGCCAGCCGTAGATGCGGCGGCCGGCAAGCAGCGCGGCGTAGATCAGCCAGGACAGGATGGCGAACACGGCCTTGTGCTGGGTGAAGTAGGCAAAGGAGACCGGCTTGCCGAACAGTTCTTCCGAGAACAGCATGCCGCTCGCGAGGGTGATCGTCAGCAGCACGAAGCCGGTGCCGATCAACTGGAAGAGCAGGCGCTCCATGGTCATCAGCGGCGGCAGTGCGGTCAGCGCGGTCAGTTCGCGCGCGTGCAGCCGCTTCTCCGCGAGCGCCATCACCACGCCGTGCAGCGCCGCGATGGTGAAGAGGGCGTAGGCGAGGAAGGCGGTCAGAAAATGCGCCTTGAACAGGGCATAGCCGCCGTAGGGCAGCAGGTGGGTGTCCCCGATCAGCACCGGCAAGAGCGCGCCGACGGCCGCGATCGGCAGCACGATCGGGTTCAGCGCCTCCAGGTGGTAGCGCATGCTGCTGACGCCGTAGAGGATCAAAGTCAGCCAGGTGATGAGCGAAATGGCGATGGTCACGCCCATGTTGAAACCGGCGGGGGTGAAGACCAGCCGATACAGCAGCCACCCGTGGAGTAGGACGGGCACGACGATCGCGAGCCGCTCGGCGGCGCGCGTCGCCCCGGCGGTGGTGGCGCTCTGCCACTTCATGCCCCAGCAATAAAACGCAATCCCCGCGTAGAGCACGGCCGTCAGGATGGACAGGAAAAGGGGCGACATGGATGAGGTAAAATACGCATCTTTGCGTTGGGCACTCGGGCGATTATAGCGCAGCCCGCATGCATCCGAATTGGACCTATGTTCGACAATCTCACCGGCCGCCTTTCCGGCCTCATCAAGAATCTGCGCGGTCAGGCCCGGCTGACCGAGGACAACATCTCCGACGCCCTGCGCGAGGTGCGCATGGCCCTGCTCGAGGCCGACGTGGCGCTGCCGGTGGTGAAGGACTTCATCGCCCATGTCAGGGAGCGGGCGCTCGGGCGCGAGGTCATCGGCTCCCTCACCCCGGGCCAGGCGCTGATCCAGGTGGTGCACGAGGAGCTGACCCGGCTCATGGGCGAGCGCAATGCCGCGCTCGACCTCGCCACCACGCCCCCGGCGGTGATCCTGATGGCCGGCCTGCAGGGCTCCGGCAAGACCACGACCTCGGCCAAGCTGGCGCGCCTGCTGAAGGAGGAGAAGAAAAAGGTCCTGCTGGTGAGCTGTGACGTGTACCGTCCGGCGGCCATCGACCAGCTGCGGCAGCTCGGCAAGCAGCTGCAGACCGATTTCTACGAGGCGCCCGCGGGTGCCAAGCCGCTCGCCATCGCCACGAGCGCCCTCGACTACGCGCGCACGCACTATTACGACGTGATGATCGTCGACACCGCCGGGCGGCTGGCGATCGACCAGGCGATGATGGACGAAATCCGCGCCTTGCACGCCGCGCTCAAGCCGATCGAGACCCTGTTCGTGGTGGACGCGATGCAGGGCCAGGACGCCGTCAACGTCGCCAAGGCCTTCAACGAGGCGCTGCCGCTCACCGGGGTCGTGCTGACCAAGCTCGATGGCGATGCGCGCGGCGGCGCGGCACTCTCCGTGCGCCAGATCACCGGCAAGCCGATCAAGTTCGCCGGCGTGTCCGAGAAGCCCACCGGCCTCGAACCCTTCCACCCGGAACGCATGGCCTCGCGCATCCTCGGCATGGGCGACGTGCTGTCGCTGATCGAGGAGGCGAAGAAGCAGGTCGACCAGGCGGAAGCGGTCAAGATTGCAAAGAAGCTCAAGTCGGGCAAGGGCTTCGACCTCGAGGACTTCAGGAACCAGCTGCAGCAGATGCAAAAGATGGGCGGGCTGTCGGCCCTGCTCGACAAACTGCCGGGCAATCTGTCCCAGGCCGCAAAGGGGCAGCAAGTGGACGACCGCGCGCTGCGCCGCGTGGAAGGCATCATCAACTCCATGACCCCGCAGGAGCGCGCCGACCCCGCCATCCTCAAGGCCTCGCGCAAGCGCCGCATCGCGGCCGGCGCCGGGGTGCAGGTTCAGGAAGTGAACCGCCTGCTCAAGCAGTTCGAGGACATGCAGAAGATGATGAAGTCCTTCAGCAAGGGCGGACTGGCCAAAATGATGCGCGGCATGAAAGGCATGCTGCCGGGCATGTGAGCCACCAAGCTCAAGCTGAAAGTTACAGGTTGCGGGTGATTAGCGGGAGTTGCGGCTTGCAGGCTGCAGCTTGCTGCTGATTTCCGCCAGCGTCTCCCGCGCCGCGCGCTGATCGCCTGCCAGCGCCACCGCCTGCCGGGCGATCTTCACCGCTTCGTCGTAGCGCCTCTGTTCGGCCAGAACCAGCGCCAGATTGTTGAGAGGCATCCACTCCTGCGGATGGTCCGCCGCCGCCTGGCGAAAGGCGAGCTCGGCGTCCTTCCACTGCTTCAGCGCATAGGCCGTGTTGCCGAGCCCCATGCGTGCGGTCAGATTGTTCGGCCAGCGTTGCAGGGCGGTCCGGTAGGCGAGGTTCGCCGCCCGCGTCTGCCCCGCGCGCTCCAGCGCCGCCGCGGCCTGCACGTAGGCGGCTTCCGCTGCGGTGGCCGGCAGCCGCGTCGGCGGCACGGCGAGCATGGCCCAGTAGCCGCTGCGGGCCCAGGTGTGCTCGAAGGTGCCGAGCGGCATCACTTCGCGCGCAGTGACGCCGGAACGCAGGATCACGTCTTCGCGCGGCAGGTCATAGCCCACGACCACGGCGTAATGCCACAGCGGCAGAATCGACAGGCCCAGGTTCTGCAGCACGATAACCGGCGTGCCAGATTCGACTTCGCGCAGCAAGTCATTCAGCGATGGCGCCAGCGGATAGGCGACCAGCCCGTGGCGCCGCGCGGTCGCCAGCATCTCCACCTGCAGGCTGCCTTCACGCCCGGGCAGATAGACCTGCGGCGTGAGCGCCTCGGGCGAGACGGCAACGCCGGAGGCGTTGAGTGCGGTGGCGAGCGCGGCCGGACCGCACTGGTGCGTCTCCTGGGGGAAGAACGGCACGGCGGTGAGTTCCGCTTGCGGCGGCAGGGGCGGCGGTGCCTGTCGCAGCGCCGTGAGCTGCGGCGTGCCGGCGCAGCCGGCGAGGGCCGCGCAAAGCGCAACGCCCGCCCAGAGGCGGGCGCGGCGGTTCGGCGGATGCACGGATCAGCGGATGGGCCGGGTGAAGGGGAATACCTTGGTGAAGCCGAGAATGTCCGTCACCAGCAGCACCAGGAACACGAACACGATCACGCCCAGCACGTCGCCGCCGGCCGGCACCTCGTCCAGCTTCTGGCTCAGCTGCGCGACTTCGTCGTCCGTCATGGCGGCAACCCGCGACTTGGCGTCGCCTGGGTTCACCCCGTGCTGCTCGAGCGCTTGCCGCACGTCGGCGCGCTCCAGCAGGCCGAGGACATGCGCGCGCTGGGACTGGGCCTGGGGACTGGCGTGGGCGGCAACCTGTTCGGTGGTCACCAGACCCGCCTGCGCGGTTTGCAGCGGCAGGGTGACGCACAGCAGGATGCCAAGGGCGATGCGGCTGGTGGCGCGGATGAAGGGAGAATGCATGTCGGTCTTCCTCTCTTGGCGATGACTATCGCTTCATTCTAGGAAACGCAGGGCGGGGCGCCCATTACGACTTGTTCATCGCCACGGACTGCGCCAGCAGCTGCACCAGCTCCGGTTCCAGGTCGATGCCCAGGTCATCGCCAGGGTTGATGACGATGCCGAAGCCGGTGTCCATCTTCTCCAGCACCCACTTGAAGTCGGTCAGCAGGCCGCCGCGGAAATCGGGATAGTGCTCCAGGAAAGGCTTGGCCCGCTCCGGGCTGGTGAACAGGACGAGGGAGGACAGGCCGTCCGGGTCCTGCACCACCAGCGGACGTGCCTTGGTCGAGCGCTGGATGCCGCCGACGGCGCTGTCGTCCTGTACCGGCATGAAGATCTGCGCGTCGACCAATTGCTTCATGAAGACTTCGCTCGGCGTGTCGCCCACCTGGGCGGCGTAGAGCTGGCGCTCGAGGTCGTTTCTGAGTTGGGATTCTTCCATCGGGGATCACCTGTTGAGGCGTGCTCCCCGGCGCTGGCGGAGAGGCACAGTTGCATGACATTCTGCGCGCCGGCCGGGGGTCGGGCAAGTCCGCTCCCCCGGCGGCAGGGCGCATCCCGACTAGGGAAGCTCTGCAAAAGTACTGCGCAGCCCGTCTGCCCGCCTGCGATGCTCGCTGTACTTCCTTGTACAGGTGCGCTTCTCGGCGGCCAGCCGGGCTTGCTCGCGACCTTTTGCAGAGCTTCCCTAACGCTTCAGCAGGTGCTCCGTCAGCTTCACCCAGTAGCTGGCGCCGATCGGCAGCACTGCGTCGTTGAAGTCGTAGCGCGGATTGTGCAGGGTGCAGCCGCCTTCGCCGGGGCCGTTGCCGACCCAGACGTAGCAGCCGGGCTTTTCGCGCAGCATGTAGGCGAAATCCTCCGCGCCCATGGACGGCGGCAGGTCCGTGCGCACGTTGTCGGCTCCCACCAGTGCGGCGGCGATGCCCCGGCACAGTTCGGCTTCGCGCAGGCTGTTGATGGTGGGCGGGTAACCGCGGCGGTAGGTCACCTGCGCCTGCATGCCGTGGGCCGCGGCGATGCCGGAGGCAAGGCGCTCCATGGCCGCTTCGACCTTCTCCTGCACCTCGGGGCGAAAGCTGCGCACGGTGCCGCCGAGGGTCGCCTCCGGCGGAATGACGTTGTATGCCTCGCCGGCATGGAAGCGGGTCACGCTTACCACCGCGGAATCGGTGGGGTCGGTGTTGCGGCTGACGATGGACTGCAGGGCCTGCACCAGCGCCGCGGCGGCCAGCACCGGGTCGAGGCCCTGGTGCGGCATGGCGGCATGGGCGCCGTGCCCGCGCAGCACGATGTCGAACTGGTCCGTGCCGGCCATCGCCGGTCCCGCGTGCACCGCGAACTGGCCCACCGCCAGGCCCGGCCAGTTGTGCATGCCGAACACCGCATCCATGGGAAAGCGGGTGAACAGGCCCTCCTCGATCATGGCCCGTGCGCCGCCTTCGCCTTCCTCGGCCGGCTGGAAGATGAAATACACCGTGCCGTCGAAATTGCGGGTCTGCGCCAGGTGTTCGGCGGCCGCCAGCAGCATCGCGGTATGGCCGTCGTGGCCGCATGCATGCATCCTGCCGGCATGGCGCGAATGGTGCGGGAAACTGTTCTGCTCCTGGATCGGCAGGGCGTCCATGTCGGCGCGCAGGCCGATGGCCTTATGCGAGCTGCCTGCGCGCAGCACGCCCACCACCCCCGTGCCCGCCAGGCCGCGATGGACTTCGACGCCGGCGGCTTCCAGCCAGCGCGCGACCACGTCGCTGGTGCGGCGTTCCTCGAACGCCAGTTCCGGATGGGCGTGGATGTCGTGGCGCAACGCGGTCAGGCGCGGGAGTTCGGATTGGAGGCGGGGGATGATCTGCATGGCCGGTCCGGAGCGTGGTATGTCCGTCTGGCGAAAGATTATGCCACGCGTGGCCCGGCCCGGCGCGCAAGCTTCACCAAGTTTTAACGCTGAACTTACCCTGCCGCGCCGGGTCAACGTCTAGTATTCAAAAGCATCGCCAAGAATGTCCCTCAGTCTGCGGCCATCCCCGACCATGCCCAATCCGCCCCTCCCGGAGCCACTGTGTTGCCCGCACTGCGGCGAAAGCGTGCAGCGCATCCATCGTCGTCTCCTCGACCACATGATGTCGCTGCTGCGGCCCGTACGCCGCTACCGTTGCGACAACCCGGCCTGCCAGTGGGAAGGTACCCTGCACTGGCGCAGGCGCCGCCGTCACTGACGCCCCGTATTTGTACGGTTGCCGGCAGGCGAGATGCTAAGATGAACCTAGACCAGCGGCATATCGCCGGGGGTCCAGGGAGAGCCGGCCAGCATGTCCAGACACCCCAGGCAAGCCCCGCCATCGGCAGGCAGCAGTCTGAACGCCGACTACCTCGCGCTGGTGCGGGACTGGGCGCTATGGGACAAATCCCTGGATTCCGCTCTCGAGCGCATCACCCGCGCCACCAGCGCGGCGCTGCATGTGCAACGTGTGGGGGTATGGCTCAAGCAGGATCAGCCGCCGGCTCTGCGCCTGCGCAAGCTGTTCGATGCGGTGTCGCAGGGCTATATGCAGGGCGTGCAGCTTTTCCACGCCGATTATCCGGCCTATTTCGAAGCCCTGGATGCGGAGCGCGTGATCGCCGCGAGCGACGCCCGCGCCGACCCGCGCACCCGCGACTTCACGGCGTCCTATCTGGCGCCGCAGGGCATCGGCGCCATGCTCGATGCCACCCTGCGCATCGCCGGCCAGACCCGCGGCGTGCTGTGCTGCGAGCAGGTAGGCGGGCCCCGCCGCTGGAGCGAGGACGAGCAACGCTTCGCGGAATCGGTTGCCGACCTGCTGGCACAGCTCATCGTGCATCACGACCTCCGCCAGCGCGAGGCGAAGCTGCGGGAGCTCACCGTCATGCAGCGCGCCGTTCTAGACGGCGCGGCTGACGCGGTCTTCCTCATGCAGGGCGACCGTTTCATCGACTGCAACGCGGCGACCCTCAAGATGTTCGGCTGCAGCCGCGAACAGATCCTCGGCAGCACGCCCTACCGCTTTTCTCCCGAATTCCAGCCCGATGGGCGCCCGTCCCGCGACGCGGCCCTGGAGAAAATCGAAGCGGCGTTTCGCGGCGCTCCCCAGTTCTTCGAGTGGCGGCATCTGCGCTACGACGGCACGCCCTTCGATGCGGAAGTCACCCTCAGCGTGGTGGAGCTGGGCGGCGTGCCTCATCTGCACGCCACGGTGCGGGACGTCACCGAACGCAAGAAAGCGCAGGCGGAGCTGGCCCACTCGCGCCAGGAGCTGGTGGAGCGCAACCGCAGCCTGCAGTTGGTGAACGAGCTGTCGCGCCGGCTGCACGGCAAGCTCGAGGTCGGTGCGATTCTCGACACCGCGACCAGGGCCCTGCTCAGCGTGAGTGGCGCCACCGACGCCGCCGCGTTCCTGCTGGACGAAAGCGGCCAGACCCTGACCGTGGCCAGCGCCTTCGGCCCCCATGCGGACGTGGGCCGGCTCATTCCCTCCATTCCGCTTTCCGCCACCCTGAGCGGGCGCGCCCTGGTCGAGCGGCGACTCATGCTCAGCACCGACTTCGCCACGGACGAGCGCATGCACCCGCAGGTCAAGGCCTTCCTGCTGCAGCATGGCGTGCAGGCGGCGCTGATGATTCCGCTGTTCCACGGCGAAAAATCCTTCGGCACCATCGACCTCGCCTTCACCCGCGGGCGCGAGTTCAGCCAGCTGGAACTGGAGACGCTGGAAGCGATCGGGAACACCGTATCGCTCGCGCTGCTGAATGCGCGCCAGGTGCACGAACTGGAGCATCTGGCGCAGCACGACCCGCTGACCGGCCTGCCCAACCGGCTGCTGCTGCATCGCGAATTCGACCGCGCCGTCCATGGCCGGCAGGCGTCCCCCAGCGCGGCCCTGATCCTGCTCGACCTCGACCGCTTCAAGGAGATCAACGACACCCTGGGCCACCACGCCGGAGACAAGGTGCTCCAGCACATCGCGCGCCGGCTGAAGTCGACGCTCGCGGGCCGCGCGTTCCTGCTGTGCCGCCTGGGCGGGGACGAGTTCGCCGTCGCGCTGCCCGGCGCCGACATCGATACCGCGCGGTCGGTGGCGGAGCAACTGCTGCTGGCGCTGCGCGCGCCGTTCCAGATCGAGAACATGCCGCTGGAGGTGGGCGCGAGCCTCGGCATCGCCGCCTATCCGGAGGACGGCGCCGACAGTCACGCGCTGCTGCGCTCGGCCGACGTGGCCATGTACGCCGCCAAGCGTTCCAGTTCCGGGGTCGCGGTCTACAGCCGCCGGCTCGACCTGCACACGCCGGAGCGGCTCGCGATGATGGTGGAACTCGGGCCCGCGATCCGCGAGGGCCAGCTGCGCCTGCACTACCAGCCCAGGCTCGACCTGCACGGCGGCCGGGTGATCGGCGTCGAGGCGCTGGTGCGCTGGCAGCACCCGCAGCGCGGGCTGCTGCCGCCGGACAAATTCCTGCCGCTGGCGGAAATGGGGGAGTCCATCCACTTCCTCACCCAGGAGGTGCTGCGCCTGGCGCTGGCCCAGCAGCAGCAATGGAAACGGCAGGGAAAGGCCTACGCGGTGGCGGTGAACCTGTCCGCGCGCAACCTGAGCGACGACCGCTGCGTCCAGGTGATCGAGCATCTGCTGCAGGACTACGGCGTCGGCCCCGGCGAGCTGGAGCTGGAGATCACCGAGACCGCGCTCATGCACGACCCGGAAGGGGCGGTCGCGCTGCTCAACCGCGTCGCGGCGCTGGGAGTGCGGCTGTCCGTCGACGACTACGGCACCGGCTACTCGTCCCTCAGCTACCTGCGCCGGCTGCCGATCCAGACGCTGAAGATCGACCGCGCCTTCGTGCAGGACATGGTGCGCAACGAGCAGGACGCGATCATCGTGCGTTCCACCATCGCCCTGGCGCACAACCTCGATCTCAAGGTGGTGGCGGAAGGGGTGGAAGATGCGGCCACGCTGGCGATGCTGCGCGGGATGGGCTGCGACCAGGCGCAGGGCTATTACCTGAGCAAACCCAAGGCCTGGGACGAGCTCGAGTCCTGGCTCGAAAACCACGTCAGGCCGTATTGAGCGGCGCAGCGGCGCTGATCGCGGGACGCCAGGGAAGCTCTGAAAAAGGTCGCGGCCTGCGCAGTACGTTTGCGGGGCTTCCCTAGCGCCGCCCGCCTCTGGCCGGTGCCTTGCCTCGCGTGGCGGGGCCTCGCGCGCCGCGCACCCCCTCCGGCTTCACGCCGGTACCCGCCGGCTGCCAGGCCGGCACCAGCTGCTTCCTGCCGTTGCCGATGAGATCGGCGCGGCCCATGCGCTTGAGCGCCTCGCGCAGGATCGGCCAGTTCTCCGGATCGTGGTAGCGCAGGAACGCCTTGTGCAGGCGCCGCACGCGGCCCTGGCGCACGGTGTCCACGTGTTCCGGATGTTTCAGCCCGCGCAGCGGATTGAATTCCGTGTGGTACATGGTGGTGGCCAGCGCCATGGGCGTGGGCAGGAAGGTCTGCACCTGGTCCAGGCGGAAGCCGTTCTTCTTCAGCCACAGCGCGAGATGCAGCATGTCTTCGTCGGTGGTGCCGGGGTGGGCCGCGATGAAGTAGGGAATGAGGTACTGCTCCTTGCCCGCTTCCTTCGAGAATTTGTCGAACAACTGCTTGAATTTCTCGTAGGTGGCGATGCCCGGCTTCATCATGTGGGCGAGCGGGCCTGCCTCGGTGTGCTCCGGCGCGATCTTGAGATAGCCGCCGACGTGGTGCTGCACCAGTTCCTTCACGTATTCCGGTGAGCGCACGGCGAGATCGTAGCGGATGCCGGAACCGATGAGGATCTTCTTCACGCCCTTGATGGCGCGCGCCTTCCGGTACAGTGAAATCAGCGGCGCGTGGTCGGTATTGAGGTTCTCGCACACCCCGGGGAACACGCAGGACAGACGGCGGCAGGCGGATTCGATCCGGGGATCCTTGCACGCCATGCGATACATGTTGGCCGTGGGTCCGCCGAGGTCGGAGATGATGCCGGTGAAGCCCTGCGTCTTGTCGCGGATTTCCTCGATCTCGTGCAGGATCGATTCCTCCGAGCGGCTCTGGATGATGCGCCCCTCGTGCTCGGTGATGGAGCAGAAGGTGCAGCCGCCGAAGCAGCCGCGCATGATGTTCACGGAAAAGCGGATCATCTCCCACGCCGGAATCTTCGCGCCGCCGTAGCGCGGATGGGGATTGCGCGCATAGGGCAGGCCGTAGACGTAATCCATCTCGGCGGTGGTGAGCGGGATGGGCGGCGGGTTGAGCCAGACGTCTCTCGATCCATGCGCCTGCACCAGGGCGCGCGCATTGCCCGGGTTCGATTCCAGATGCAGGGTGCGCGAGGCATGGGCGTACAGCACGGGGTCTTCCGACACCTGCTCGAAAGCGGGCAGGCGCACCACGGTCTTGCTGCGGTCGAGGCGGGGCTGCTGCTTGTGCAGGCGGATGACTTGGGCGGGCGCCGCGAAATCCCCCTGTCCCCCTTTTTCAAAGGGGGAACCCGCGCCATGCGGCGTCGCGGGCTTTTCTCCCCCCTTTGAAAAAGGGGGGGCGGGGGGGATTTCCCCCATCGCATACGGGTCCGGATGCCTGACCAGCGCCCCCGGCGTGTCCACGTCGGTGGAATCCACCACCGCCCATTCGTCGCCCGGCACCCAGCCGCGCGGGCGCATGAAGGCGGTGCCGCGCAGGTCGGTGATGTGCTCGATCGGCTCGCCCCGCCCCAGGCGGTGGGTGAGCTCCACCAGCGCGCGCTCGGCGTTGCCGTAGAGCAGGATGTCGGCCTTGGAATCCGGCAGCACCGAGCGCCGCACCTTGTCCGACCAGTAATCGTAGTGCGCGATGCGGCGCAGGCTGGCTTCGATGCCGCCGATGACGATGTTGGCTTCCGGATAGGCCTCGCGGCAGCGCTGGGCGTACACCACCAGCGCGCGGTCGGGGCGCTTGTTCGGCTCGCCGTTGGGGGTGTAGGCGTCGTCGGAACGGATCTTGCGGTCGGAGGTGTAGCGGTTGACCATGGAATCCATGTTGCCCGCCGTCACGCCGAAATACAGATTGGGCCTGCCCAGCTGTTTGAAGGCGTCAGCCGAATGCCAGTCCGGCTGGCTGATGATGCCGACGCGGAAGCCCTGTGCCTCGAGCAGCCGCCCCACCAGGGCCATGCCGAAGCTGGGGTGGTCGATGTAGGCGTCGCCGGTGACCAGGATCACGTCGCAGGAGTCCCAGCCGAGGACGTTCATCTCCTCGCGGCTCATGGGCAGGAAGGGCGCGATGCCGAAGCGCTTCGCCCAGTACGGACGGTAGCTGGTAAGGGGTTTGGCCGCCGAGGGCTTGGCCGCGGCGCGAGAAGCTGCTTTCATGGCGTGATTTTACCGCGCGATGTTGCTGCCCTGGGGGCGTGGTGAAGGAGCAGAGACAAGGATTTCTTGCCCTTGTTCCCGCCGCGGATTAAATCGCGAGCGGCAGGGCAATCGGGTAGCAGTGGCTGATGGGCCGGCTCAACGCCTGCGCATCGGCCAGGCCCTGCAGCAGGCCCACCATCACCTGGATCGGCTCCTCGTGGGAGACCACCGCGATCCGCTGCTGCGGCAGCGTGCGCAGGCTGGCGAGAAAATCCGCCAGCCGCCGCTTCATGTCGGCGAAGGATTCGCAGCCCGCGACGACGGCCGTCATGCGGTCGGGGACCTGGGCGTCGTGCCAGAGGTGCACCGGCTTGCCCTCGAAGGCAAAGGCGCCGGTTTCGTTGATGCGGGCATCGACGCGCAGCGGCGCGCCCAAGCCTTCGTTGAGGATGCCCGCGGTCTGCTGGGTGCGCGGAAATTCCGAACAGTAGATGAGTTCGATGCCGCACGCCGCCAGTTCCCGCCGGGCGCAGGCCGCCTGCTCGCGGCCGGTCGCGGTGAGATTGTTCTTTACCTGGGGATGGGCATTGACCCGGGCCAGCACGTTGTAGTCGGCCTCGCCGTGGCGCACGAAATAAAGCGTTTTCATCGATGGGATGCTTGAATCCGGAGGGCGCGATTATAGAGCGCTACCAGTTGATTTCATATGCCGTCCTGGGGCCGATCACGCAGCCTGCGAGGCTTTCCGGGATTTCGGACCGGGTCGGGGAAACGGCCCGGCGCCCGGCCATCAGCTCCGCCATGCGCTGCGGGTAGCGCGGCCCGTCCCCGGGGTCGGCGAAGCCGTCCGGGTAGCGGGGATTGCCATCGTGGTCGTATTTGTCCGTCGCGCCGAGGGTGTGCAGCAGTTCATGGGCGATCACCACCTTGTTCTGCTCCGCCATCTCCGGCCGGGCGAACACATGCACCACGCCGATCAGGCCCTTGCGCAGGCCCAGGGAATGCTGCAGCGGCTTGTCTTCCTCGCCCTGGTGGTAGACCACGAACAGGCGGATGCGGCCGAGGCCGCTCCAGAACGGCGTGTGGCGGTAGGCGTAGGCGCGCGTCTTCAGGCTCCAGAGCACGGAATCCACGGCGCCGCGCGCGCCTTGCGGCGGCGGGGGCGGCAGTTCGGCGATCGGCTTGCCCAGGCGTATGTGCGCCCTGGGCAGCTGCCTCAGCCGGTAGCGCTCGGCCTGGGTGTCGAGGAAGGCGCCGATGTCCTGGAACGAGTCGGCGGACAGTTTGCCGATGTAGGCTGCCGTTTCCTCGGAGCCGTCGCCGTTGATCGGGTAGACCACGATGTCCAGCGGCCGCACCCAGCTGCGCACGAGCATGCCCTCCCACCAGGTCAGGCCGCCGGCGAGGGCGAGCACCAGCAAGAGCAGGGCAATGCGAAAGGCGCGGAAGGACATGTCCCGGTTTCCCTTGTTGTCGTGAGCCAGCTGCTAATATTGAAGCAGGCCAGGTCATTGTCCAACAAAAGTCCGAGGAACCCGCCATGCAAATCCCGCTGCAAGTAACCTTCCGTGACGTGCCGCATTCCGACGCCGTCGAAGCCGCCATTCGCGACAAGGCCGAGAAGCTCGACCAGTTCTACGACAAGATCATGGGCTGCCGCGCCGTCGTGGGCACGGTCCAGCGCCACCACCATCAGGGCAAGCTGTTCAACATCCGGCTCGACATCACTGTGCCCGGCGGCGAAGTGGTGGTCAACCGCGACAAGGCCGAGGATGTCTATGTCGCGATTCGCGATGCCTTCGACCACGCCCGGCGCCGGCTGGAGGACTATGCGCGGCGGCAGCGCGGCGACACCAAGACCCACGAGCTGGAACTGCATGGCAAGGTCGCGCGGCTGTTCCCGGAAGAGGGCTACGGCTTCATCGAGACCGAGACGGGCAAGGAGCTGTATTTCCACCGGTATAACGTCGTGCACCCGGATTTCGACCAGCTCAAGGTCGGCGACGAGGTCGTGTTCCTGGAAGAAGTCGCGGGCGAGGGCCTGCAGGCCAACCGGGTCACCGTCGGCAAGCACCATCCTGCATAGCGCCTGTTTTCGACTGCTGCCGAGGCTGCGCCATGAGCGGAGTGTTCGCGTGCAAGCCTCCGGCTGCCCCGTCCCATGGGTAAGACCCCGGGCATCCTGCTGCTGATCCTGGGCCTGCTGCTCGGCCCGGGCTACTACGTCTATGCGCGATTCTTTTCCGGGGCCGTCGTTGCCACCTACCCGCTGACGGCGGCGCGCGACGCCAGCGGCGAACGCTTCGAGCCGGTCGCGCTGCGCCTCACGCCGGACATGGAGCCGGTGGCGCTGGTGCTGCGCTTCAGCGTCTCTCACGGCGCCACCATCCAGCCGACCTATACCCCGCGCAGCGACTACCGCGTGCGCCTGCTGGACGGCGAGCGCGTGGTGCTGGACGAGCGCTTCAGCCTGCAGTCCCCGGAGGTGGAGTCCACGCCCAGCCGCGTATTCCAGCACGCGCTGCCGCCGCTGCCGATATCCCGCCCCGTCAGCTATCGTCTGGAACTGGCAGCCGAGGGCGCGCCGCAGATGACGGTGCACAGCGCCGACGTGCAGGTGCGGGCGCAGGTGCGCGAACCGGACTTCAGGCTGGTCGCTGCCGGTGTGGGGCTGGCGCTGCTGGGTGTCATCGGGATGATGTTCTGAACGAGAGGAGATGGGAATGTTCGGGTTGGGGCGGTTGTTGCGGGTGGTGTGGGTTGCGGCGGTCCTGTCCGGCTGGGCGTCGCTTGCCTGTGCCGGCAACGGGGAGATCGGCATCGTCGTCATGCACGGCAAATGGGGCAACCCGAGCTCGTACACGCTCAAGTTCGCCAAGGCCCTGGCGCGCGAAGGCTATGCGGTCGACTCGCCGGAGATGGTGTGGTCGGCGCGGCGTGCCTATGGGGAGGGGTTGGATGCGATGATGAAGGACATCGACGCCGCCATCGCCAGGCTGCGCGCGCAGGGTGCCAGCAAAATCTTCCTCGCCGGCCACAGCCTCGGCGCGGCGGGCGCGCTGCGCTATGCCGGCCAGAACAAGGTGGACGGGGTGATCGTGCTGGCGCCCGGGCATTTTCCGGAGAGCAAGTCCTTCCGTGCGGCGTTGGAGGCGAGCGTGAAGAAAGCCAGGGAGATGGTGCAGGCCGGGCAGGGCGATGCCAAGGCGTGGTTCGACGACATCAACACCGGCAATCGCAGCAAGCAGATCAGCATGAGCGCAAACACCTATCTCGCTTTCTTCGATCCGGACGGCCCGATGAATTTCAGCGCCAATGCGGCGGCCTTGAAACCCGACACGCCGGTGTTGTGGGTGGTGGGCGCGGGCGAGTCGCCTGGATTGAAGGCCAACGGCACGCGCGTCTACGAGAACAAGCTGCCGAAGACCGCGCACACCCAATTGATCGAGGTCCCGGGCGGGCATGAGCAAACGCCGGACCATGCCATCGAGCCCGCGCTGGCCTGGCTCAAGGAAGTCGCCCAATAGTCAGCGCGCCTGTTTGGCGAGAAAGCGGTCCAGCTGCCGGGCGAAGGCCTGGCGCTCGCTTTGCCCGAACGCCGCCGGCCCGCCCGTCTCCACCCCGCTCGCGCGCAGCGCGTCCATGAAGTTGCGCCTCGTCAGCCGTTCCCTGATCGAATCCGGCGTGTAGAACTCGCCGCGCGGATTGAGCGCGTGCCCGCCTTTTTCGATCACCGCGCTCGCCAGCGGAATGTCGGCGGTGATCACCAGGTCGCCGGGCGCGCACGCCTCGGCGATCTTCGCGTCGGCCACGTCGAAGCCGCCCGGCACCTGCAGCGCGCGGATGTAAGGCGAGGCGGGCACCTTCAACAGCTTGTTGGCGACCAGCACCAGCGGCACCCGCGCCCGCTCCGCGGCGCGGAACAGGATATCCTTGACCGGATTCGGGCAGGCGTCGGCGTCGACCCAGATCTGCATTCGTCACTTTCCCTTGCGCGAGGGCGCCAAGATGGCATCCCAGGGCGGATGGGGGCCGATGCGGGTCGCAACGTATTCCACCAGGGCGCGTACCCGGTGCGGCACGTAGCGGTTGCCCGGAAATACGGCATAGATGCCGAACTCCGGCGTCGGGAACCCGGGCAGCAGGACTTCCAGCCGGCCCTCGCGCACCGCCTGTTCCGCGACGAAGGTCGGCGCCCGGGCGATGCCCAGGCCGCGGATCGCGGCCTCCAGCAGGGCATCGCCGCTGTTGGCCTTGAGCCGGCCGTTGACCGGAAACCACTGCGTCTCGCCGTCGACGACGAAGGACCAGCTCGAGCGCGGCGCGAGCAGATAGCCGAAGCACTCGTGCGCGGCCAGGTCCTTCGGGTGCCTGGGTCGGCCGTGGCGTGCGAGGTAGTCCGGCGCGGCGGCGATCAGGCCCTTGCTGCTGCCGATCTTGCGCGCCACGTCGCCGGGTTCGAGCCGGTTGGCGATGCGGATCGCCAGGTCGAAGCCGCCCTCGATCAGATTCACCCGCCGGTCGTTGAACTCCAGCTCGATGGAGATGTCCGGATTCTCAGTCATGAAATCGCAGAACAGGGGCATCAGCCGGCGGATGCCGAAGGAGAACGGCAGGGTGATGCGCAGATGGCCGCGTGGCGTCTGCCGGTCTTCGTGCAGCCCGGCTTCCGCCGCCTCCACCAGGCTGAGGATTTCCCGGCACTTTTCCAGGTAGCTGGTGCCGGCCGAGGTGAGGCTCAGGCGGCGCGTGCTGCGGGCGAGCAGCTTGGTGCCGAGGTGGGCTTCGAGGGCCGCGATCTGCCGCGTCACCACCGAACGCGCCACGTTCATCTGCTGCGCCGCGGCGGCAAAGCTGCCCAGCTCCGCGACGCGCACGAACAGGCGCATGCCATCGAGTCGATCCATGACTGAGCTCCAAAGGTAAAACGTATTGTTGCATATTGCGCAATGATTATTTTCAGATTGTAGGCTATTGCAGGAACATCGCTTGTCCTACAGTGTGATCAACCCGGAACCCCAACAAGGACGCAAACAGCTCATGGATTCCTCTCCTGCCTACACCCGCACCGCCATCACCCTGCACTGGCTCATTGCCCTGGCGCTGGTCGTCACCTTCGGCGTCGGCCTCTACATGAGCGATTTGCCGCTCAGTCCGGACAAGCTCCGGATCTATGCCTGGCACAAGTGGGCGGGCGTGACCATCTTTCTCCTCGTGCTGCTGCGCCTGCTGTGGCGGCTGAGCCATCGGCCCCCGGCGCCGCCGAAATCGGTGCCGGCATGGCAGCAGTCCGCGGCCGTGGCGGCGCATCGCCTGCTCTACCTGCTGATGCTCGCCGTGCCGCTTTCCGGCTGGCTGATGAGTTCGGCCAAGGGCGTGCAGACCGTGTATTTCGGCGTGCTGCCGCTGCCCGACCTGCTGGCCAAGGACAAGGCCCTGGGCGAGGTGCTGGAGACGGTGCACCAGGCGCTGAGCTACACCCTGGCCGGCCTGGTGGCGCTGCACGCCGCCGCCGCGATCAAGCACCACGTCGTCGATCGCGACGAGGTGCTGCCACGCATGCTGCCTTTCCTGCGCAGATCCTGAACCGGAGAGCCTTGATGAAACATACAACGCAAGTGCTGGGACTCCTGCTGGGGCTGGTGCTGTTCACCGCTGCCCATGCCATCGAATTCGATACGCTGCGCACCGACCAGAGCCGCCTGTCCTTCGTCTACAAGCAGATGAACGTGCCCATGGACGGCAGCTTCAAGCGCTTCAGCGGCAGCATCCGCTTCGATCCGGCCAAGCCCGCGGCGGGCGCGGCCGAGATCAGCATCGACCTGGCCAGCATCGACGCCGGCACGCCGGAGGCCAACGACGAGGTGGCGGGCAAGCTGTGGTTCGACACCAGACAGTTTCCCAGCGCGCGCTTCGTCTCCACCTCGGTGAAGCCCCTGGGCGGCAACCGCTTCGAGGTGGCCGGGAAGATGAGCATCAAGGGCCGCACCCGCGACGTCAGCACCGTGGCCACGTTCCGCCCGGAAGGCGCGACCGGCGTGTTCGAAGGCAGTTTCGTGCTCAAGCGCGCCGACTACGGCATCGGCGAAGGCGTGTGGGCCGACTTCGGCACCGTGGCCAACGAGGTGCAGATCAAATTCCGGCTGGTGGCGGTTGCCGCCGGCAAGAAGTAAGCCATTTCCACCCATCAACCCAGGAGAACGACCATGAAGAAACTTGCCCTCGCCTTTGTCCTCGGCGCGCTGATCGGCAGCGCCGCCGCCGCGCCGGTGACCTTCGTCATCGACCCCAATCACACGGCGCCGCGCTTCGAGTACAGCCATTTCGGCTACTCCAACCAGATCCACCGCTTCGACAAGACCAGCGGCACCATCGTGCTCGACCGCGCCGCGAAGACCGCCTCGGTCGACGTCACCATCGACGCCAAGTCGGTGAACACGGGCTATCCGGTGTTCAACGAGCATATCCAGGGGCCGGACTTCTTCGACACTGCGCAGTACCCGACCATCACCTTCAAGTCCACGGCGGTGAAGTTCAAAGGCGACACGCCGGTGGCGGTGGACGGCAATCTGACGATCAAGGGCATCACCAAGCCGGTGACGCTCACGCTCACCTCGTTCCAGGAGATGCCGCACCCGATGCTGAAGCGGGATGCCATCGGCGCCAATGCCGTGGCGCAGATCAAGCGCTCGGAGTTCAACATGGGCAAGTACGCGCCGACCGTGTCGGACGACGTGACGCTGCTGATCGCGCTCGAGGCGATCCAGCAATAGGGAGACCGCCATGTCCGCGCCCATGCCCGTCGTATTCATCTCCCACGGCGCGCCGGATGCCTTGCTCAAGGCGCCTGGCGCGGTGGCGGCGTGGCGCGACATCGGCCGCGCGCTGCCGCCGCCGACGGCGATCCTCGTCGTCTCCGCCCATTGGGAGGCGCGCCAGCCCACGGCCAGCCTCGCCGGCGCGCCCGAGAC
>CAYUJV010000029.1:0-28612 GCA_964445085.1 uncultured Burkholderiales bacterium
GGCTTCGACGATGCGGCGCGCCAGCGCCTCGGCCGCGTCGCGGTCGGTCTGGCGCACGATCACGCCGAACTCGTCACCGCCGGAGCGCGCGAGCGTGTCCTCGGCGCGCACCTCGCGCGCCAGGCGGCGGGCGATCTCGCGCAGCACCTCGTCGCCGGCGGCATGTCCGAGCCGGTCGTTGACCTCCTTGAACCCGTCCAGGTCCAGATACATCAGCGTGAAAGGTTCGCCGCTGCGCTGGGCGTGGGCCATTTCGGCTTCGAGCGCGCGGTCGAACTGGGCGCGGTTCGCCAGTTCGGTCAGGTGATCGGTCAGGGCCAGCCGCGCCAGGAGCAGGGCGCGGCGACGGTTCTCCAGCGCGGTGATCACCAGGGTCGACAGATCCCTGAGCACAGCGCGCTGCGGCTCGTTCAACGCGCGCGGCTTGCTGTCCACCACGGCGATCGTGCCCAGGGCATAGCCGTCGGGATCGATGAGCGGCGCCCCGGCGTAGAAGCGCAGGTGCGGCGGTTGGGTGACCAGGGGATTGTGGCTGAAGCGCGGGTCTTGGCGCAGGTCCTCCACCACCAGCAGCTCGTCCGGCTGCATGACGGCGAAGGCGCAGAAGGCGATCTGGCGGTCGAGCTGCGGCACGTCGAGGCCGAACCGCGACTTGAACCAGAGGCGGTCCGAATCGAGCAGTCCGACCACCGCTGCCGGGGTCTCGAACACATGCGCGGCCACCCGCGTGAGCGCGTCGAAATCCACCTCCGGCGCGGTGTCGAGGATGTCGTAGGAGCGCACCGCCTGGAGGCGCTGGGGCTCGTTGTCCGGGATGGGACACTGCAAGACGTCGGCCGGCATGTTCGCAGCGCTTCTTAAAGAAGTCAGTATAGGACACCGCCGGGTAGCAAGCGGCCGGGAGCCAGCTACGGCTCGGGACGGTTGGCGGGAACGGGGCGGCCGGCCAGCCGCCCCGGTGTGTGCCGCGCGGGGGTCAGGCGACCCGGCGGCTGCTCAGCTTGAAGCTCATCTCGGCCGGTTCGCGGCCGTCGATGCGGGCGTTGCCGAACTCGGCGTAGGGATACATCAGGTAGGGCACGGCCGCGTCGGCGCTGTCCGGCAGATGGAAATCCCGGCCATAGTTGAAGCCCACCCAGTTCATCTCCCAATAGCCGAACAGCCGCTTCCTGAGCGCAACGATCTTCGGGTCATCGAGCGCGAGCTTTTCCTCCAGCACCGCCTTGCGCACGTCGGCGGGGTCCACCGGCACCCAGCCGCGGCGCGCCGAGAAAAACTCCGCGCGGCAATGCTGCGCCTTGGAGATGTCGCCGCTCTTGCCCAGGCTCTTGAACTGGCCGGAATCGGCCACCCGCACGCCGTAGAATTCGCGCGCCGGAATGCCAGCGGCGCGCGCCAGGCCGACGAACAGCGAATTGATGTCGGCGCATTTGCCGCCGAGGTCGCCGGACTCCAGCATGAACTGGATGTTGCCCAGGCCGCAGCCGCGGGTCTTGGGATCGCGGAAAGTGTTGTCCACGATCCACTCGTAGATCGCCTTTGCGCGCGCTTCCGGCGCGTGGATGCCCTTGACGATCTTGTTTGCGGTGTCGCGCACGATGCCGTCCACCGGCATGTGCTCGGTGGGCTGCAGGTAGAGCGCCGCCTCCTCCGGGCTGCGCAGCGCTCGCGCCGCTGGGGCCATGGCGCGGTCGCGGGTGGCCACCTGGGCGGTGACGCTCAGCCGGCGGCCAGCGTCGCCCTCCTCCCATGCCGCGGCGAAGATCGGCGCGCGGTAGGTCTCGTCCCAGTAGAGCCGGGCGTCGGGCACGGCCATGCCGGCCTCGCCCCGCCAGGCCACGGACAGCACGCGCTGGTAATCCCCTGCATGCTGCGGCAGCGGCAGCCACAGCCGGCCGGCGCCGGGGTGGGCGGACAGATCGACCTCGTAGGTCAGTTCGAAGGTGCGCCAATCGGAAGCCTTGCCGCCTGCCTCGGCCAGCACGCGAGGTGCCGCCGCAAACAGGGGAGTGGAAGCCGCCAGGCGCAGAAAGTCACGTCGTTTCATGGTTTCTCCTAAAACGTTTTTCCCGGACATCTGCGAATACCACCCGCGTTGGAGGGATGGGCCGGTTTGGAGGGCCATTTTTTTCCCCGCGGGCGGCGGCGAGTAGTGTAGCCCAGTTCGGGGGAATTCCCGCGCTGCGGAGGACTGGTCAGGACGGCGTGGCGAAGAAACCCTGCGCCTGCAGGGCGAGCGCCTCCGGCGGCAGCAGGATCACCTCGGTCTGCAGCAGCTTCTGCAGGAAGTAATCGTCGGCGCGGTAGCCTGGCGCGGGATTCTGCCGGGTGATCAGGCGCAGGAAGAGGCGGGCGCCCGAGGCATTGCCCACGCGCTGGGAGTACAGCGTGAAGTTGAAGCTCAGATAGCCGAGCGCTTCATAGCAGCGCAGGACACGCGACAGGCCGTCGGCGAGCGCGCGCACCTCCTCCTCCGGCAGGATGGTGAAATCGGCCGCCGATGCGTGCATCGCCTGCAGTTCGTTGCTGCCCAGCGGCGCCCACGCGGCGAGCCAGTGCCAGTTGCCGTTGCGCGCGATGTGGCGTTCGCCCAGGCGGTGCTCGGTCGCCACCAGGTCGGCGCAATAGGTGCTGCCCTGTGCAGCGCGGTAAGCCTGCCAGGCAGCGAGGAGCGCGGCGTGATGGGCATGGGGGCGGGGTCCCATGAGCAGCTGGAAGTGCGGGTGCACCAGGCTCGCCCCCGCCGGGAACAGATAATTTGCGCTCAGCGTCGCGTAGCGGCTGTCCGGGTCGTGCTGCGCGACCGCCGCCATGAACTGCTGCATGACGAGCAGCGCGTCGGCGAGGCGCGCCGGCGTGAATTCCCGCAACTCCAGGAAATGCGCGTCGGACACGACCGCCACCGCGTGATGTTTGGCCAGGGGAAACAGGTTCGGAAACAGCCGCGCCTCGCCCACCTGCAGCCGTCCCGCGGGCAACAGCGCCGCTGGATATTTCGGTGCGGTGTCCTACTTGCCGGGACAGAACACGCAGCGCTCGACACTTTCCGCCGCGATGCGGCGCAGGAACTCGCGGTCGATGTCCCCCAGCAGCATCTTGGCCTTGTCGCGCAACGCGGGGTTGTGCACGGCAGCGTGGCCGAGCAGCGGGTCGATGCGCAGCTGCACCCGCTGTGTCTCGGGCTGGAAGCCCGCCAGCGGGTTCAGCAGTTCGAGGGTGTCCTCGTGCGCCTCGAAGCGGATGTCCGGCATCTGCTGCGCGTTCAGTCCTGGGGCACGTTCTGCGGCCAGGCCGAGGCGTCGATGGTCTCCTGGTAGGCATGCCAGGTGGCGTGGCCGATCAGCGGCAGCAGGACGAGAAAGGCGAGGAAGCCGGTGGCGAAGCCGAGCAGTACCGCGACGGCGATGAGGCAGGCCCACAGCAACAGCGCCTTCCGGTTGCGCAGCACGGCGTTGATGCTGGTGACCACCGCGGTCACCGCGTCCACCTGGCGGTCGAGGATCATCGGCAGCGAGAACGCGGTGGCGGAGAAGATGATGGCGCTGAACAGTGCGCCCACGGTGCTGCCGATGCCGAGAAAGGGCAGCAGCTCCTGCAGGGTCGGGTTGCCGTCCATCGGGAAGAACACGTACACCATCGCCGCCGCCCGCGCCCACACCAGCAGCACCACCAGCAGCACCATGCCCAGCACCCCCAGCTCGCGGATGTGGGCGCGGCCCTCGCGCAGGCAGTAGCCCATCACCGGCTGCTGGCCGCGGCTCAGCTGCCGACTGATGGAATACAGGCCCACCGCCAGCACCGGACCGACGAACACGAAGCCGGTGGCGAGCCCGATGTAGAGGGCGATGGTGCCGAAGCGCCAGGTGAAGCCGGCGATCGCCACGCTCAGCAGCATCAGCGCGAGGCCATAGCTCAGGCTCAGGCGCGGCGCGCGCGCCAGGTCGGACCAGCCGAGGCGCAGCCAGCGCAGCGGCGCCGTGGTGTCGAGGGCGCGGCAGGGCGCCGCGAAGGGCATGTTTTCGGGGGCTTGCGGGATGGACGGTGATGACATGGTTTCCTCCTATTGGCTTGGGGGGCCGCCTCTTGTGGCTGCGGGCGGCTTATCCATTGTTTAGGCGGTTTTTGCGGGCGACGCAAGGGGACGGGCGTGCTCCCGGCGGGGCTTGACTAGACCGACCAGTCAACTATACTGGCGCCATGTCCAGCTCCGCCACCACTGCCTCCGGCAGCGACACCCAGCAGCGCATCGTCGACGCCGCGCGCAGGCTGATCTACGCGCGCAGCTACGCCGACGTCGGCGTGGCGGAGATCTGCGAGACCGCCGGGGTGCAGAAGGGCAGCTTCTATCATTTCTTTCCCAGCAAGCGCGACCTCACGCTGGCGGTGCTGGACGCCCACTCGGCCGCGTTCCGCACGCAGATCTTCGAGAAGGCCTTCGCGCCGGACATTCCGCCGCTGGCGCGGGTGGAGCGTTTCGGCAAGCTGTACTACGAATTCCAGAAGCAGGTGATGCGGGAAGCCGGCTGCGTCCTCGGCTGCCCCGTGGGCAACCTCGCCAACGAGATGTCCAGCCACGACGAGATCATCCGGGCCAAGGTGAACGGGATCTTCCACGGCTTCCAGGCCGCGCTGCAGTCGCTGCTCAAGGAGGCGCGCAAGGCCGGCGACCTGCCGCCGGTGAACATCGAAGCCACCGCCCAGGCCATGCTCGCCTATTTCGAGGGCGTCGTGATGCTGGCCAAGACCCGCAACGACCCCGAAGTCCTGCGCAAATTGCTGCCGGCAATGGCGCAGATCCGCATTCCCTCCCAGCGCTGAGCCGCACCCGTCATGAACCGGCGAGGGGAGCAGTGTTGTCCAGCGGTTGACCGACCGGTCGACTATCATCGCGCAGTCCCCAATGAAAGGAGCAGTCCATCATGCAAGAACTCGCATCGCGCACCGTGCAACCCCTGCTGATCCCGCAACCGCCCGCCGGCGAGGAGGCGCGCGTCGCCGCCACCCTGGCCGCCATCGAGCAGCGCCTCGGCTTCGTGCCGGACGGCCTGCGCCTGTTCGGCGTCAGCCCGCCCCTGCTCGAGAGCTACGTCGCCAACATCGGCTACTTCAACAGCGGCGAGCGGCTGTCGCCGCTGCTGATGACCATGATCCGCTACCTGGTGTCGTCCAATGCCGGGTGCACGTTCTGCATCGACCTCAATGAAGGCTTCCTGTGGAACATGGGCGTGGACGTGGAGCGGGCGCGCGCCGCCCGCACCGACATCGACGCGGCGCCGGTGGCGGAGCAGGAAAAGCCCCTGCTGCGCCTCGCCATCAAGTCGGTGACCCACCCGGACAGCACCACCCAGGCCGACCTCGACGCGGCGCGCGCCCAAGGCTGGAGCGACCGCGACATCTTCGATGTGGTGGCTCAGGCGGCAAGCAACCGCGCCTTCAACTACATCATGCGCACCTTCAACATCGAAGAGCAGGGCGTGTTCGCCTGAACTGCGCACAGCAAGGGAAAAGCCCGGCGCCGTGACGCCGGGCTTTTTCTGCCTTACGCGAATGGAAGGCGGCACCGCGCCTAACCGGCGCGCCGCCCCAGACGCCACGCGTCGACAATACCGAACACCCAGCAGACGCCCAGCACCACCGTGGCGAGCGTGGTGAGGGGATGGGCGGGAGCGCTCGACGCCTGCGCCATCAAGTCAGAGACCCGGGCGGGATCGACCAGGCCCGTGGCCTGGATCTCGTCCATCACGGCCGCGGCTTCCTGTAGCGCCTGGTCCAGCACGACCCACAGGCAGACCAGGCTGACGACGATCAGCACGATGCCGCGCCCGACGCGCTTCAAATAGAGATGCCCCGCGCCCGGAATGACCAGGGCCGAGAGCAGGACGGCAACCGTCGGTCGGTTCATGCTTGTTCCTTTTCGTCTTGAGGTCGGATCGAGGGCCCGACACGGCGCGGCCGCTGTTTTCGGCCGGGCGAGCTCAGCGCTGCGACCGCGTCTTGACGCAATCTTTCCGCAGCCGTCATGCGCACGTCATCGCTGCTGTTTAGTGTTCTCGCCCAGACGCCGTCGCTGCCGCTTTCCCCGACCCATGCAGGGCACGCATCGCGTCCGAGTTCCCGTCGCCGCCTATCCCGACGGCGGGGCCCATCCCATCTCGTCCAGAAAGGTTGTGCAATGAAGAAAATGAATAAGTCCGCTCTTGCCCTGGCCCTGTCCGCCGCGCTGGCGGGCAGCGCCTTTGCCAACGAAGGCCAGGCGCCACGGGGCATTCCCCATCTCGACCACGTTTTCCTGATCATGATGGAAAACCATGGATACGGCCAGATCCACAACAACCCCAACGCGCCTTTCATCAACAAGCTGGCGCAGTCGGCCAACCTGGCCACCAACTACTTCGGCATCGGCCATCCCAGCCTGACCAACTACCTCGAAGTGGTCGGCGGCTCCAACTTCGGCATCCAGAGCGACAACAGCCCTGACTGGCACAATGCCAGCTGCACGCCCAACCTCCAGTCCGGCGTGGCGAACACGGATCATCCCGCCAGCCCGACCATCTGCCCCATCGCCGGTGTCGGCATGGACGCCGCCACTCCCGCGATCGACACCGTGAACGAAGTGTCGGCGCCGGGCGAGATCGTGTTCAACATCGACGGCGTGCAGTCCGTTCCCGCCGCCTTCACCACCGGCAAGTCCATCGCCGACCAGCTCGCGGCCTATGGGCTGAGCTGGAAGAGCTACCAGGAAAACCTGCCCGCCGCCGGTGCGGACCACGTGAACTACAGCGACGGCGTCTTCACCAACGACACCGACTTCAGCGCCATCCAGCCCGCCCTCACGCCGCCGCTCAAGAACAGCGACATCGTTGCCCTGTATGCGTCCAAGCACAACCCCTTCGTCTATTTCCGCAGCACCCAGGAAGGCGAGCAGGAGGGCAACAGCCTGCGCAATGTCGTGGGCTTCGACGGCCCCAACGGCCTGTACGCCGACCTGCGCGCAGGCAAGGCGCCGGCCTTCTCCTTCATCGCCCCCAACCAGTGCAACGACCAGCACGGCCGCGGCAATGGCGGCCCGTTCTGCATGTACGATCCAGGCGGAAACGGCAGCCAGGCCGGCATGAACCCGGCGCTCGCCATCCGTGGTGACCAGACCGTCGAGAAACTGGTCGGCGCGATCAAGGCGTCCCGCGTGTGGAAGGAAGGCCACAACGCCATCATCGTCCTGTGGGACGAGAACGACTTCAGCGTGAAGCCGAACACCAACCAGGTCATGCTGATCGTGGACACCAACTACGGCAAGCACGGGGTGCAGAGCAACACCCGCTACAACCACTACTCGGTGCTGAAGACGCTGGAAGCGGGCTTCGAGCTGCCCTGCCTGAACCACGCCTGTGACAAGGACGTTCCGGTCATGGCGGATCTGTTCCCGCGCCGCTGATCGTCGGCAGCGGCGGCGGCCAGGGAGGCGCAACGCCCTGGCCGCCGCGCCGCAGCCCTGCGGATCAAAACCAGAACGACGCACCCTTCAGCAGAAACTCCCCGTGCGGCATGTAGTGCGAGCCGTCGCAGGAGAAGGTCACGCTCACCATCCCGTTGAAAATGTTGATCGACGCCATGCGCAGGTAAAAGGTCGGATCGGTCAGGCGCAGTTCGCGCATCGTGCCCAGGATGCGCGCGATGTCCTGGGGCGGGATCGCCGCATCGGCGGGGTAGGGCCGCGCCGGATACACCAGGCACACATCCGGGTCGCTCAGGGCCTCGTGGTCCAGGATGCGATAGCGAAACGAATCGTCGATCGTCCAGATCGTGGCCTGGCTGCTGGAAAAATGGATCTGGCACTGGAACACCCCGCGCTCCGTCAGCAGCTCGTGCAGGATGGCGAGGGACTGCTCGATGTGGGCGTCCATGGGGCTCTCGACCCGACACTGCTGGAACACGCCGCTGCGGATCGCCGGGTCGCCCTTCACCTGACGCCATTGGCCGGGCTCCTCGTAGAGCTCGGATGTTGCCGGCAGATTGCGCAGGTCGAAGTTCGCACCAAGATAGCCCAGCGTCTCCCCATCCCGGCGCACGACCTGCAGCGCGGTGAGCGAGGGGCGGTGCCCGTCCAGGCCGATGTACGCATCCGAGAGCAGGAACCCCCAGGGTGGAATCGGCTCGTTCATGTAGGGGCGCTGCGAGCGGTCGCGCCCGAGATGGCCGGGGATGGTTCCGTTCGCGCCGACATTGTTGGAAACCTGAATGCCGCCAGGTCCCATGCAGTACAGGAAGGAGCAGTGCGGCACACTGGGGAAATGCTCCGCCAGCATGGCGTCGAGTTGGTCGCAGTTTCCCCACGCGGGCGCGCAGCACTCGGCCAGACGGCCCAGCGGTTCGTGCAGAATCCGCGCCAGGGCTTCGCGCTGCAGATAGATGCTGTCTTTCAACGTGGTGTTCATGAGGCCTCCATGAGTGGAGATGAACAATCTGTCATTGCGCCCATGGGCGCAGTGATCCGATGCAGCATGCGACGGCTTAGAGGCACGCCATATCCGATAGTTCAGGAGCACAACGCGTGCCAGGGTTCCTGATCGAACCGGGCCCCTGCGGGTAACCAACATCGCACCTGTCACGGGTTCCGATTGTCGGAATCTATTGTTAACTGCCAGTGCCGGCCATATCATTCGGTCAGACGAAATGACGTGCCGCAGAGGATGCCGGATTTTTTCATCGTTGACGTCTTTGCCGAGGGCCCCTACACAGGAAATCAACTGGCGGTAGTGGTCAGCGCGCAGACTTTGGCCGATGAGAAGATGCAGCTCATCGCCGCGGAGGCGAATTACTCCGAAACGACCTTCGTGTCACCGGTTCCGGAAAGCAACGGCGGCTACCGGGTGCGAATCTTCACACCGGCGCGGGAGATTGCCTTTGCCGGTCACCCGATCCTGGGCACCGCGTGGGTCATTCGAAACCAGCTCGCGACCGGTGCGACCCGCGCGGTGTGGCTGAACCTGGCGGTGGGGTCGGTGCCGGTCACGTTCGAACCCGCTGCGGACGGCCGGGAAGTCGCGTGGTTCGGGGCACCGCCCGTGGTGCCGGGCCCTGTTTGTGATCGCGAGGCGATGGCGGTTGCGCTGGGGCTTGTGCCGGAAGACATCGACGTGCGAAGCCCCATCCAAAAAATGACAGCGGGCATCTCCGCCATGATCGTGCCACTGCGCAGCCTGGATGCCCTGCGTCGCAGCCGGCTGGAACTGGCCGCATACGCGCCACTGGTGGCCCAAGGCTTCCCGCAGCTCACCTACCTCTATTGTCGCGAAACCCATCACCCGGAAAACGATCTGTGCGCGCGATTCTTCTTCGAGGCTCATGGCGTGCGCGAGGATCCGGCCACCGGCAACGGCGCCGCATTCCTGGGCTCCTACCTTTTGCAGCATGCACTGTATCCCGAAGCCGCGTTTTCCCTGCGCATCGAGCAGGGCTATGAACTTGGGCGGCCGTCTCTGGTGCTGCTGCGCGGGCGCGTAGTCGGCGGCCGGCACGAGGTGAGCGTAGGCGGCCGCGTCATCCCCATCGTCGAGGGCCGCCTGCTGTAGCGCTCCCGCCTGGCGGGGGTGGTGAATACATAAACAATTCCTATCGCCTCCATCGGAATAAGCTCTTGGACAAGGCCTTGGGCACGACCCATAGTGCATGCAGGGGCTTGAGCCGCGCCGGACCCGCACGGCCTGCGCCCGTTCTGAATGATGGGAGAAACCATGAAGCCTTCCCGGCACGGCCTTTTTCCGTGCGCACCCGGCGCCCGGGGCGAATGGCGGTTCCACCATGCGTATTGAGCTGGCCGAAGCCTACCGCGGCACCGAACTCGGACAAGAGGCGGAGGCGCTGCTTGCGCCCTGTGTGCAGTGTGGTCAGTGCACCTTTACCTGCCCGACGTTTCGCCTGCTCGATGACGAATGGGACGGTCCGCGCGGGCGCATCTACCTGATCAAGCAACTGCTGGAGGGCCGGCCGCCCAACCCGGCGGGGCTGCCGCCTGCCTACTCGCTGCAGACGCTGAGGGCGAAATCCTTCGCTGCCGACGTGCAGCTGCACCTCGACCGCTGCCTCACCTGCCGCTCCTGCGAAGCGGTTTGTCCCCAAGGGGTGCGCTACGGCCGGTTGCTCGACCTTGGGCGTGAGGTGGCCGAGCGGGCGGCGCCGCGGACCCTGGGCGCGAAATTGACGCGCCACGCACTGCGTGCCGTTGTGCCCTACCGCTACCGATTTACGCCGTTGTTGCGCATCGGGCAATCGTTGCGCGCACTGCTGCCAGAGGCCTTGCGGTCCCGGATTCCCGAGACGCGGCCGAGCGGTGCGTGGCCAGCGAAATCGCATCAGCGCCGCATGCTGGTCTGGCAAGGCTGCGTGCAGCCGGCGCTGGCGCCCGACATCAATGCTGCTGCCGCCCGCGTGCTCGACCGGCTTGGCATCCGGCTCGTGGCTTCGGCGGACGGCTGCTGCGGTGCCATCAGCCAGCATCTTGCCGCGAGCAACGAGGCGAGGACATTCATGCGCAGGAACATCGACGCGCTCTGGCCGCACATCGAAGCCGGGGCCGAGGCGATTGTTTTGACCGCCAGCGGCTGTGGGGCGCATTTTCGCGACTATGGCCGGTTGTTGGGCAACGACCCGCAATACCGCGATAAAGCCATGCAGGTTTCGAACATGGTCAAGGATATTGCCGAGGTGGTGGCAGCAGAATGGCGTGATGGGTTGCTGCCAGCCGCGAACGGAGGCATGCGTCGCATCGCATTCCAGTCCTCGTGCAGCCTGCAGCATGCTCAGAAGCTCAACGGCGTGGTGGAAAAGCTGCTGAAGCGCGCCGGGTTCAAGCTGATCCCGGTCACCTATCCGTTCATGTGCTGCGGCGCGGCGGGGACGTACTCGGTCCTGCAGCGGAAACTGTCGGAGTCACTGCGCTCGCGCAAGCTGCAGACTTTGATGTCGTGCCGGCCGGAAGTAATTGCAACGGCCAATATCGGCTGCCTTACGCACCTCGCCGCTGCTTCGCCGGTTCCAGTGCACCACTGGATAGAGTTGCTGGACCAAGCCCTCGCCGCCGGCGATGCCGGCGTTTGCGCCCGTTAGTCCCACGCGCAGCGGCAACCGCCCCTAAGTCGACGCATGCATGCGAGCGACGCAGGCGCCGCAGTCATCCCACGGAAGATCGGCTTCCTGCCACGGGCCGCCCAAGCCGTCGCCGGGCCCCGTATCAAGCTTGAAGCGCGCACACGTGTCCGCCATGGGGCAAGGCCGCATCCTGTGGCTGGGTTTCAGCTTGCAACGTGTCGTAGACCATTCTGCCGCCAGTTCCTCGAAGGCCAGGCTGGCCGGACTCTTGTTCGCGTCCTTGCGGCAGATCAGGCTGACCGTGTGGTGTGGCAGTTCCGGCAGCAGCGACATGGAATGAAGGCCGTGCTGGGCACAGGCGATGGTGTCCGGCAGGATCGTGGCCAGATGGCCGAGCCGGACCATTTCCAGGATGACGCTCAGCGATGTCGCTTCCATGGCGACGCGTGGCGTAATGCCGTGTTCGGTGCAATAGCGGTCGATGTGGCGCCGCAGGGCGTAAGCGGAATTGAACAGCACCAGAGGTTCCTGTTCCAGGGCGTGCTTGCTGAGCGGTCCCTGTTGTCCGGCTAGCGCATGATCCTTGCCGAAGGCAAGGTTGAGTGTTTCGGTGAACAGCAGGTGGCTCTCGACTTCATCGGAGCCGTCTTCCGTCATCAGTGTGCTGCTGAAGGCAATACCGATATCCACCTGGTCCTCGGCCAGCGCAAGCCGGATGTCGTCCTGCGGCATCTCCAGCGTACTCACCGTGATTCCGGGATAGCGGGCATGGAAGTGGTCGAGCAACGGGATCGCCAGGCAATCGGTGATCGGCGTCATTCCCAGACGCAGCGAGCCGCGACTCAAGTCCTGCAGCTCGTGGATGGCACGCTTGCCCGCATCCAGCTCGCCCAAGGCGCGGCGCGCGTAGTGCAGATAGACCTCGCCGGCCGCGGTGAGCCGCACGGCACGGCCCGAGCGATCAAGCAATTGCACCTCCAGCAGGTCTTCCAACTGCTTGATTTGTTGCGACAGAGTGGGCTGGGAGACGTACAGCACTTCGGCAGCGCGGGTGAAACTGCGATGCTCCGCCACTGCCAGCAGGTAGCGAATCGAGCGCGGAAAGATGATGTTTCGCTCCATAGCCAACCCCTATAGGACTCATCGGAATTTAGTCTTGGAAATCCATACTGGCACAGTCCATAGTCACGTGCAACAGCACCGAGCGCGGGAAGTTCACGCGATATGCGGAGTGGATGGGCGCCGGATTTGCGGCGCATCGCGCAGGAATATTAGTAAGCACTGAACAAGGTTTGAAGGCTTCGACCGACGGGTCGGTCGGTTTTTTCTGTAGCACGTTTCAACTAGGAGGAAGCGATCATGCATATTGAACCAGGGGTGGTAGAGGGTACGAAGTTGCTGTTGGGTTCCGTTACCGCGGTGACGGTGTTGGGGTACACGGCCAAGCTGGCATGGGGCACCGTTAAGCGTGACGGACTCGTCCCCCTCGGCGTGCGCAGCCTGATTGCGACGATGCTCGTATTCACCTTTTTCCAGGTGTTCCCACACTATCCGGTCGGCGTGTCGGAGGTCCACCTGATACTTGGTTCGACGCTGTTTCTGATGTTTGGTGCGGCGCCGGCGGCCATCGGCCTCGCGCTTGGTCTGCTCGCCCAGGGCGTGCTCTTTGTCCCAACGGATCTGCCGCAATACGGCATGAACGTGACCACCCTGCTGGTGCCGCTGTTCGCCTTGAGTGCGCTGGCGCGTCGCATCATCCCGGCCAACACCCCCTACAAGGACGTCGCGTACTCGCAGTGCCTGGCGTTGTCGACAGCGTACCAGGGCGGCGTGGTGGCCTGGGTGGCGTTCTGGGCGATCTATGGCCAGGGTTTCGGCGCGGCCAATCTGGCGCAGGTCGGGACCTTCGGGCTTGCCTACATGTCTGTCATCCTCATCGAGCCCCTGATCGACCTGGGCGTGCTTGCGGCGGCGAAGGGGTTGCATCAGCTCGGCAATACGAAACTCTTCCATCGGCGTCTCTACCAGGCGGCGAACTGACGAAGCAGGCGATATTCCGGCGCGGGCCTTGGTGCGTTCCCTCCCCAATGCGCCCGTTCCGGCCTTGCCACTTTCAACCGTGGTGCTCGACTTCGGGGCGTGTCGGCCATGTTTGGTCGACGGAACCCAAAGCGAGTTGTTAGGGGCCGCTGAAAATGGATAAAGCAAAAATGAAGGACGCCATCCTTCAAGCAAAATCGGAGATGGGCCTGAAGTGGGCCGATCTCGCAGAAGCCGCCAGGCTGTCTGCCGAATACACGTGTTCGGCCTGTCTCGGCATGAATCACCTGGAAAAGCCGGCGGCCGATGCCGTGGTCGAACTGCTAGGCTTAGGCGCCGAGGTATCGAGCGCGCTGCAGCAATTCCCGACCAAGACCTGGACCCAGACCGTCCCGACCGACCCGGTGATCTACCGCTGGTACGAAATCGTCGGGGTGTATGGCGAAACCATCAAGGAGCTGATCGCCGAGAAGTTCGGCGACGGCATCATGAGTGCCATCGACTTCACCATGAATATCGACAGGCAGGCGGACCCGAAGGGTGACCGCGTGGTCGTGACCCTGAATGGCAAGTTCCTGCCGTACAAGTCCTGGTAGCCGGTTGGCAGTGTCGCCCCCAGCCGATGGTGCGAGAAGAGCGTGAGGTGAAGGCCATGTTGGCGCGTGACCCACATCGTTTTGTCAATGAACTGGACGAAGCTGCGCACGAGCGTCTGATCGCACGGCTCGAAGCCCGCGCACAAAGCCCGGTGTTTGCGCAGCTGTTCGACAAGTACATCGACCGGCTGGAGCTGAAACCCGGTGCCCGGGTGCTGGAAGTCGGGTGCGGGACAGGGGCCATGCTGCGCCTGCTTGCACGTCGCCCGGATTTTCATGGAACCGCCGTGGGCATCGACCAGTGCCCGTCGTTCATTCGTGCCGCGAGCCAGTGCTCCTGGGACGAGAAGGTCAGCGACCGTCTGACTTTCCAGGTCGGAGATGTCCACCGGCTGGCATTTCCCCCTGCCACCTTTGACGTGGTGATTGCCCATACCCTGATCAGCCACGTGACGGACCCGGCCCGCGTGCTCGGCGAAATGGCGCGGGTCGTGCGCACCGGCGGCACCATCGTGATCTTTGATGGCGATTACGCGTCCCTGACCTATGCCTTTCCGGATCATGAGCTCGGCCAGCGCATGGATGCGGCGCTTGCGATGGCCACGTTCAACAATCCCCGCATCATGCGCGACCTGCCGCGGCTCTTGCCCGAGCTGGGGCTGAAACTAAGCGCGGCCTGGGGGGACGCAGTGGTCGAAATCGGCGAGGGCGACTTCTTCAAGTCCTTCGCCGAGACCTACGCTCCTTACGTGAAACAGACGGGCTTGCTGCCGACGAAGGCAGTGGACATCTGGCTGAACGAGCAAGCCGATGCCATGGACAACGGCACGTTCTTTGCGGCGTGCAACTACTACACGTACCTCGCGCGGCGCGTATGAACCGACAGAATCGCCTGGGGACATCAGCACTGGCCAGAGTCGCGCCACTGTGCCCGGGAAGGCGTACCACGGAAAGTGAGAGAGAACAGCACGCAGCTCCAGGGGACGACGGGGCGAGGGCAGGCTGCGAGACGGATGAGACCTTGCGTGCGTCCATAGCCAAGACCTATCAGCTTCATCGGAATTTAGTCTTGGAAAAGAAATTTTGCCTGGTCCATAGTCCTAAGCAGCAACGGTTGCTGCGAGGCCACGCGCCTCCGAACCGGGCGCCGGCTGATGAGCCAGGTGAGAGGTGGCTGAATCAACGGCAGTGAAACCAGGTGGTCGACGTTTGTTGATGAAGCCTGACGATAGACCAGACTTGTTGATAGCAAAGGAAAGGAGCTTACGCATCATGTCATCGCCTACCAGAGACGAGGTGCTGCGGCATCTTGCAACAACGCCGCTTCTGCAACCTGCACTGCACAAGCAGACGCACGCGCCCGCTCCCACTGAAATCGATCACACCCTGTTCAGGGCGTATACCCGTACGTCCCACGACATCGGCGGCGAGCCTGACATTCCGATCCAGTACCACGAAAAGGAAGAGGAAATCTGGGAGCTCAACACGTTTGCGACGTGCGAGTGCCTGGCCTGGCGCGGCGTGTGGACGGCAGAAGAACGTCGCCGCAAGCAGAACGTGGATGTCGGGCAGACGCAGTATCTGGGCCTGCCTTATTACGGCCGGTGGCTGCTGACTGCGGCCCGTATTCTTGTCGACAAGCAGTTCGTCACGCTGACCGAGCTGCACAACAAGATCGTCGAACTGAGGGAGCGCGTTGCGTCCGGCAAGGGGCTGGGCGAATACCTTCCTCCGAAAGCCTAAGCGAGGGAGGTGAAACGCCATGAGCAACAAGCCTGTTTACGACCGCACCCACCACGCCAAGATGGCGACTGGCATCGGTGATCCTCAGTGCTTCAAGGGTATGGCCGGCAAGCCCAAGTTCAAGGAAGGCGACCATGTACGCATCAAGGACCTGCCCGATCTGTTCTACACGCGCACGATGACGTACACCCGCGGCGCGGTGGGGAAAATCGTCAGGCTCGTTTACGAGAGTCCCGCCGCAGAGGACGAAGCCTTCGGCAACGAGGAACACGTGGAGTGGTTCTACAGCATCGTGTTTTCGCAGAAGGAGCTCTGGCCCGAATACAGCGACAGATTCTCCAACGACACCGTGGAGACGGAAATCCCGGAGCGTTACCTCGAGCTGGCCTGATTCGGCTACCGAACACTATCGACAAGAGGGAATAGCAATGTCAGCAGACCACAGTCATGAACATGAACACAAGCCGGCCCCCATGGTGGACGAAGTCAGCGACTTCGAGATTCTCGAGATGGCCGTCCGCGAGCTCGCCATAGAGAAGGGGCTGTTTTCCGCGGAAGATCATCGGGTCTGGAAGGAGTACGTGCATACCTTGGGCCCGCTTCCGGCGGCGCGCCTGGTCGCCAAGGCTTGGCTGGATCCCGAATACAAGAAGCTGTGCATCGAGGACGGTGTCGAGGCGAGCAAGGCGGTCGGCGTGAACTGGGTCACCAGCCCGCCGACCCAGTTCGGCACCCCCAGCGACTACTGCAACCTGCGCGTGCTTGCAGACACGCCCAAGCTGAAGCATGTCGTGGTGTGCACGCTGTGCTCCTGCTATCCGCGCCCGATCCTCGGCCAGTCCCCGGAGTGGTACCGGACGCCGAACTACCGCCGTCGTTTGGTGCGCTGGCCGCGGCAGGTGCTCGCCGAATTCGGGCTGCAACTCGATCCGGACGTTGAAGTGCGGGTGGCCGATTCCAACCAGAAGACGCGCTACATCGTTCTGCCGGTGCGGCCGGAGGGCACGGAGGGGTGGACCGAGGATCAGCTCGCCGAGATCGTGACCCGTGACTGCCTGATCGGGGTGGCCGTGCCCAAGCCCGGCATCACCGCGAACGCCAAGCGCCCGATCCTCAAGGCGAACAAGCCAGTGCACCACGACCACTGAAAGGGGCTCAACGATGTCTACTTCGGAATACATGAAACAGGTTACCCAAACCGGATGGGTGGAACCAGACTTCAAACCCATTCCACTGCTGGAGACCGTCAAAGCGAAGGGGAGAGTGTGGGAGGAGCTCGCCCTCCAGTACGGCGTCACCAATCCGGACCCGCCGTGGAAGATTGACCTGGAGGCGACTTGCGACATGCTCGCCCGCGACTCCTGCGTGAAATCCTACGACGAAGTCACCCCCGGCTCCTGTGCGCTGCCTTCGCTTGAGCGCCGCGCGGAAGAGGACGAATTGGCGGCGACGCTCTACGAGGACGTGCCTTTCCCGGAACGGCAGTTGCTGGCCCTGGCGCACTCGATGATCGCCCGCGGCATGATCGACGAGGGCGAGCTTTCAGAAAAGATGCGCATCGTGGAGCAGCGTCTCAACAGTGTGTGAGGGACCGGAGGCAAGGCCACTCACGGATTAGGCAAAACCCAAGGTGGAACCCGGCCTTGCGGCGGGCTTCGCGTGACGGATAAAGGAATGATTCGATGGCGATACGTGGAACACAGATCAAGATTCAGGGCTTGACGCACCGCTATAGTTCTCGATCCGGCGTTACGTTCAACCGCGTCGATCTTGAGTCGCCCACCGGCGAAGCGCTGGCCATCATCGGACGCTCCGGTTGTGGCAAGTCCACCCTCCTGCACATTCTCGCGGGCATCCTGAAGCCGACGGAGGGCCGGGTGCTTCTGGACGATACGCCGGTGGAAGCGCCGTCGCCGCGCTGGGTGATGATGTTCCAGGCACCGCACCTGTTCCCGTGGATGAACGTCACCCAGAACGTCGGCGTCGGCCTGAGCTTCGGACGCTGGTCGAAGAGGGAGATCGACGAGCGTGTCACGGAGGCGATCCGTCTGGTCGAATTGCAGGATTTCGCCCAGTCCAACGTGCAGGATCTTTCTGGTGGACAGCAGCAGCGGGTCGCGCTTGCGCGCTCCCTGGTGATGGAGCCGGAACTCCTCCTCCTCGATGAGCCGTTCTCCGCGCTTGACGCCTTCACCCGCGCGTCCCTCCAGCACGACGTGCGCTCCATTGCCAAGCGCCTTGGCTTCAATATCGTCATCGTCACCCATGACATCGACGAGGCGGTGATCATGGCTGACCGTGCAGTGATCATGGCCGGCTCGCCGGGCAGTATCGTCCATGAGCTTGACATCGACTTGCCCGACCCGCGCGACCGCCACGATCCGGCGGTGCAGGCCCTGCGTGGACGATTGATGTCGTCCTTCCAGGAGGCAGCAAACTATAAGCCCACTGTGGCTGCCGTGGGCTAAGGCCCGGAGCAATCCGCTATCGGACACTCCATGTGAACACAATAAGCCGGGGAAACCGGCCTTAACGTTAGGAGACGACCATGAAAAAAATCCGATTCGATGAGCAGGGCCAGCCGCGCGCTTTGGTACATGTGGACGGGTGCTCCTGCGGAACCTGCCGCAGCAACCACAAGATTGATCAGAGTCTGCAGGTGATGCCGGAACACCCTGATATCGCCGACGGGATGCCGGATCCGAATCTGGCGCTCAACTACGACCCGCTCTTTAGCTCGGCGCTCGGCACGGGCGTCAGCCGCCGCGACCTGCTGAAAATGGCCGGGCTCGCCGCGTTGGGCGCCATGGGGGGCATGTTGTCGCCGAAGGCGGCGACCGCTGCGCCGCAGCAGAAGAAGTTCAGCAAGCCCTTCGATCCGGTGGTGAAGATCGGCTACATCCCGATCACCGACGCCGCGACGCTGCTGGTCGCGCATGAGATGGGCTTCTTCCAGAAAGAGGGCATCAAATCCGAGCCGCCCACCCTGATTCGCGGATGGTCGCCCCTGGTGGAAGCCTTCTCCTCGCAGCGCTTCAACCTCACGCATCTGCTGATCCCGGTGCCGATCTGGATGCGCTACAACAACAAGTTTCCGGTCAAGATCACGGCTTGGAACCATACCAACGGTTCCGGCATCATCGTGCACAAGGAGGCCGGCATCAATTCGCCGAAGGATTTCGGCGGCAAGCAGTTCGCGGTGCCCTACTGGTATTCGATCCACAACATCTTGTCGCAGAAGATCATGCGCGAAGCCGGTATCACGCCGGTGGTGCGGCCGCAGGGCGCGAAGCTCGGTCCCAACGAATGCAACTTCCTTGTGCTAAACCCGCCAGACATGCCGCCCGCGCTCGCCGCCCGGCAGATCGACGGCTACTGCGTGGCCGAGCCATTCAATGCACTGGGTGAACTCAAGGCCAACGGCATCATGCTTCGATTCACTGGCGACGTGTGGAAAGGACATCCGTGCTGTGTCGTCGTCATGCACGAGGACGACGCCATGGACCCGGCGCGGGCCGCGTGGGCGCAGGGTGTGCACAATGCCATCGTCGCGGCCCAGCTGCATCTCTCCGCCAATCGCAAGGAGATGGCGCAGATGCTGTCCAAGGACGGCAAGAAATATCTGCCCTTCCCGGCCGAGGTCGTCGAACGTGCGCTGCTGTTCTACAACGTGGCGGACTACACGAACCCGCCGGCGATCCAGCATCCGGAATGGGGGCAAAGCCGTATCAACTTCCAGGGCTGGCCCTTCCCGAGCGCGACCAAGTACGTCACCGATGAGCTGAAAAAAACCCGGGTCGAGGGCGACTTGTCCTTCCTCAGCAATCTCACCCCCGATTTCGTCGCCAAGGACCTGGTCAACTACACGTACATCAAGAAGGCACTGGATGCCAATCCGAAATGGAAGGACGACCCGAGCGTGCCACAGAAGGGCAACCCCTTTGAACGCACCGAGGTGATTGCAGTATGAGCACGGCAGTTGCGTTCGCTTCCAGCGGGATCCTCAAGCACCCCGTGGCTCAGCGCATCGCCTGGGCCACGGGGGGCGTGGCGATACTGGCAGCCTTGTGGCTGATCGGGGGCTACCTGATCTCGATCAACCCGACCACAAAGACTTTCGTGAAGTTCGGGCTGATCCCAACCCTGCAGGCATTCCCCGAGCTGTGGGACGCAGGCAAGCTGCAGAACGCCGCGGCGGCCAGCGGCTATCGGCTCGGTGCGGGGCTGGCCATTGCCATCGCCATCGGCCTGCCCATCGGCGTGATCATGGGGCGTGTGAAGTGGTTCCGTGATTTCAGCAATTCGCCTTTCCAGTTCGTACGCATGATCAGCCCCCTGTCGTGGATGCCGCTTGCCGTACTGGTATTTACCTCATGGAACCAATCGATCATCTTTCTCATCGCGATCGCGTCCGTATGGCCGGTGATGTTCGCCACGGCAGCGGGACTGGCCAAGGTCGACCCGAACTGGTTCAAGGTCGCGCGCAATCTTGGCGCGAAGCCCTGGCAGATGCTGACCACGGTGATCATGCCCGCGATCGCCTTCGATATCCTGTCGGGGATCCGGCTCGCGCTCGGCGTGGCGTGGATCGTGCTCGTTCCAGCCGAATTCCTCGGCGTGACTTCCGGGCTCGGCTACGCCATTCAGGATGCGCGTCAGACCCTGTCGTACAACCACCTCACGGCAATGGTGTTCACCATCGGCCTCATTGGATACGTGCTGGATAGCACGCTCGTGGCACTCATCAAACGCTATAGCTGGCAGCGGGGAGGGGCATGATGCGAATTCAGTCGGATGCAGTGAGGTGCGAGTCCTTAAATAGGAGCGGAGCATGGGCGGGGAGCAACTGACGATGAACGGCAACATGGCATCGGCGGACAGCGGCATCATCAGCGCCGGCGTCAGCGGAAACTGCCTGTCGCGGGCGATCCGGGCCTCGGCGTACAAGTCGGTCCACTTCTTTGGTGGGCTCGCGATCCTGTTCGCGCTCTGGTGGCTGGGCATTTATCTGGTAACGCTCAACCCGTCGATGTCGCAGTTCGCGGACTTTGCCCCGATTCCGGCGCTCAAGGCAATGCCCGAGCTGTGGCATGATGGCAAGATACCGAAAGCCCTGATGACTAGTGGCTATCGCCTGGGAACGGGCTTGCTGCTTGCCATCGTCATCGGCATTCCTCTCGGCATCCTGATGGGGCGCAGTCGGTGGTTCCAGCGCCTCACGAACGTCCCGTTCCAGTTTCTGCGCATGATCAGCCCGCTGTCCTGGGAGCCGATCGCGGTGGTGGTGTTTGCGGGATGGGAGGCGGCCATCATTTTCCTGATCTCCATTGCCGCGGTGTGGCCCATCGCCTTCTCCACCGCCGCCGGCCTGGCCAAGGTGGATCCGGCGTGGTTCAAGGTGGCACGCAATCTCGGCGCGCGCCGGTTGCACATGATCACCCGCATCATCCTGCCGGCCATCACCTTCGATATCCTCACCGGCGTTCGGTTGGCCCTGGGCGTGGCGTGGATCGTCATCATTCCGGCGGAGTTCCTCGGCGTGACCTCCGGCTTTGGCTATGCCATCGAGGATGCGCGTGAAGGGTTGGAGTACGGGCAACTCATGGCGCTGGTGCTGGTGATTGGTGCAGTGGGCTTCATTCTCGATACCGTGTGCGTGCTGTTGATCAAGCGCTTCAGCTGGCATCGCGGTTGAGGGGCGATTTGGGACAACGAGGAAACTGGGTATGGCGCGAAAACTGAATATCGTTTGCCTTACTGGAACGCGCGAGAAGCTGCAGATGGCAGCCATGTTCGCGTCAGTGGCTGCGGCTACGGGCGACGAGGTGTCGGTCTTCCTTTCCATGAATGCCCTGCCGTATTTCGTCAAAGGGCACAGCGAGGAGGCCCCGGTCGAAGGGGAGCTGGGTGCGCTGATGTCGCAGAAAGGCGTGCCGCCGTTCAAGCAGCTGTTCCAGCAGGCGGTGGAACTGGGCGATGCCAAGCTGCTGCCGTGCTCCATGGCGCTTGATCTGATGAAGATCACCAAGGAGCAGCTGGAGCCGGAGGTCGGGCCGGCAACGGGGCTGACCCGGTTCCTGAGCGACGCCGAAGGCGGCCAGGTGCTCACATTCTGAGGCACGGGAAAATTTTCGTTGAAGGAGCAGGGAATGAGTGAAAAGGTGATCGATGCGCGCAACACGTTCTGTCCCGGGCCGCTGATGGAACTTATCACGCACATGAAGCAGGCGAGCGTGGGCGACACGCTGGAACTGCTGTCCACGGACGAGGGCTCCGGCGCGGACGTGCCGGAGTGGGTGAACAAGGTCGGGCATGAACTCGTCAGCACCGAAAAGGTGGAGGGAATCTGGCATATCAAGGTGCGAAAGGCGAAATGATGCCGATGTTCCCCGATGCCATCCTTCGGCGGGCAGCCGGATGCAGGTTGGAAACAAATACCAACAGGAGAGCGCAATGAGAATTCTAGTCGTCGGTGGCGGCACGGGCGGCACCATCCTTGCCAACAATCTTGCACGGCGTCTGGCGGCAGAGATTCGCGCCCACAAGGTGCGCCTCACCATGCTGTCGGCCTCGGATCGCCACATGTACCAGCCCGGGCTGTTGTACGTGGCCTTCGGGCAGATGACGCCCGACCAGTTGTATCGCGACCAGGCCAGTCTGCTGGAAGCTAGCGTGGAATTTCATGTCGACCCGGTGGAAAAATTCGAGTTCGAACGGCGGCTGGTGGTCACCCGAAGCGGTAAGACCTATGAATACGACATCCTTGTCATTGCTACGGGATCGCGCGTCGTGCCTGATGAGGTGCCGGGCCTGAGCGAAGGTGCCGAGCAGTTTTACACGGAAGAGGGCGCGGTCCGACTGCGCCAGCGCTTGATGGAATTCCAGGGCGGAACCATCGCCATGGTGGTGTCCTTGCCGCACAAATGTCCCGTGGCACCCGTCGAGGCCATGTTCATGCTGCACGATTTCTTCAAGGCGCGCGGCATCCGTGACAAGGTACGGTTGCGCTACCACTATCCCGTGAATAAGGTGCATGCGACGGCCAATGTCGCCGTCTGGGCAAAGCCGGAATTCGACAAGGCCGGCATCGAATACGAGACCCTCTTCAACCTGAAGGAGGTCGATCCGGTCAACAAGATCGTCTACAGCGAGGAAGGCACCGAGTGCAAATATGACCTGCTGATCGCCATTCCACCGCATCGTGGCATGGAGACCATCGAGCAGAACAAACTCGGCCAAGCAGGCTGGATCCCGACCGACCGGCACAAGTTGACCATGAACGGCCAGGACAACGTCTACGTGATCGGCGACGCGACCAATATCCCCGTCAGCAAAACGGGGTCCGCCGCGCACTTCGAGGCCGAGGTGGTTGCCGAGAACATCGAATCCATGATCAAGACCGGCATTCCGGTGCGGGAATACGACGGCAAGGTCTACTGCTTCATCGAGGGCGGTTTCGATCGCGCCACCTACAATGCCTTCGACTACGTCAATCTGCCGGTGCTCAAGCCGCCCTCCAAGTCGATTCACTGGTTCAAGATGGCATACAACAAGATGTACTGGACAACCGTGCGCGGACTGCTCTAGGAGGGAAATGATCATGACGGCAAACGGAGCAGCACAAGTCGTGGCGGCAACCGCGGCCACGCCAGCGCCGGCGGCACTGGACGAATCGTCCATCGCCAGCTTGGTGGAAATCCTCAACCTGCTGGCGTCGGCACGGGACGCGATGTCCGACGATATGGTGGCGCGCCTGGCCGGTGCGGTGAGCGAGGGCTTGACTTTGCTCGACCGGCTGACGCGTAACGAGGGCCTGATGCGCCTGTTGCAGGTGTTGGATCGCCAGGAGAGCCAGAATCTGCTGATCGCGGTGTCCGACGCGATCCACGCCGCGAGCCAGGAGATTCCCGCCGCGCCGCCGGCCACTGGCGGCCTCGGCTGCATGTTCCGGGTCGCGCGTGATCCGGGGACCCAGGAGGGCATGCGTATCCTGTCCGTCTTTGGCAAGCATCTTAGCGCCAGCCTGCGCGAACAGCATCGGCGTGGAGGGTAGCGGGCGCGCCGGCGGGAGTTGGCCGCAGCGCAAGCTTGCGCTGTGTTAGAGCAGCCGATCCACCACGAACACGCCGACCATGGCGAACGCCAGCGCGATCTTGAGCAGCGTGCCGAACAGCAGGCCGAGGGTGGCGCCGACGCCGGCATGCAGCGCCTCCCTGGCGGAAGCGCGCCGGCTGAACTGACCGATCGCCGCGCCGACGAAGGGGCCCAGCACGATGCCCGGCAGGCCGAAGAATATGCCGACCACCATGCCCAGCGCCGCGCCCCACACCGCGCGCGGATCGGCGCCGAAGCGCCGGGCACCGAGCGAGGCCGCCAGCACGTCCAGGCCGTAGCTCGCCAGCGCCAGCAGACCCAGCACCGCGAGCGTGATCCAACCGACGTAGGCAAAGTTCTCCGACCACGCCAGCAGCACCAGCCCGGCGTAGATCAGCGGGATGCCGGGCAGCGCGGGCAGGATCAGGCCGGCAAAGCCGGCCGCGATCAGCAGCGCCGCCAGCAGCCAAAGCAGAATCGTCGTGGTCATCTCGTTTGCCGGCGCGGGGACGCCGGGGCGTCACCCGCCCTGGGCGGCATCAGGGCCGGGCCCGCGGGCCGTCAAGGCCGCATGCGATCGGCGGCCCGGAAATACTTGCGCGCGTAGGCGACGAGCTGCGAATCCGAAGGGTGGTCCACCGTCTCGACCCCGATGACCTTGTCGCTCAGCTGCGGATCGTGGCTGTGGATGTGCTTCACCAGGTTCAGCTTGGCGTTGGCGGGTCCCACCACCAGGATTTCCTGCGCGCCCTTCAGCGCCTCCGCCACCTCGTGATAAAAGGCCTGGTCCTCGGGCGCGCGGCCGCTGCCGACCGCGCCGCCCTTGTCCATCCCGCGCTTGTGGTGCAGCTTGCGATGCGGATTGGCGGGACGCAGCACGGAAGACTCCACGTCGTCCGGGCTGATGTGCATCACGTAGGCTTCGGCGTGATCGATCCAGACGACGGCATGATAGTGAGACATGGCATTCCTCGAGCAGGTGGAAAAGGCGCTATTTTACTTTTGTGGCGCCGGCATTGCGAATGCGAAAGCTCAAATGCGCGCCGGCACGGGCGCGGCGGCAGGAAAGTTCCCGGCCACCGCGAAAAAATAAATGTCGAAAGTGTTTGCTTTCTGCCCCCAACTGGCCCATGCTGCGTCAGCGAGTCGTTTCAAGTCATGCATCAGCGCGTTACCTTGTGCCCGTTCCTGACCGGTACTCAGTTCCAAAGCTCCTCCATCTTGATTCCTCGTTACCCCGGGCACCTGCCCGATTCATCATTTATTTAAAGGAATTCAAGACATGGCAACTGGCACCGTCAAATGGTTCAACGACTCCAAAGGCTTCGGCTTCATCACCCCGGACGGCGGCGGCGAGGATCTCTTCGCGCACTTCTCCGCCATTCAGGGCAGCGGCTTCAAGACTCTGGCCGAGAACCAGAAGGTCACCTTCGACGTGACCACCGGCCCCAAAGGCAAGCAGGCCGCCAACATCAACCCGGCGTAAGCGCCGCGGTTCCCTGCGAAAAAGCCCGGTCCGCCGGGCTTTTTCATTCACCCCATTTGCACGCGCTGGCAAATTGCACGGCGCGGAAGGAAAGCCTCATGGCCAAGGAAGAACTCATCGAATTCGACGGCGCGGTGGACGAAGTCCTGCCCGATTCGCGCTTTCGCGTCATCCTCGACAACGGCGCGCAAGTTACCGCCTACGCCTCGGGCAAGATGCGCAAGTTCCGCATCCGCATCCTGGCGGGCGACAAGGTCACCGTGGAAATGTCCCCCTATGACCTGACCAAGGCGCGCATCAGCTTCCGCCACAAGGATGAACGGCCTGCCGCAGCAGCAGCGCGGCCGCCCCAATTCCGGCGACGCTGAATCCGCGTCGGGCCGCTCAGCGGCGTCCCGGGCGCAGTTTCGGGTTGTCGCGGTCGAGATCGGCCTGCACCTGCGCGCGGCTGCGCTCGTAGACGATTTCCCGCCCCATCACCGAGCCGGCGTAGGCCTGGCCGGTACGCGTGGGCGTGAGCTCGCATTTCACGCTGTTGATGCCTTCGCCCAGCACCACCGTGATGTGGTCGGCGCGCTTGTCGAACACCACCACCTCCATGGTCTGGCCGGTTTGGGTGATGCGGACGGGGATCTTTTCGGTGTGCATGGGTGACCTTCGGTCAAGGGCTGGTTGCGGCAAAGCCGAGCAAGGTGGCGCGCATTTGCTCCGGCGTGACCGGCAGCTTAAGCACGGCATGAACGGGAAACAACTCCAGCAGCCTGGCGATGTGGGCTTCCTCGCTGGGCTGCATGACCACGATGATCTTCGCCTGCGGTGCTGCGGCCTGCAGGGTTCTCAGGGTGACATCCAGATTCGAGACCGTGTTCCCCGCGTAGTCGTTGCCCCAGCCATAGACGAACTCCCCCACGAAAAAATCAGGCGGCTGCTTGTGAATGGCCCGGTGCAGGTTGCGGGCGGAGTCGAAACGCTCCGCCACGATGCCCAGCTCCTGATACAGATCGGAGAGCTGGGAGGGAAGCGGAGATTGGACAAGGGAGTAGAGGGTTCTCATGCAGCTACGGCTTCATGCGGGAAACACGCTCCGAGCTCGGCGCTGCCGACCGCGTAGCCGCAACCCAGTTGGGTCTAGGCCGCAATTTGTTCGAAAGAGAAATGGGGGATGTCCGCACGGGTGCTGGCGTGCTCGATGGTCATGGCGCAAATATTGCCACCTGCGTCGAGATCAAGGACCGTGTTCTCGTCCAGGTCCTTGGTCTCGGCGACCTCGCCTGGCCGAAACTCGATGTAGAGCGTATCAGTATCCTGAAAGTATTCGATCTTCATGGTTCGAATCCTCGATCAAGAAACGCGTTGTGGACGGTCTCTCCATCCGGGAGAAGAATCACGCGCGGACATCTTCCATCGGCCTCGGGGATCTGCGCCCACCGCCGAATGCGCCCGTCGGCCTGAATTGCTTCCTTGATTGGCCTTTTGACCGTTCTCTCAATCCACTCCATCTCGATAGCTGCGCGGTCCAGCCGGTCGCGCATGGCTTCAAAGTAGCGGGTGCATTTCATGCGGAAAGTCTAGCAGAACGGGCCAGGGCGTTGAAGGCGCGTCGCAGACTGTTGCGGATGTCCTGTGGTCATTCCCCCGCTGCTTCGACAGCAGATGCGATGCACTCCTTCAGATCATCGGGACGTTTCAGCGTCGTGGCGCAAATGCGCCGGCCTCCGTGGCAATGTCACCAAAGTGGCGCAACTGCATCCTCTCGTCAAGGCGTGACAATAAGCAGGGCTTGGGCGACTTTACGAGCAGGGTGAAGGGCAAGATGGCGGAATGCAGGGCGAGATGTCATAACACAAGATGTGACCCGGCGCCGGCAAGATGTGGCCCGGCGCCGGTTGTCGAGGGCTGGTTGAAGCAACAAGCAAGACCAGCTGCCGGCGACTGGGTCAACCAGGCCTAGCGGTTCTGATCCCACTCCGCGTCTCCCTTTTTCCTGCGTTCAGCATCCTTGTCCCCCTGACCCCGCTCTTGGGGCGCAGCCTTGCCGCTCGGTTCGGGTCGTGAGCGTTGCTGCTCCTGCCAGCGCTGTTGGTCCTGCGGTGGCTGCTGCTCCAGCCGGCGTTGTTGGTACTGCTCGCGCTGCGGGTCCTGGGGGCGCTGCTGCTCGGGCTGGTGTTGTTGGTATCGCTCACGCTGCTGGTCCTGTGGTGGCTGCTGCTTCAGCCGGCGCTGTTGGTACTGCTCGCGCTCCTGGTCCTGCCGGCGCTGCTGTTCCAACGGCCGTTCTTGGTATTGCTCACGCTGCCGGTCCTGCGGGCGTCGCTGCTCCGGCTGGCCTTGCTGGTACCGCTCACGCTCCTGGTCCTGTTGCATGCGACGCTGAAAATACTGCTGTGCAACCGGTTCACGTGGCTGGTAGCGGTAATGCTCCGACCGGATCGTATGCTGTTGCTCCACCTCGCGAGGATAGCGGTCGCCGGAATAATTCCGCTGGTAGGTGGGCAAGGGAGCGGGAGCCGGGACGGCGCTGCGGTCCCAATGGTCCCACCCGCTTCGACGCTGCTCCCATTCGCGGCCCCAGTGCTCTCCCCAGCGGGGCGGCGCGTCGGCACGCCAGCCGCGGAAATACGGTGGAGGCACGCGGTAGTAGCGCACCGGGATGCGCAGCACGAAAACCGGCACGTCGTAATAGCTCACCATATCCCACGGCCCGTTGTACCAGCTGCTCACATACCAGTTGTCGCCATAGAACACCCAATAGAGGCCGTCGTAAAAAAAGTAATTCGCATTCACCCCGGGGGCGTAATAGACGGGGTAGCCCGGTATCGGAACCAGGTCCGGGTAGGTCGAAAAATAGATACCGATGCGGGCACCCGGGGAACTGACCCCGACTGAAACACGGGTGGCTGGGTGGTAGGGGGTGTAGCAGCCCTGGATAAGGGTCATCGATGCCGCAATGATCAGGTAGCGTCTTTTCACTGTCTGCCCTTTCTGCTCTTTACATTTGATCCCTGGCCATCGCCCGGCCAGTCGGCATGACGCATTGCGTGCTTGCAACGGTATTGCCGCGCCTGTGCGGGCGCGGAGGGGGTGTTAGGGATCCGCCTGCTACTCATTGTTTTACTTGCGAACGAAAAGCAGCGCAAGTGACAAATGCCGGCGGAAACGATTCCCCGGCACGCTAGAAGTCGATCGAGCCTGACGCCATTTTCTTGCGGATGTGAGAAGCAAATTGCAAGACCTAACCCCGATGCCTGTGCGGGTAAAAGATGTTGCAATGCAAGACCTGACCCCTTTCGCGCTGCGCGGATGGGGTGGAGGAATCAGCTTGCTGCTGACTGTTTTACTTGCGAATGAAAAGCAGCGCAAGTGACAAATGCCGGCGGAAACGATTCCCGGGCACGCTAGAAGTCGATCGGGCCTGACACCATTTTCTTGCGGATTTGAGAGCCAAAAGGCAAGACCTGACCCCGATGCTCGGGGTTTGGCACAATACAAGATGCGCCTCCTTTTGCATGCGGGTTGAATCGCCCCGGGTTTTGAGGAGGCTTCAACTCTTGAGAGAATGGAGCCATGA
>CAYUJV010000030.1:0-28242 GCA_964445085.1 uncultured Burkholderiales bacterium
GATCGTCCTCGGGGATGCCGGCCTCGACCTTGCCCACCAGGTCGGCGCCCACGTCCGCGCCCTTGGTGAAAATGCCACCGCCGAGACGGGCGAAGATGGAGATGAGCGAGCCGCCGAAGCCGAGCCCCACCAGCGCATGCACCGCATCGGTGGTGGCGGTGCCCATGCCGGTGAGCACGGCGTAGTAGCCGGCCACCCCCAGCAGGGCCAGCCCCACCACCAGCATGCCGGTGATGGCGCCGCCGCGGAAGGCCACGTTGAGGGCGGCGTTCAGCCCCTGGCTCGCGGCCTGCGCGGTGCGCACGTTGGCGCGCACCGAGACGTTCATGCCGATGAAGCCGGTGGCGCCGGAGAGCACCGCACCGATGGCGAAGCCGATCGCGGTCGGGACATGCAGGAACACGGCGATCAGAATAAACAGCACGATGCCCACCACGCCGATGGTGGTGTATTGCCGCTTGAGATAAGCCTGCGCGCCTTCCTGCACCGCGCCGGAAATCTGGCGCATCCGGTCGTTGCCGCTGGGCAGGCCCAGAATCCAGCGGATGGAGATCACCCCATACAGAATTGCGACCACCGCGCAGATGAGCGCGAACCAAAGTCCCTGTGACATGCCATCTCCTCCTTGTCGTTGCTGTCGTTATACAAGGCCGATTCTGCTGGCCGGTGACTTGCTGCGCCCTGCCCGCCCGCGCAGGGTGTCATCCTATTCGTATCGGGTGTAGGCGATTCCCTTTTCGAAGCGCGTCCCGGGGGCAAAGCCGAAGACCCGGTCGAGTCCGCATTCGACGATGAGGCGGTCGACCGCCGCCTGCCCATGCTCCTTCTGCACTTCCGACAGGATCAGCTTGGCCGAATTGCCGTTGTAGAAGCTGCCGAAGCCCGCCTGCTGAATCAACAGCTCACGCGCCCGCTCGAGTGTCATACGCAAACCCCGCAAGCCACAGAGGGCACAGCGTTCACAGAGGGCGCCCCGACGGAGATTTGCTCTGTGATCTCTGTGCCCTCTGCGGCAAGTCGCTTTGAATGATTACAGCTTGAAGTCGCCCTTGAGCTTCTTCGGCACCGCCACGTTCTTCAGCTTCACGTAGTTGGGCAGGCCGTCCTTGTAGGGCGGGTAGTCTTCACCCTTGATCAGGCCGGCCAGGTAGGCGCGGCACTTCGGCGTGATGCCGAAGCCGTCGGTGGTGATGAAGTTGCGCGGCATCATCTTTTCCTTGTTCGCCACCTCCTTCAGCTGGGCCACGCCGATCTTCCACTTGTAAGGCTTGTCGGAGACGCGCACGACCGTGGGCATGACGGAATTGTGCCCTTTCAGGGCCAGCTCCACCGCGGCCTTGCCCAGGGCATAGGCCTGGTCGACGTCGGTCTTGGAAGCGATGTGGCGCGCGGCGCGCTGCAGGTAGTCGGCGACCGCCCAGTGGTACTTGTAGCCGAGCGCGTCCTTGATCATGTTTGCCACCACCGGCGCGGCGCCGCCCAGCTGGGCGTGCCCGAAGGCATCGCGGGTGCCGGCCTCGGCCAGGAAGCGGCCGTCGGGGTAATGGCAGCCTTCGGACACCACCACGGTGCAATAGCCGAACTTCTCCACTTTCTCCTTCACCGCCTTCAGGAACTTGGCCTGGTTGAATTCCACTTCCGGGAACAGGATGACGATGGGGATGTTGTGCTCGTTGTCGGCGGCCATGCCGCCCGCCGCGGCGATCCACCCGGCGTGGCGCCCCATCACTTCCACCACGAACACCTTGGTGGAGGTCTTGGCCATGGAGGCGACGTCGAAGCTCGCCTCCCGGGTCGAGATGGCGATGTATTTCGCCACCGAGCCGAAGCCCGGGCAGCAATCGGTGATCGGCAGGTCGTTATCCACGGTCTTGGGAACGTGGATGGCCTGCACCGGATAGCCCATGGACTCCGACAGCTGCGAAACCTTGAAGCAGGTGTCGGCCGAGTCGCCGCCGCCATTGTAGAAGAAGTAGCCGATGTTGTGCGCCTTGAACACCTCGATCAGGCGCTCGTATTCGCGCTTGTTGGCTTCCAGGCTTTTGAGCTTGTAGCGGCAGGAGCCGAAGGCGCCCGACGGCGTGTAGCGCAGGCCGGCGATGGACTTGGCCGACTCCTTGGTGGTGTCGATCAGGTCTTCGGTCAGCGCGCCGATGATGCCGTTGCGGCCGGCATAGACCTTGCCGATCTTGTCCTTGTGCTTGCGTGCGGTCTCGATCACGCCGCAGGCGGACGCATTGATCACGGCGGTCACCCCGCCGGACTGTGCGTAAAACGCGTTCATCTTCGCCATCGTTCTCTCCTTGGACTTTTCCAGTAGTTGAAGTCGATCAGTGGCCCGAGCGCTGCGCCTCGTGGTCGGCCTGCACGCGCAGCAAGGTCACCACGCAGTCGCCGATGTTGTCGTACTCATCGCGGCCGGTGCCGAACTGTTCGCGCACGGAATAGAAAAACTGGTTGCGGTAGCGGTTTTCGCCCACCTTGAAAATGACGAACTGGCAGCCGCGCTCGGCCCAGTACAGCACCGGGACCTCGGTCAGCTCGCGATCGTCCGGGTACATGCGGATCTCCGCATCCGCGACCTGGACCTCGACATCCTTGCCGAAGCGCTCCCGGAGCGTCTGCGCAACCACGTCACGCTCGCTGTCGGTGAAATCGGGGACTTTGCTCATGATTTACCGCGGAAATGAAAAAGGGGTGGCGCAACCACCCCTCCTGCACCGTCTAACCCAGGGCCTTGAAAATCGCGTCGCGAATTTCCTCGACCTTGCCCACGCCGGGGATCTTCACGCACTTGGGCGCCTTGGCATCGCCGCTGGCGGACCACTTGCTGTAGAAGTCCCACAGCGGCTTGGTCTGGGAGTGATAGATCTCCAGGCGCTTCTTCACGGTCTCTTCCTTGTCGTCGTCGCGCTGGATCAGATCCTCGCCGGTCACGTCGTCCTTGCCGGCCACCTTGGGCGGGTTGAACACGACGTGGTAGGTGCGGCCGGAAGCCACGTGCACGCGGCGGCCGCTCATGCGCTTGATGATTTCCTCGTCGGGTACGTCCACGTCCATCACGTAATCGACGGCGATGCCGAGCTGCTTCATGGACTCCGCCTGGGGAATGGTGCGCGGAAAGCCGTCGAACAGGTAGCCCTTGGCACAATCCGGCTGCTGCAGGCGATCCTTGATCAGGCCCATGATGATGTCGTCCGACACCAGGCCGCCGGCGTCCATGATCTTCTTCGCTTCCAGGCCGAGCGGCGTGCCCGCCTTCACCGCGGCGCGCAGCATGTCGCCAGTGGAGATCTGGGGAATGCCGAATTTTTCCTTGATGTAGTTGGCCTGGGTGCCTTTACCGGCGCCGGGCGCGCCGAGCAGAATCAAACGCATGAATCCTCCTTCATCCTTCTTCGTTTATGTCTTGTCCTCGTCCGCGATGATTGCCGGGACGGATGCGCAAGCTGAGCGCCAAATCATACCACCAAGCCGGAAGGGTGTTTTTCGGAGGCGGCGGCGGCTGGCGCAAAATGTTTTTATCGCCGCATAAACCTGCTGGATAAATCAGGGCTTAGCCCTGAAAGCGGGCACGAACCCTGGCCAGGTCTTCGGGCGTGTCCACGCCGATCGGCGGCGCCAGGTCGGTGACGGCGACCACGATCCTGTAGCCGTGCCACAGCGCCCGCAGCTGCTCCAGGGCCTCATACTGCTCGATGGCCGCCGGCGCGAGCTGGGAATAGGTCTTGAGGAAGGCGGCGCGGTAGGCATACAAGCCGATGTGCCGATACACCGGCATCTCCGCCGGCAGGCGCGACGGCATGTTCTGGAAGGCATCGCGGCCGTAGGGGATCGGCGCGCGGGAAAAATACAGCGCGAAGCCGGCACGGTCGAGCACCACCTTCACCACGTTCTGGTTGAACATGCTGGGCAGGTCGTGAATGGGATGGCAGGCGGTGGCGATCGACGCGCTGTCGTGGTCCGCCAGCTGCCGCGCCACGTCGCGCACCAGCTGCGGGTCGATCAGCGGCTCGTCGCCCTGCACGTTCACCACAATGGTGTCGTCCGGCCAGTCGAGGGTCGTCGCCACTTCGGCGATGCGGTCGGTGCCGGAAGCATGCTCGGCCGATGTCATGAGCACGTTGTGGCCGGCGGCCTTCACCGCGTCGGCCACCTGCTGGTTGTCCGTGGCCACCCATACCTCGTGGGCGCCGGACTGCAGGGCCCGTTCGGCCACGCGCACCACCATGGGCTTGCCGGCGATGTCGGCCAGCGGCTTGCCGGGAAGGCGGGTCGAGGCGTAGCGGGCGGGAATGACGATATTGAATTGCATGGGAGCTTGTAGCCTGTAGCTGGTAGCTGGTAGCTGGTAGCCAGAGCGAAGGCCGCGCGCAATGCGCGCGACGATCAGCTACAGGCTACCAGCTACAAGCTACTGGCTCACCTCCTCTTCCGCCGGCAGCTTGCGCGCCTCTTCCTCCAGCATCACCGGAATGTCGTCGCGCACCGGGAAGGCCAGGCGGTCGGCCTTGCAGATGAGCTCCTGGGCGTCCTTCTTGTACACCAGCGGGCCCTTGCACAGCGGACAGACGAGAATTTCAAGCAGTTTGGGATCCATGCAGATTCCTCAATTTTTCCATGATGGCCGGACCGAAGTTGGCATCGAGCGTGGCTTCCACCGGGAGCGCCCAGGCGTTGTCGCCGACGAAATCCACGCACTTCACGGCGTCCTTCTCGGTCATGACGATCGGCGTCGAATCCGGCACGTTCAGATCCTGGGGCGTAAACCCATGGTGGTCCGGAAACGGCCGCGGACGGATGTTCATGCCCAGCTTCCTCAGCTGCTGGAAGAAGCGCTCCGGATGGCCGATGCCGGCCACCGCCAGCACCGTCTGGCCGGCGAAGGCTTCCGGCCGCACCTTCAGTTCGGGATTACGCAGATTGTAGAGCAGATCGCCGGTCAGTTGCATGGTGAATTCCCGGCGTTTGAGCGGCGCGCCGGGCAGCCAGCCGTTGATCACCACGGCATCCACGGTCTGCAGCCGCCACGCCGGCTCGCGCAGGGGGCCGGCCGGCAGCAATTGGCCGTTGCCGAACCAGCGTGCCGCGTCCACCACCACGATTTCGAGATCGCGCGCGAGGCGATAGTGCTGCAGCCCGTCGTCGCTGATCAGCACGTTCACCTCGGGATGGGTCGCCAGCAGAGCCTGCCCCACGGCGACGCGATCCGGCCCGACCCACACCGGACAACCGGACTTCGCTGCCAGCAGCACCGGCTCGTCGCCGACCTCGTCCGGCGCGCTCTGCCCGGTGACCGCGCGCGGCAGTCGGCTTTTCCCGCCGTAGCCGCGGCTGATGATGCCCGGCCGGTAGCCGGCCTGCAGCAGCAGCTTGGCCAGCGCGATCACCAGCGGTGTCTTGCCGGTGCCGCCCACGCCGATATTGCCGACGATGATCACCGGCACCGGCAGCTTGGTCACCGGCAGCACGCCGAGTCGATACAGGCTCCGCCGCAGCGCGGCCAGGGCACCGAACACGAACGCCAGGGGCAGCAGCAGCAGATGCCAGGGCGTCCAGCGATACCACTGTTGCTCAAGCCATCGCGCCAGCACGTCGAAGCCTGCCTTGCCTAATGAGGAACATCCGTGGGAACGGCCGCCCACGCGCGGCCGGGGCGCGCGCCGCTATTTCGGCTGCGCCTGGGTTGCAAAGGTGATGCGCGAATAGCCGGCCTCGCGCGCGGCTTCCATGACGTTGACCACCGCCTGGTGCGTGGTGAGCGCGTCGGCGCTGATCACGATCACGGGATCGGCGTTGCTGCCGGCGGCCTTCTTCAGTTCCAGGCTCAGACCTTCCACTTCCTTGCCCACGTAGGGCTTGCCGTTGACGACGTAGCGGCCGGCGGCATCCACGGCGACATTGATGGCCGCCGGCTTGTCCTCCGCCTTTTCCGCCTGGGCGGTGGGCAGGTTGATCTGCAGCTCCGCCGTTTGGGAAAAGGTCGTGGTCACCACCAGAAAGATGAGGATCACCAGGAGCACGTCGATCATGGGGATCAGGTTGATCTCCACGCTCTCCCGCTCGCGGCCGCGCTGGAAGTTCATGCGGGCCCCTTACCGGCGCTCGCCGTGCAGAACTTCAACCAGCTTGATCGCCTGCTGTTCCATCTCGACGATCAGCGAGTCGATCTTGGCGCGGAAGTGCCGATAGAACACCAGGCTGGGAATGGCGACGATCAGGCCGGTGGCGGTGTTGTACAGGGCGATGGAAATGCCGTGGCCCAGGTCCGCCGGATTGCCGCCGGCGACCTTGAGCGAGGCGAAGATTTCCACCATGCCGATCACCGTGCCAAACAGACCCCAGAGCGGCGCGGCGGTGGCGATGGTGCCGAGGCTGGTGAGGAAACGCTCCAGTTCGTGGGACACGGCGCGCCCTTCCTCCTCGATCGCTTCCTTCATCACCTCGCGCGTGCTGTTGGCGTTGCGCAGCGCGGCGCCGAAGATCCGCGCCAGCGGGCCGCCCTGGCCGAGGCGCGTCAACATCTCCTGGGTGACGCCTTTTTGCTGCAGCTCCTGCAGGACTTGGGGGAGAAGGCTTTTCGGTGCGATGAGGCTGCTGCGCAGGGACCAGAGCCGTTCGCCAATGATGCCGAGCGAGATGATGGAAGCGATGACGAGCGGCCAGATCGGCCAACCTGCTTGTTCGATGATGCTGAGCACCGACCCCTCCTTCTAAATGCGCGTAACTTTAGCCTGCGCGCCTGGGATGAGCAAGTGCGGCACCCGCGCCTGACGGATTCCCGGCGCGCCGCAAAAAAAAGCCCCAGGCGGATGGCGTCCTGGGGCAAAGCGGAGCAGAACTCAACGAAGGGCACGCGATCGAGACCGGTTCGATTCCACGGTCCCGCGCAACAGATCCCACTCTAGAGTACGTTGGCATTTATGTCAAAGACATACTTGTCGACCATCAAACGCAGGCCCCCAAAAGAGTTTTTTTCGTTTTCCACATTCCCTGTGGATAAGCATGTGGAAAACCTGTAGGAAGGTGAGCTAAGTGCTGTCGCGCCACGGCAATTTGTTTCGCGCCGGTTTTTTGCGCGAGAAAATACTCGTTAGAAAACAATGACTAACACCAACGCGACACAAATTGGTCACAAAGGTGAGCGGGCACTCCCGCCCCGCGCGGCCGATGTGGATAGCTGTTAGAATCCGCGCATGTTGTCAAGCCCCTTTCCCGGCCCGGCAGACCAGGCAATCCCGGTCTCCGAGCTCAACCGCCGCGCCCGTGCCCTGCTCGAAAACAGCTTCCCGCCGCTGTGGGTGAGCGGCGAAATCTCCAACCTGACCAAGCATTCCTCCGGCCACTGGTACTTCTCGCTCAAGGACGAAAAGGCCCAGGTACGCTGCGTCATGTTCCGGCACCGCAACCAGTATCTCGACTTCCCGGTGAAGGAAGGCATGCAGGTGGAGGCGCGGGTGAACGTGTCGCTGTACGAGCCGCGCGGCGACTTCCAGCTCAACGTGGAAACCATGCGCCCGGGCGGCCTGGGCGCGCTGTACGAAGCCTTCGCCAAACTGAAGGCGAAGCTGGAAGCAGAGGGACTGTTCGCAGAGGAGCGCAAGCGGCCGCTCCCCGCCTTCCCCACGCAGATCGGCGTCGTCACCTCACCCCAGGCCGCCGCCCTGCGCGACGTGCTCACCACATTGAAACGTCGCATGCCGGGCATCCCGGTCGTGCTCTACCCTACCCCGGTCCAGGGTCGCGGCGCCTGCCTGAGCATCGCCCAGGCGATCAACACCGCCAACAAACGCAAGGAATGCGACGTGCTCATCCTCTGCCGCGGCGGCGGCAGCATCGAGGACCTGTGGGAATTCAACGAGGAGATCGTCGCCCGCGCGATCGCCGACAGCAAAATTCCCATCGTCTGCGGCGTCGGGCATGAAACCGACTTCACCATCGCCGATTTCGTCGCCGACGTGCGCGCGCCGACGCCCACGGGCGCGGCGGAGCTGGCCAGCCCCAACCGGGCCGAACTGGCGCATAAGCTGCAAGTGCTGGAGGACCGTCTGTCGCGCCACATGCTGCGCATCATCGAAGGCCGCATGCAGCATCTGGACCATCTGGCGAAGCGTCTCGTCCATCCGGGCGAGCGGCTGCGGCATCAGGCGGCCCAGGTGGCGCAGCTCCAACAGCGGCTGGTACTGGCGGCGCAGCGCGGCATGGACAATCGCCGCTGGCAGGTGCAGCAGCTGCGCAGCCATTTGCTTGCCGCCAGGCCGGACGTCGCCCGCCGCCAGCAGACCCGCACCCATCTCGCCACACGCTTGAGCCTGGCCATGCAGCAGCGGTTGAAGCACGCCCAGCAAACGGTGGCCAATCTCTCCACCCATCTCGCCCACCTCAACCCGCAGGCGGTATTGGAGCGAGGGTACAGCATCGTACGGGATGAGCAGGGGCGGGTGGTGCGGGACAGCGGCAGGATTGAGGTGGGGAGCGAGTTGGCGGTCACGTTCGCGGTGGGGGCGGCAAAGGCGAAGGTGGTGTCGAAGTAAGGTCTATCCGGCTTTCGCGCGGGTCACGGCCCAAACATTGGATACTCGCTTTATTGAGGCTTATCATGGCAATCAGCCATGTAAGTAGCTTACATACCAGACTCCGCGAGCGAAATGACACTTATTGGAGGTAAAGAGATATGTACGCCAAACGCAGCACCCCAATGGAATCCGCATTGCTGACAAAGCTTGGACGCCTGCCCATCAACACACGCAAGACAAAGCGGATCCGTCAATTCAACTTCTCACGATCATCCGTTCTCTGCTGGTATCGAGACATGAGCCGCAAGGGTCGCCGTTACTCCATGAGGTGCGATGTTGCTGGGGATGGCTCTCTGGAGATCACCTTTTCCCCTATACGGGATTCCAGACAATTGCACCAAACGAAAATCCCACGCTCATTCCGTGCGCTCCGTTGACCGATTCGTTGACTTCCAGCCACCTGGGGGGAGGTAGCTTGGGTGGGGAAAGCCGCGGTTTGATATCGCACACAACTTGGCATCTGCTTTTGTCGGTACTTGCAGACACACAGTCTTCACCCCACTCCCGACTCATGGAAAAGTGCCCGCAAGAAACTTCTTGACGGCGCCTTCCACCTGCCGCGCGGCAGTATTTACCAGACAATCCACCACCACCGCGTCCGTCATCGCCCGCAACCAGGTCATCTGCCGCTTCGCCAGCTGCCGCGTGGCGAAGATGCCGCGGTCGCGCAGCTCGCTGCGGGGCAATTCCCCTTCCAGATACTCCCACACCTGCCGGTAGCCCACGCAGCGCATGGAAGGCATGCTCGCGGTCAGCGCGTAATGGGCGCGCAGCCATTCCACTTCCTCGATCAGGCCGTGCCGAAGCATGAGGTCGAAGCGCTCGGCGATGCGCTGGTGCAGGACGGCGCGGTCGCCGGGCATGAGGGCGATGGGGAGGACGCGGTAGGGGAAGATGTCGGGATGCGCCCTCACTCCCCACCCCGCTCCCTCCGGGGGAGAAGGCTTGAGCAGCGCGGACATGGGCTGGCCGGTGAGCTGAAAAACTTCCAGCGCGCGCTGGATGCGCTGGGCATCGGTGGGCTGAAGTCGCGCCGCGGTTTCCGGATCGACGCGGGCCAGTTCGGCGTGCAGCGCCGGCCAGCCTTCCCGCTTTGCGCGTTCTTCCATTTCCAAGCGCAGTTCCGGATCGGCGGGCGGCAAATCGCTCAGACCTTCGCGCAGGGCCTTGAAGTAGAGCATGGTACCACCCACCAGGAACGGCACCTTGCCGCGCGCGGCGATGTCGGCCATGAGCGCCGATGCGTCCGCGCGAAACCGTGCCGCGGAATAGGCCGCGGTGGGTTCGATGATGTCGATGAGATGATGCGGAGCCACGCGCAGGGTCGCGGCATCGGGCTTGGCGGTGCCGATGTCCATGTGGCGGTACACCAGCGCCGAATCGACGCTGATGATCTCCAGCGGCAGGCGCTGCACCAGCTCCACTGCCACGCCGGTCTTGCCGCTGGCGGTGGGGCCCATCAGGAAGATCGCGGGCGGCAGCGCTTCGCGCATCAATGCAATTTGTAGATGCGCCGCGCGTTTTCGTAGGCGACCTTGGTCGCAACATCCGGCGGCAACGCGGTCAGCAGGGCGCGCAGCGTATCCAGGCCTTCGGCAAAGGTGCGGCGCCCATTGTCGAAAGGCGGATGGAACTGGTCGCTGCCGAGCGTGAAGCGGTCGGGGAAGTCCTGGATCAGTTGCAGCCAGGGTTGCTTGATGTCGCCCCCGGGCGTCAGCACGCCGGCCGGCGCCGGCTGGCCGCGGCCGGTGCGCAGGCTCATGTAGAGGTTGGGGTAGGTCGTCAGCAGGCGGCGACACAGCGCCGGAGTCCGCATCAGCCCGGGGTCGGTGCCGGCATGGGCCCAGATGATTTTCGCCTTGGGATTGTGGGCAAGCAGCCGCTCGAACGCAGCCAGATTCTCGTGCAGGGTCTCCGGGTTGCGGGATGCCGGCAGATGGCCGGGCAGGGGGCGGTCCTCCGGACTCACGTCGAAATGGATGTCCACCGGCACGTCTTTCTCCGCTGCGATGTCGGCCAGCAGCAACAGCAGCGGGTGGTCCGCCGGTACTTCTTCGTAGGGATGCTGGTCGCCCATCTGCGGCAGCGAGAAATGCACCACGGCAATTTCGCCAAAGCCGATCGCTCCGGCGGCCAGGATGTCTTCGGCCTTGGCGCGGAAGCGCGCCTTGTCACTGTCGCTCACACTGTCGGCAGCCGTGTTTTCGATCATCAGGTTGAGCGAGCCGCCACCGCCGAGGAAACCGAACTTGTCCGGGTGCTGCCTGACGAAGGGTTGCAAGCTTTCGTAGTCGTAGTGCAGTTTGTTCTTCGGCGCCTGCGGTGGCGGCATCAGAATCGTAAACGAGATGCCCTTGCGCTCCATGTCGGCGAGGGCATGTTCCGCTGCCGCCGGGAAGTTGCTCAGGTTGCCCAAGTGCTCCAGATGGGCATGGGTATCGATGAACTGAATGTCGCCGGCGCGCGCAGGCGCATGAACGAGGGCGAGGAGGAAAAACAGCACACGCATCCACTGAACAGGCCGCATCGGCATCTCACTTTCCACGCATGAAGAGTTTGTCGAGGTCCTGCATGCTGAGCTGGAACCACGTCGGCCGGCCGTGGTTGCACTGGCCGGAGCGTTCGGTGGCTTCCATCTCGCGCAGCAGGGCGTTCATCTCGGTGACCGACAGCCTGCGATTGGCGCGCACCGCGCCGTGGCAGGCCAGGGTGGCAAGCAGCTCGTTGCGGCGCTCCGTGAGCACGCGGCTGCCGCCCAGCTCGCGCACGTCGCGCAGCACATCGCGCGCCAGCGATACCGGGTCGGCGTCGCCAAGCGCCGCCGGAACGGAGCGCACGGCGATGGAGGTCGGCGACAGCGCCGCCATCTCGAAGCCGAGCTGTTTCAATACTTCGGCATTCTCCTGCACTGTCGCCACGTCCAGCGCGGAGGCATTCAGCGCCACCGGCACCAGCAGCGGTTGCGTCGGCATCTGCTGTTGGTCCAGGGCGTTCTTCAGTTTCTCGTACACGATGCGCTCGTGGGCGGCGTGCATGTCCACCACCACCAGCCCCTGCTCGTTCTGCGCCAGCACGTACACGCCGTGAATCTGCGCCACGGCATAGCCCAGCAGCGGAATCCGCTCAGCTGCGCCCGGCTCGGCCGCGCTGCTCCCCGGCAGGACGGCTGCGGCCTGGGCCGCGCCGCCGAACATCGTTTCGTAGAAGGCCATGGACTGCGCGGCGCGCAAATCCAGTGGCGCCTGCTGCGGCGCCGCATAGGCCTCGCGCCGGGGCGCGGGAAAAGGCGCGGGCGCATGGGGCTGTGCCGGCGAAACCCGCTCGGTTACCGTCCCTACGGGCGAAGCCAGCGCCTTGTGCAGTGCATGGAAAATGAACTGATGCACCGCGCGGCCGTCCCTGAAGCGCACCTCGATCTTCATCGGATGCACGTTCACGTCCACCGCTTCCGGCGGCAGCTCGAGGAACAGCACGTAGGCCGGGTGCCGCTCGTGGTGCAGCACGTCCTGGTAGGCCTCGCGGATGGCGTGGACGATGAGCCTGTCGCGCACGAAGCGGCCGTTGACGAAGACGTACTGCAGGTCGCGGCTGCCGCGGGAAAAGGTCGGCGCGGCGGCCATGCCCCACAGGCGCAGCTCGCCCGCGCTCTCGTCGAGGGCGATGGCGGCTGCCGCGAACTCGTCGCCGGCCACGGCCGCGATGCGGCTGCGGAAATCCGCCGTCGCGCGCAGATGCCACTGCACGCGTCCGTTGTGCTGGAGGCTGAAGCCGATGTCCGGCCGCGACAGGGCGGCGCGCTTGAACATCTCGTCGCAGTGGGCGAACTCGGTGGCGTCGGTCTTGAGGAATTTGCGCCGGGCCGGCGTGTTGAAATAGAGGTCGCGCACTTCCACCAGCGTGCCGGCCGACACCGCCTCCGGCTTCACCGCGGACATCGCCTCGCCCTCGGCCTCCACCGCCCAGCCGTGGGCGTCGCCCTTGCGCCGGCTGGCGATCTTCAGGCGCGACACGGCGGCGATGCTGGCCAGCGCCTCGCCGCGGAAGCCCAGGCTGCGCACGCTTTCCAGATCGTCCAGCGTGGCGATCTTGCTGGTGGCATGGCGCGCGAGCGCGAGCGGGAGTTCTTCCTTGGCGATGCCGCTGCCGTTGTCGCTCACGCTGATCTGCTTGATGCCGCCCTGGGCCAGGCGCACGTCGATCTCCGTCGCGCCGGCGTCGATGGCGTTTTCCAGGATTTCCTTCAGCGCCGAGGCCGGGCGCTCCACCACCTCGCCGGCGGCGATTTGGTTGATGAGCAGATCGGGGAGGAGATGGATGTGCGGCATGGCGGCATGGCGGCCCCGACGGGGCGAGCGGCCATTATACCGCCCTCAGTTCGCGGCCAGCTTGCTGCGCGCCAGCGGCGGGTTCTTGGCGAAGTAGTTCTTGATGCCGGCGACGATGGCGTTGGCCAGCTTGTCCTGATAGGCGTCGTCGGTGAGGCGCGCCTCTTCCTGCGGGTTGGTGATGAAGGCGGTCTCCACCAGGATCGAGGGAATGTCCGGCGCCTTGAGCACCGCGAAGCCCGCCTGCTCCACGGCGCCCTTGTGCAGGGTGTTGATGCCGCCCAGCTCGCTCAGCACCGCCTTGCCGAGCTTGAGGCTGTCGTTGATGGTCGCGGTCTGCGACAGGTCCAGCAGCGTCTGCTTGAGGTAGGCGTCCTTCACGTCCAGGTTCACCCCGCCGATCAGGTCGGCCTCGTTCTCGCGCTTGGCCAGCCAGCGCGCCGCCGCGCTGGTGGCGCCGCGGTCGGACAGGGCGAAAACGGACGAACCGCGCGCGTCCGAATTCACGAAGGCATCGGCATGGATGGACACAAACAGGTCGGCCTGGACCTTGCGCGCCTTCGCCACCCGCTGGCCGAGGGGAATGAAGTAGTCGCCGTCGCGCACCAGGAAGCCGCGCATGTTCGGTTCCTGATCGATCTTGGCCTTGACCCGCCGGGCGATGGCCAGCGTCACGTCCTTCTCGTGGGTGCCGCGATGCCCCTGGGCGCCCGGGTCTTCGCCGCCGTGGCCCGCGTCGATGGCCACCGTGACCAGCCGCATCATGTCCAGCTGATCCTTCTTGCCGCCCTTGGCAGCCTTGGCCGGCTTGTCCGCCGCGGCGGCCTTGACCGCCTTCTCGTCCGGCTGGGTGTCCGCGGCCTCCGCCTTGGACGCGGCGCCATCGGATTCCTTCAGGCCCGCAGCGGCATCGTTCGCGCTCGGCGCCTCCAGCAGGGCGAGCAGGGGATCCACCGGATGCGCCGGATAGATGTCCAGCACGAGGCGGTGGCCATACTCGCCCACCGGCTTGAGCTCGAACACCGAGGGCTTGGCATCGACCTTGAGGTCGAACACGACCCGCACCACGTTGGGCTTGAAGCGTCCCACGCGCACGGACTTCACGTAGGGATCATCGCTGGCGATCTTGGTCGCGAGCGCCTCCAGCACCTTGGACAGTTCGACGCTTTCCAGGTCGAGCACGAGGCGGTCCGGATTGGGGACCATGAACTGCGCATACTTGACCGGTTCTCTGGATTCGAGGGTGACGCGGGTGTATTCGGCCGCGGGCCAGACCCGGGCGGAGACGATCTTGATGGCGGCGGCGCTTGCGGCCTGAGCGAAGCCGGAACAAAGAAGCAGCGCCAGGCCCGCCGCGAGGGCGCGCGCCAGGTTCCCCAGGGAACCTCTGCAAAAGGTCGCGAGCAAGCCCGGCTGGCCGCCGAGAAGCGCACCTGTACAAGGGAGTACAGCGAGCATCGCAGGCGGGCAGACGGGCTGCGCAGTACTTTTGCAGAGGGTCCCTAGTTGCCTGCCTCCTGTTCGACCTGATCCAAACATGCCTTGCCTGCCTCCGTGCGTGCGGTGATGCGCACATCGCGGCCGCTGCCGGCCACATCGAGTTCGATCCGCAGGTCCGGTGCCGGGAGGGAATCCCCTGCTTTCTCCGGCCATTCCACCAGGCAGACGGAATCCGCATTGAAGTAATCGCGGAAGCCCGCATCCACCCATTCGCGCGGATCAGCGAACCGATAGAAATCAAAGTGATACAAGGATAACTTAGAAAAGGGGTAAAGTTCAACCAGAGTATAGGTCGGACTTTTGACTTTTCCAGGGTGACCGAGGCCGCGCAGGATGCCCCGCACCAGCGTCGTCTTGCCCGCGCCCAGGTCGCCCTGCAGGTAGACCACCAGCCCTGGCGCCAGCGCCCGGCCGAGCCGCGCGCCCAATGCCAGCGTGGCGTCCTCGTCGGCAAGATGTCGTGTCAGTTCGCCTGCATTTTTCATGGTGGTTTCGTATGATGCGGGTCATGCACTCCGCCCCGCCACAGCCATCCTCGCCCGAACTGGCGCAGCTCGCCGCGCGCATCAAACAGTGGGGAACGGAATTGGGATTCCAGGCAGTCGGCATCGCCGACGTCGATCTGCAGCCGGCCGAAGAACGGCTCGCGGCCTGGCTTGCCGCGGGCATGCACGGCGAGATGGATTATATGGCAAAACACGGCGCGAAACGGGCGCGGCCGGCCGAACTGGTTCCCGGCACGCTGCGCGTGATCAGCGTGCGCATGAACTACCGGCCGCCCACGGCGCGCGACAGCTGGGAGGTGATCGCCGACGGCGAGCGCGCCTTCGTCTCGCGCTACGCCTTGGGCCGCGATTATCACAAGGTGCTGCGCAACCGCCTGGAGCAGCTCGCGCGCCGCATCCAGGCGGAAGTCGGGCCCCATGCGCACCGCGTGTTCACCGACAGCGCGCCGGTGATGGAAGTGGAGCTGGCGCAGAAATGCGGCGTCGGCTGGCGCGGCAAGCATACGCTGCTGCTCACCCGCGAGCACGGCTCCTGGTTCTTCCTGGGTGAGATCTACACCGACCTGGCCCTGCCGACCGACCCGCCGCAAGCCGGCCACTGCGGCACCTGCCAGGCCTGCATCGAGGTCTGCCCCACCCGCGCCATCGTCCGGCCCTACGTGCTGGATGCGCGGCGCTGCATTTCCTACCTCACCATCGAGCACAGGGGCAGCATCGCCGCGGAATTGCGGCCGCTCATGGGCAACCGCATCTACGGCTGCGACGACTGCCAGCTTGCCTGCCCCTGGAACCGGTTCGCGCAGGCGACGAGCGAGGGCGACTTTCACGTGCGCAACGGCCTGGACGATGTGGCGCTTGCCGAGCTGTTCGCCTGGGACGAGCACGCCTTCCATGATCGCCTCGCCGGCAGCGCCATCCGCCGCATCGGCCACGCGCAATGGCTGCGCAACATTGCCGTCGCGCTGGGCAACGCGCCGACCACCGCGGCGGTCATCGCCGCCCTGGAATCGCGCCGCGACCATCCCTCGCCGCTCGTGCGCGAGCACGTCGCCTGGGCGCTGGAGCGGCATGGTCGCCGTGCCTGATATAATTCGCGCTCCCGTTTTCGACGCCGCCTCCATGACGATCGATCCCAGCCTTTCCCCTGCCCGGCCCATCGGCGTGTTCGACTCCGGCGTCGGCGGCCTGACCGTGGTGCGCGCCCTCATGGAGCGGCTGCCGTTCGAGAACATCATCTACTTCGGCGACACCGCGCGCGTGCCCTACGGCGTCAAGTCGGTGGAGACCATCGCCCACTACACCACGCAGATCGCCGAGTTCCTGCTGGAGAAGCAGGTCAAGCTGCTGATCATCGCCTGCAACACCATGGCCGCGGTGTCGGCCCAGGTGGTGCGCGACCTCTCCCCGGTGCCGGTGCTGGACGTGATCGACGCCGGCGCCCTGGGCGCGGCGCAGGCCACGCGCAACCGGCGCGTCGGCATCATCGGCACGCCCACCACCATCAACAGCAACGCCTATGCCCAGGCGATCCACCAGCACAATCCGGACGTGCGGCTGCATTCCCAGGCCTGCGCGCTGTTCGTGCCGCTGGTCGAGGAAGGCTGGCTCGACCACCAGGTCACCCGGCTGACGGCGCAGGAATACCTGAAGCCGGTGCTGGCCCAGGACGTCGACACCCTGGTGCTCGGCTGCACCCACTACCCGCTGCTCACGCCCCTGCTGCAGGAGGTCGCCGGCCCCGAAGTCACGCTCATCGATTCCGCCCAGGCCATGGCCGAGCGCACGGCCGCGCTGCTCAGGGAACGCCAGCTCGGCAATCCCGAGCGCGGCGCACCGCGCTACGAGTTCTACGTGACCGACGTGCCGGTGCGCTTCCAGACCATCGGCGAGCGCTTCCTTGGACGCAGCCTGTCCGGCGTGCACGTGGTGAAGTGGTAGCGGCGAACTTCGCGGCGCCGGCAGGATCGAATCACGGTTCCTGGTTCTGACATACACGAGGTGAAGGCATGATGATCAACCGATCCGCCCGACTGGCGACAATCTGCGCCCTCCTCCTGAGCAGCCTGCTCGCCGGCTGCGCCTCCACCACCCAGAGTGGCGCCGTCGGCGTCGAGCGCAAGCAGTTCCTGCTGGTTTCGCAGCAGCAGGCGGAACAGGGCGCGGCGAAGTTCTATGCTCAGGAAAAGCAGAAATACGCGGCCAAGAACGCGCTCAATCCCAACCCGGCCGAGACCGCGCGCGTGCGCGCCATCGCCCAGCACCTGATCGATCAGGTCGGCGTGTTCCGCCCGGACGCGCGCGACTGGAACTGGGAAGTGAACGTGCTGCAGAGCAGCGAGCTCAACGCCTATTGCGCCGCCGGCGGCAAGATCGCGGTCTACAGCGGCCTGATCGAGAAGCTGAAACTGACCGATGACGAGCTTGCCGCGGTGATGGGCCACGAAATCGCCCATGCGCTGCGCGAGCACAGCCGCGAGGCCATGTCGCAGGTGGTGGCGCAGCAGATGGGCATCGCCGTGATCGGTGCGGCGCTCAACATGGGCTCGCTCACCCAGGACCTGCTGGACAAGGCGGCCACGGTCGCGATCCAGCTGCCCAATTCCCGCGAGAAGGAAACCGAGGCGGACCGCATCGGCCTCGAACTGACTGCGCGTGCCGGTTACGACCCGCGCGCCGCAGTGAGCGTGTGGAAGAAGATGATGGCCAATGGCGGCGGCCGCCCGCCGGAATTCCTGAGCACCCACCCCAACCCGGAATCGCGCATGCAGGACATCGAGAACTACCTGCCGCGGGTCATGCCGCTGTACGAAGCGGCGAAGCACAAGCGCGGCTAGGGCCCTCAAAAAAACGCCGGACGGCTGGCGCTCGCCCGGCGAAGCTCCCGGATCAAGGAGAGAGTGCTTCCCGATGCCCGATGCGAGGACTCGCACCCGGCGCTGTTTCATGTTGCAAGCTGCATGCCACGCACGGGGCGGCGCCGATTAAGAATTGGTCACGTCGGACAGAGCCCTGAATCGCCGACGAAAGGCGAGCCACACCTGGCCCGCGCGCGGGCGCGCCGGATGCCGGCGGCGCGCATTTCGCCGCCGCGGACTGGCGGCGGCGCGGAACAAACTGACGCAGATCGTCAGCGCGTAGCGAACTACGGGTGGAGCGCCCTTCAGCGCGTGCGGGGCCGACGACCGGGACGAAAGTAGCCGCGGTCGTCGTAGTAGGACTCGGCCTCGTTCTCCGGCGTGAAACCGGGAAAGCCCAGCACCGGGACTGGCGCCAGGTCGGCCGGCCGCGACAGCCGCGCCGCATCTTCGACCGCTTCCGCCAGCCACTGGTCCAGGCGGGCGACACGCTTGGACATGGGCAGCGCGAAGAACGCAGGCGGCACCGCGACCACCAGGCCCTTGCCGGTCATGCCGCGATAGGGCGTGAGCGCCTTCTCCATCAGCCCGTGCCCGAATAGATCGCAGCTCATGGCCGATGCCAGCGCCGCACGCCGCTGCCAGAACAGCGCTTTCCACTGGAAGTTGCGCAGCAGTTCGCTCAGCGTCGGATCGCTGCAGGCGATGATCACGCCGCTCTCGTCGAACTGGGTGAGCGCATCCTGGGCCGGGCTGCGCTGCCGCGACGCCTGCCCGCTGTCCGCGCGCGCCTGCTGCAGCCGGTAGTGGCGCTGATTGAGGGCGGCCTTGGCCAGCGGAAAGGTCGCCCACACCAGGAGATTGAACAGGTCATGCCAGTTCCGCTCGCGGGTCTGCAGTTCGCCGCTCAGATAAATGCGCGGCTCGTAGCCGACCGTCCAATGGTCAGCCGCACCCGCCTGCGGCACCACGCGCAGCCGGGCGCCGCTGCCGGTATGCGGCGCCCGCGGCAGGGCATCGAGCAGCCGCTGGTAGTCCTCCAGCGCGGGCCAGCGCCCGGCCGGCCAGGACAGCCGCGCGAGCACTGGTTCAAGCACGCCAAACAGCGGCGTGCGCAAGCGATCGGGATTCCATACCTCGGCCATGGTTGAGAATTCTACTGCCCGCCCCTATAAAGAAAACAGCCAGCCGCTGCGTTTGAACGCACACGCCCATCACCGAGGAGGCCGCCATGTCGGGTGACGCCGTCGCCACCATCAAGAGCAAGAGCCCGCTGTTCCAGATCAGGCATTTCGGCCAGAGCATCTGGCTCGACAATCTGTCGCGGACGCTGCTGCGCGAAAGCGGGCTGCGCGACTACGTCGAGCGCGACGGCGTCAGCGGCGTGACCTCCAATCCGTCCATCTTCCAGAAGGCCATCGCCGAGAGTCCCTACTACAAGGACGAGGTGTCCAAATTCAGGGGCAGCTCCCTGTCCGCTGAGGAGCGCTTCGAAACGCTGGCGGTGCCCGATGTGCGCGCGGCCTGCGATCTGCTGCGGCCGGTCTGGGAGCAGAGCGAGGGCGACGACGGCTACGTCAGCCTGGAAGTCTCGCCCCGCCTCGCCTACGACGAACCGGGCACGGTGGCGGCGGCGGAGCGGCTGCACGCCCTGGTCGACCGCCCCAATGTGCTGATCAAGGTGCCCGCCACGCCCCAGGGCGTGCTCGCCTTCGAGACGCTCACCGCGCGCGGCATCAGCGTGAACGTGACCCTGATGTTCTCCCTGCTGCATCACATGGAAGTCGCGCGCGCCTATGTCCGCGGGCTGAGCCGCTGGGTCGAGGCCGGCGGCGACCCGCGCCGGGTGAAGTCGGTGGCAAGCATCTTCCTTTCGCGGGTGGACACCCTCGTGGACAAGAAACTGGAAGCGCTCGCCACGCCGGAGGCGCTTGCCCTGAAGGGGCGCAGCGCCGTGGTCATGGCCAAGGTCGCCTACGACCGCTACAAGGAGGTGTTCCACGGGCCGGAGTTCGCGCCCCTGCGCGCCGCCGGCGCCCGCCCCCAGTACCTGCTGTGGGCCAGCACCGGCACCAAAAACCCGGCCTACAGCGACGTGCTGTACGTGGAACCCCTGATCGGGCCGGAGACCATCAACACCCTGCCGGATGCCACACTCGCCGCCTTCCGCGACCACGGCCGGGCGCAGCCCAGCCTGGAGGCCGACACCGAGCAGGCGCTGCGCGACTACGTCACCCTCGAACGCATCGGCATCAACATGCGCAACGTCGGCAACGACCTGCAGGTGGAAGGCGTGAAGCTGTTCCAGGACGCCTTCGACAAGCTCCTCTCCGCGCTGCAGTAAGGCACCCGCGGCGCCTAATCGCAGTGGCCCGGGCACGGGTTTGCCGGTAGCATGGCGGTTTTCCCCGTGGAGACTCGACCATGCGCAAGACCCTGATCCGCACCCTCACCAGCCTGTCCGCCCTCGGCCTCGCCGCGATGCCGCATCTTTCCGCCGCCCATGAGGACGCGTCCCACGGCCAGCCCGGCGTCGACCTGATCAAGATCGACCACAAGCTGGGCGAAGGCAAGGAGGCCGTGAGCGGCAAGGTGGTGACGGTGCACTACACCGGCTGGCTCTACGACGCCACTGCGCCGGAACACAAGGGCAAGAAATTCGACAGCTCGCGCGACCGCAACGACCCCTTCGGCTTCCCCCTCGGCGGCGGACGCGTCATCCGCGGCTGGGACGAGGGCGTGGCGGGCATGAAGATCGGCGGCCAGCGCACCCTGATCATCCCGCCCAGCATGGGCTACGGCGCCCGCGGCGCCGGCGGCGTGATCCCGCCCAATGCGACGTTGGTATTCGACGTCGAATTGCTCGAAGTGCGCTAGGGAACCTCTGCAAAAGTACTGCGCAGCCCGTCTGCCCGCCTGCGATGCTCGCTGTACTCCCTTGTACAGGTGCGCTTCTCGGCGGCCAGCCGGGCTTGCTCGCTACCTTTTGCAGAGGTTCCCTAGCGGTCGGGGGCCCCGCCTCAGCCGAATACCAGCCACTCGGGGCGCAGCAGCAACAGCGCCCCGAGCCCGAGCAAGACCAGGCCACCGACCAGATGGGAGGCGCGCGCGTAGCGCGTGCCCAGCCCCGCCATTTCCAGCGTCTTCAGGGTGACGAAGAACACGAGCAGGTCATCCAGCATGAAGACCGCGATGTACAGCAGCAGGTAGGCGTAGTACTGCCATGCCGGCAGCGCGCTCAAGGTCAGCACCCGCGTGTACACGGCGGGAATGCCGGCCGAGCACAGCAGTTCGATCAGGTTCACCGCGAACGCCAGCGCGACGATTCCCGCCAGCGCCCAGGCATAGCCCTGGCGCTGCACCAGTGCCCGCAGCCGGTCCAGCACCTGCCGGCGCCTGGGCGCCCCGGTGACTTCGCACACCGTGTCCCGCCGCAGGGCAAACTGCCGCAGGTAGTGGACGCCGCCGGCCAGGGCAAGGCCGCCCACGGCGATCCGCACCCACAACACCATGCCGAGGAACAGAAACAGATTGAGCCAGGCGGCCATGAACAGGAAATACACCAGCGCCGAGGCGGCGATGAACGTGCCGCCGAGCACCCAGCGCCGGCGCCGGTCCTGCACCCCGACCAGGATGCCGAGCAGCATCAGCAGCGTCCACATGGCGCAGGGATTGAAGCCGTCGAGCGCCGCGAGCAGCACGGTCAGCACCGGCAAGGACAGATGCTCGGTGGCGACGGTGCCGAAGACCGGCAACTCCAGCGCGGGCAGCCGCGCTCGCGCCGGAGGCCGCGCGCCCTCCCCCGCGCCGCCCGCGTCCACTCCCGCCGCCAGCAGGGCAGCGACGGGGTCGGCGCAGTCCTGCGCCAGGCACTCCAGCACGCGCAGTTCGATGTCGCGGCCGGTGGTGGCATCGCTGAGATAGCCGGAGAACGCCTGCCCGCCCACCACCGTGAGCGGAACGGCGGAGGCATCGGCCCCCAGAACGGCGCCCACGCGCTGGATCAGCTGGCGGGCGGCGCGCTCCTCCCACACGTTGTACACGTGGACCCGGACTGCCGGGTGCGCGCGCTGCAGGCGCGCCAGGAACGCCTGCTCGCGCTCGCAGTGGGGACAACCGGTGCGCCAGAAGAAGTAGACATCGACCTGGCGGGCGAAAGGGCCGGGCGCCTCGGCCGCGGCGCGCGCGGGCGCAGTGAAGCAGGCGGCCAGAAGGAAGAAGAGGAGAAAGACGAGGACTGGCCGGCTCATGCACCCAGTATCGCACACGGTCGGGGCAAGGCCGGAAAACGAAAACGCCAGGCACTGAGCCTGGCGCTGGTCACACGCGGGAAGCGCTTGGGTCGCGATCAGCGACGGCCGCCGCCATGTCCGCCGGAAGCCATGCCGGGGACCACGGTGGCGGGTGCGCCGCCCTGCTGGTAGCCGCCGAAGGCACCCTGGGATTGCACCTGGAACTGCGCCTGGCCCATGGCGCTGCGGTTGCCCATGCCCTTCAGGTTGGACTCGATGCGGTTGTCGTGCACACCGCCGACGGTATGACCGGTGTTGTCGCCAAACAGGCTGTTGTGATCGGCCCAGGCGCTGGTGGCAGCCATGCCGCCGATGAACGCAAGCGCGGTAATGGTACGAATCTTCATCTATCGACTCCTTTCGGTTGCGGGGAACATCCCCAATCAAGAAAAGCAGAGCCGATTATCCGGTTTGAGACCGGGGAAGCATTGCGAATCCGCAAATTTAACCGAATCGTAATTGGGGGCGGGCTCAGGCCCGCGCGCGCGCGCGCAGGAAATGCACCATCCCCGGCAGCAGGGACAGCACGATGATGCCGAGGATGACCAGGGTCAGGTTCTGCTTGATGAAGGGGATGTTGCCGAAGAAATAGCCGGCGAGCACCAGGGAATTGATCCACAGCAGCGCACCCGCCGCGCTGAAGCCGACGAAGCGCGCGTAGGGCATGCGGCCGATGCCGGCGACGAAGGGGGCGAAGGTGCGCAGGATGGGCAGGAAGCGCGCCAGCAGGATGGTCTTGCCGCCGTGGCGCTCGTAGAACGCCTCGGTCTTGTCCAGATAGGCGCGGTTGAGCCAGCGCGATTCCTGGGTGAAAACGCGCGGCCCGACGAACCGGCCGATCCAGTAGTTGGTGTTGTCGCCGAGGAAGGCCGCCGCCATCAGCACGCCGATCAGGGTGGCCAGGTCGATGCCATTGGCCACCGCCAGCGCGCCCGCCACGAACAGCAGCGAGTCGCCCGGCAGGAACGGCGTCACCACGAGGCCGGTCTCGCAGAAGATGATGGCGAACAGGATGACGTAGAACCAGCTGCCGTAGTTCTCCAGCAGCCAGGTCAGGTGCTGGTCGAGGTGCAGGATGATGTCGATGAACTGGGTGAGGAGTTCCATGGCGCCGCAGGTCGTGTCGGAGATTCGGATGCCGGTTCAAAACGCTGAGGACGCGGAGGTATGCGCCCGACGCGTCTTCTATGTCGAATGCCTAGGGAACCTCTGCAAAAGTACTGCGCAGCCCGTCTGGCCGCCTGCGATGCTCGCTGTACTCCCCTGTACAGGTGCGCTTCTCGGCGGCCAGCCGGGATTGCTCGCTACCTTTTGCAGAGGTTCCCTAGTGCCCCTGGACAGGGTGTCGAAAAACGTCGCGAGCGGGCCGCTTTCGCGGCGAGAAGCGCGGTCGTACAAGCAGTACGTCGCGCATCGCAGCCGTGAAGGCGGCCCGCGCAGTAGTTTTTCGGCGCCCTGTCACGGCAGCATCTCGGCCTCCTGCTTCTTCTCCGGCTTGATGAAGGACTCGCGCGAGATGCCCAGCCACATCACGATCGGGCTCGCCACCAGGATCGACGAATACGTGCCGACCACGATGCCGATGGTCAGGGCCAGGGCGAAATAGAACAGGATCTCGCCGCCCAGGAACAGCATGGAGAACACCATGATCTGGGTGGTGACGTGGGTCATGACGGTCCGCGACAGGGTGGCGGTGATGGCGTTGTCGATGATCTCCGCCGGCGTGCCCTTGCGCATTTTTCGGAAGTTCTCCCGGATCCGGTCGAACACCACCACCGTGTCGTTCACCGAGTAGCCGAGGATCGCCAGCACCGCCGCCAGCACCGTGAGCGAGAACTCCCACTGGAACAAGGCGAACAGGCCGACGATGATCACCACGTCGTGGAAGGTGGCGACGATGGCGGCGACGGCGAACTGCCATTCGAACCGCACCCACAGGTAGACGACGATGCCCAGCGACACCAGGAGCAGGGCCAGCGAGCCGTCGTAGAGCAGTTCCTGCCCGACTTGGGGGCCGACGAACTCGACGCGCTGCAGCTGCACGTCCGGCGTCTGCTGGCGCAGCACGCCCATCGCCTGCTCCGAGATCTGGGCGCTGGTCACGCCCTGCTTCACCGGCAGCCGCACCAGCACGTCGCGCGAAGTGCCGAAATTCTGCACGCCGGCCTCGGCGAAGCCGTGGGTCGCCAGTTGCTCGCGAATCTTCTGGATTTCCGCCGGCTGGCTGTAGCGCACCTCCATGACGGTGCCGCCGGTGAAGTCGACGCCGAGGTTGAGGCCCTTCCACACCAGAAACACGATGGCCAGGATGAAGGTGGCGGCGGAGACGAGGCTCGTCACCGTCGCGTACTTCATGAACGGGATGTCGCGCTTGATCTTGAACAGTTCCATGATTTTTTCCTGAAGAACCGGGTCAGCCGATCGACAGCTTGTCGATGCGTTTCTTGCGTCCGTAGGTGAGGTTCACCACGGCGCGCGACACCGTCACCGCGCTGAACATCGAGGTCAGGATCCCCAGGCAGAGGGTGACCGCGAAGCCGCGCACCGGGCCCGATCCCAGCCAGAACAGGAAGAAGCCGGCGATGAGCGTGGTGATGTTGGAGTCGAAGATGGTGTCCCAGGCACGGTCATAGCCGGCGTGGATCGCCGCCTGGGGCGAATTGCCGGCGCGCAGCTCCTCGCGGATGCGCTCGAAGATCAGCACGTTCGCGTCGATCGCCATGCCCACCGTCAGCGCGATGCCGGCGATGCCGGGCAGGGTCAGCGTCGCCTGCAGCATCGACAGCAGTGCCACCAGCAGCAGCACGTTGACGCCGAGGGCGAAGCTCGAGATCAGCCCGAACGCCCGGTAGTAGACGATCATGAAGGCGACGATGCCGATGAAGCCGATGAGCGTGGAGTCGAAGCCGCGCTTGATGTTGTCCGCGCCGAGGCTGGGGCCGACCGTGCGCTCCTCGATGATCTCCATCGGCGCCGCCAGCGCGCCGGCGCGCAGCAGCAGCGCGATGTCGTTGGCTTCCTCGGAATTGCGCATGCCGGTGATCTGCACGCGGCCGCCCGGGATTTCGGTCTGGATCACCGGCGCGGTGACCACCTCCGGCTGGCCCTTCTCCACCAGCAGGATCGCCATGCGCTTGCCGATGTTGTCGCGGGTCAGCTGCTGGAAGATGCGCGCGCCGCGGCCGTCCAGGGTCATGTGCACCGCGGAGCGGCCGTGCTCGTCGAAGCCGGGGCTGGCGTCGGTGATGTACTCGCCGGTCAGCACCACGTTCTTGCGCACCAGCACCGGCTGGCCGTTGCGGTCATGCAGGAGTTCGGCGCCGAGGGGAATCTGGCCCTGGGCGGCGGCGGCGATTTCGGCATCGGAGAAATCGGCCATGCGCAGTTCGAGGGTCGCGGTGCGGCCGAGGATCTGCTTGGCGCGGGCGGTGTCCTGCACCCCCGGCAGCTGCACCACGATGCGGTCGTCGCCCTGCTGCTGGATGATGGGTTCGGCCACGCCCAGTTCGTTCACGCGATTGCGCAGCGTGGTCAGGTTTTGCTTGAGGTCGAGTTCCTGGCGGCGCTTCTGCGCCTCCGGACGCATGGTGCCGACGAGATAGAGGTCGGATCCGCGCTGCTCCTCGGTCAGCAGCAGGTCGTTCTCCTGCGACGAGAGCAGGTCTTTCGCCTTGGCGCGTTCCGCCGCGTCGGCGAACTTGATTTCCACCGCCTGCCCCTGGCGGCCGACGCTTAGATACTGGATCTTCTTCTCCCGCAGCAGGCTGCGGACATCCGAGGCATAGCGGTCCACCGCCTTGTCCAGGGCCGACTTCATGTCCACCTGCAGCAGGAAATGCACGCCCCCGCGCAGGTCGAGGCCGAGGTACATCGGCAGCGCGTGGATGTCGGACAGCCAGCCCGGCGATCGCGTCAGCAGGTTCAGGGCCACCACGTAGTCGGTGCCGAGTCCTTCCTCCAGGGCCGTCTTCGCCTTGAGCTGGGTGTCGGTGTCGGCGAAGCGCACCTTGACGTTGTTGCCGTCGAGCTCGGAACGGTCGAAGGGGATCTTGGCCGCGTTCAGCACGCCTTCCGCCTTGGCCAGGGTGGACAGGTCCACCTTCAGCGTCGGCTTGCCGGCCGAGATCTGAACCGCAGGGGATTCCCCGTAGAAGTTGGGCAGGGTGTAGACGAAGCCGATCAGCAGGGCCACGCCGACGACGATGTATTTCCAGAGCGGATAGCGGTTCATGGAGGCGTCCGGTTAGACGGTTGAGCGAGGACTCAGGCGTTGCCCTTGATGGTGCCCTTGGGCAGGACGGTCTGGATGGTCTGCTTCTGCACCTGGACCACGATGTTCTCGGCGATCTCGAGGCTGACATACTGATCGCCGACCTTGGTCACCTTGCCCAGCATGCCGCCGGAGGTCACGACCTCGTCGCCCTTCTGCAGGGCTTCGATCATTTTCTTCTGCTCCTTCGCGCGCTTCATCTGCGGCCGGATGAGCATGAAATAGAACAGCACGAAGATGATGATGAACGGCAGCAGGCCCATGATGGGATCGGGCTGGCCCGCGGGCGCGGCAGCCCAGGCAGGCGAGATGAATGCGTCGCTGAGGGTCACGGTAGTCTCCAGAGAAAAACCTTAATGAAATCGCCGCGTTGCGCAACGCGGTCTCGTTCGGAAAACGCGCATTCTAGCACGATCCCCCGCGTGCCTCGGTGAACCCGGCCACGTAGGCCTCCAGGCGCCGGTCCGCAATCGCCTGGCGCAGCTCGCGCATCAGGGTCTGGTAGTAATGCAGGTTGTGGTGGGTGTTGAGCATCGCACCGAGTATCTCGTTGGTCTTGTCCAGGTGGTGCAGGTAGGCCCGGCTGAAATGGCGGCAGGTGTAGCAGTCGCAGCTTTCGTCCAGCGGGCGCGTGTCGGTACGGTGGACACTGTTGCGTATCTTCAGGTTCCCGTAACGGGTGAACAGCATGCCGTTGCGCGCGTTGCGCGTGGGCATCACGCAGTCGAACATGTCCACGCCCGCCAGCACTGCGTCCACGATGTCCTCGGGCGTGCCCACGCCCATGAGGTAGCGCGGTTTGTCCTGCGGCAGGCGCGGCGCGGTGAAGTCGAGGATGCGCAGCATGTCCGCCTTCGGCTCGCCCACCGACAGGCCGCCGATGGCATAGCCGTCGAAGCCGATGTCGAGCAGTCCCTGCAGCGACTCCTCCCGCAGCGCCTCGTGCATGCCGCCCTGGACGATGCCGAACAGTGCGTTGGGATTGCCCTCGTGCGCGCGCCGCGAACGCTCGGCCCAGCGCAGCGACAGGCGCATGGAATCCGCCGCCATGGCCTCGTCCGCCGGGTAGGGCGTGCACTCGTCGAAGATCATCACGATATCGGAGTTCAGCACCTTCTGGATGCGCATCGACTCCTCGGGCGAGAGGAAGCAGGGATCGCCGTTCACCGGCGACTGGAACTTCACGCCCACCTCGCTGATCTTGCGCAGCTCGTTCAGGCTGAACACCTGGAAGCCGCCGGAGTCGGTGAGGATGGGCCCGTCCCAGCCCATGAAGCGGTGCAGGCCGCCGTGGGCCGCGATCACGTCCAGCCCGGGGCGCAGGAACAGGTGGAAGGTGTTGCCGAGCACGATCTGGGCGCCGATCTCGCGCAGGGCATCCGGCCGCATCGCCTTCACCGTGCCGTAGGTGCCCACCGGCATGAAGGCGGGCGTCTCCACTACGCCATGGGCCAGCGTCAAACGCCCGCGCCGCGCGCGGCCGTTGGTGCCCAGAAGTTCAAATTGCATCCTGTTCTTCCGCTAAACCTGTTGCAAGAAAAAAGCATTTCACCACGGAGTGCGCGGAGGACACGGAGGAAAGAACGAGGAAAAAACTCCGTGCCCTCCGCGTACTCCGTGGTAAGGATTTTCAGCCATCCTCCCGCCGCTCGATCAGCATCGCATCGCCGTAGCTGAAGAAGCGGTAGCGCTCGTCCACCGCGTGGCGGTAGGCCCGCTTCATGTTCGCCATGCCGCCGAAGGCGCACACCAGCATGAACAGCGTGGATCTGGGCAGGTGGAAGTTGGTGAGCAGGCGTTCGACCACGCGGAACCGGTAGCCGGGCAGGATGAACAGATTGGTGTCGCCGTAGCCGCTGCGCAGCTCGCCCTGCCCCGCCGCCGACTCCAGCGCGCGCAGGCTGGTGGTGCCCACCGC
>CAYUJV010000031.1:0-27371 GCA_964445085.1 uncultured Burkholderiales bacterium
CGCCGCGCCGCCTCGGCTCTCGGCCACCACCACCGCCGCCGGCGGCATGTCCGCCAGCCAGGCGCCGGCGCGGTTGATGTCGTCCACCACCACGGCGCGCACGCGGCCGCGCAGCACGCCTTCCAGCGCCACGTCCCAGCCGCTGGCGATGTCCAGCTTCTGCCAGAAGCGCGCCAGGTTGTGCAGTTCGTGCTTCTTCAGCCACTCGGCCAGCTTTTCGTCCTGGTCGGCGGCGGCCTGCATCTGTTCCAGCGCGTTGCGGCGCGCCTCCAGCGCGGCCAGCTGGCGCACCCCGTCCTGCACGCGGCGCTGCGCCTCGCGCACGGCGCGTTCGAACTCGGGCTGGCGCTGATGCTTCTCGCCGTAGGCTTTGCGCGCGTCGTCCAGAGCGCGGGCGCGCTCGGCGGCATCGGCCTGCATGGACTGCAGCAGGGCGGTGTCCGGGCGCTGCAGTTTGCTTTGTTCCTCGTTCAGGCGCGCCAGGCGCGCGTTCAGTTGCTCCAGCGCCTTCTCGGCATGGGCGAAGTGGGTCTCTTCCACGCGCCGGCTCTGCTCCGCCTCGGCCAGGCTGCGCTGCAGATCGTTGTGGCGCTGCTGTGCGGCCTCGAAGGCTTCGCGTGCGGCGGGCAGCCGCTCGCGCTCGACGTTGACGGCCTCCTGGGCGCGGGCGGCTTCTTCCCGTGCGGCTTCCAGTTTTTCCTTCCAGTCGGCGAGCTCGGCCTCGGCCTGGCTGCGCTGGCCCTGATGCTGGGCAAGCTGCTGCTCGATGGAAGCGATCTGGTTGGTGATGCGCGCGCGGCTGTCGCGCTGATGCTGGATCTGCTGCTCCAGCCTGGCGACCTCCGCATTGGCGGCGTAGACCTCGCTCTGCACCTCGTGCAGGCGGTCGCTCGCCTGGTAGTGGGCGGCGCGGGTTTCCTCCAGCCGGGCTTCCGCCTCGCGCAGGCGCGCGGTCTCGGCTTCCAGCTCGTTCACCAGGCGCTCGACCTCCCGCGTCATGCGCTCCCACTGGCTCTGGGCTTCGCGCTTGCGCAGGAACCAAAGCATGTGCTGGGAAGCGGTCAGCTGGTCATTCAGGGCGTGATACTGCTTGGCGACCTCGGCCTGCCCGGACAGTTTTTCCAGCTGGCCGGCGAGCTCCTGGCGGATGTCGTCCACGCGCAGCAGGTTCTCGCGGGTGTCGCGCAGGCGCAGCTCGGTCTCGCGCCGGCGCTCCTTGTAGATGGACACGCCCGCGGCCTCTTCCAGGAAGATGCGCAGCTCCTCCGGCTTGGCCTCGATCACGCGCGAGATCATGCCCTGCTCGATGATGGCGTAGGCGCGGGCGCCCAGGCCGGTGCCGAGGAACATGTCGGTCACGTCGCGGCGGCGCACATGGATGTTGTTGATGTAGTAGCTGGAGTCGCCGTTGCGGTCGAGCACGCGCTTGACGGAAATTTCCGCATAGGCCGACCACTGGCCGTTGGCGCGGCCCAGACTGTTGTCGAACACCAGCTCGACGCTGGCGCGCGACACCGGCTTGCGCCCGCCCGAGCCATTGAACAGCACGTCCTGCATGGACTCGCCGCGCAGGTGCTTGGCGGAGGATTCCCCCAGCACCCAGCGCACCGCATCGATCACATTGGACTTGCCGCAGCCGTTGGGGCCGACGACGCCGACGAGCTGGCCGGGGACATGGATGTTGGTGGGATCGACGAAAGACTTGAAGCCAGCCAGCTTGATATGGGTCAGACGCACGTAATTCTTCTCGATTGCGGCGGAACGGCGAAGCACTCCGGCCTTGTGGTTCGACTATCGGGGGCCCGCTTTCCAGTCTTTGGGAAAGACCGTCTCCTCGGGGCCGCCGTGGAATGGGGTACAATTCTACCCGATTTCGCACGAGATTCGAGCCATGCCCACCCGACCCAGCAAGTCTCTGGAAACATTCGACAATCCCAACCCCGAGCGGGACTTCCACATCCACATGGAAATCCCGGAATTCACCTGCCTCTGCCCCAAGACCGGACAGCCGGATTTCGCCACGCTGTTCCTCGACTACATCCCGGACCGGAAATGCGTGGAGCTCAAGAGCCTCAAGCTCTACATCTGGTCCTACCGCAACGAAGGGGCGTTCCACGAGGCGGTGACGAACCGCATCCTGGACGACCTGGTCAAGGCGACCAAGCCCAGGTTCATGCGCCTCACGGCCAAGTTCTACGTGCGCGGGGGGATTTTCACCAACGTGGTGGCGGAACACCGCAAGAAAGGCTGGAAACCCCAGCCGCTGGTGGACCTGAGCAGCTTCGCGCCCCAGTCCAACACCCGCGGCTGAAGCCCGGCCGCGGACGATGGGCCGGGAAAATTCCCCGATTCCGCAAGACCTTATCGCCATTTCCTGAGAGTTCGCCTAGACTATGCGCTGGTCTTAACAAGAACAGCCCATTGGTCTGATGAGCAACGACCTCTTCCTCGGCCTGGATTTCGGCACCAGCGGCGCCCGCGCCATCGTCATCGACGACAGCGAGCGCATCGTGGCCCGCGCCCATGCGCTCTACGACATCCAGGACTGGATGAGCTGGGTGAAGGCCTTGGCATGGCTGGTGGCGGAGCTGCCCAAGCCCACCCGCCACCGCCTCGCCGCCATCGCCGTGGACGGCACCTCGTCCACCGTGCTGCTGTGCGATGCGACCAACCGGCCGCTGACCGCCCCCCTGCTCTACAACGACGACCGCGCGCGAACCGAGGCGGAGCGGGTCCGCGCCCTCGCGCCGCCCGGGCACAGCGCCGCCGTCCCGACCTCCAGCCTCGCCAAGCTGCTCTGGCTGCGCAATCAGCCGGGCACGGCCCGCGCCCGCTATTGCACCGACCAGGCAAGCTGGCTCGCGGCCATGCTCACCGGCAAGCCCGGGATCGCCGACTATCACAATGCCTTGAAGCTCGGCTACGACGTGGAGGCGCTGGCTTGGCCGGAATGGATGACCCAGCTTGGCATCCGCGCCCTGCTGCCGCGGGTGGTCGAGCCGGGCGCCACGCTGGGCATGGTGCCGCTGGAAGTGGCGGTGAAGCTGGACATTCCGGACGACTGCCTGGTGCGCGCCGGCACCACCGACAGCATCGCCGCCTTCATGGCCGCCGGCGCGGCCGTCCCCGGCGAGGCCGTCACCTCCCTCGGCTCGACGCTGGTGCTCAAGCTGCTCTCCGAAAAGCGCGTGGAGGATGCGGCCAGCGGCGTGTACAGCCATCGCTACGGCAGGCGCTGGCTGGCCGGGGGCGCCTCCAACAGCGGCGGCGCGGTGCTGCGCCAGTTCTTCGACGACAAACGGCTCGCCGCGCTGTCGGAAAAAATCGATCCAGGCACGCCGAGCGGTCTCGACTACTATCCGCTCCCCGCCCCGGGCGAGCGCTTCCCGATCAACGACCCGGAACTGGCGCCGCGCCTCAGCCCGCGCCCCGCCGACGACGTCACCTTCCTCCACGGCCTGCTGGAAGGCATTGCCCGCATCGAGGCGCAGGGCTACCGGCGCCTGGCGGCCCTGGGCGCGACCCCGCTGCAGCGCGTGATCAGCGCCGGCGGCGGCGCGAAGAATGAAACCTGGACGCGGATTCGCGCCGCCTTGCTCGGCGTCCCGGTCATCGCCGCCCGGCATGACGAAGCCGCCTACGGCGCGGCGCGCCTGGCCCGGGCCGGCAGCCGGCTCCTCAGCTGACGGATCACTCGAGCCACGCGAGCCATCCATGGAACCCAGCGGCGTACACCTCAGCGCAAACCTGCCGCTCAAATGGCAGCCCAAGGAGCGCTTCAGCGCCGAGGAACTGGCGGACTGGATGCACGGCAACATCGTCGTGCTGCAGGCGCTGGCGAATCTGGAATCGCTGGGCAAGGAAAGCGATACGGAGCACCGCATCGACCACAACGTGGCGCGCCTGGAGGCCAAGCTCGACCTGACGCTCACGCTGGTGGGCGAACTGCTCCGGCGCCAGACGCCGCTGCCGCCGGCCACGGCGATGGCGCTCACCAGCCAGGGCATCGCCTGGGAAGACCCGCAGCCCCCCGCGCCGCACGCCAGCGGGGTGGTCGCGCTCTACCTCTCGCCGCGCCTGCCGTGGCCGCTGATGTTGCCGGTGGAAATCATCGGCACCCAGGACGGCAAGACCCGCGCCAAGCTCGTTCATCTGAGCGAAGAAGCGCAGGAATGGCTCGACCGCACCCTGTTCCGCCATCACCGGCGGGCGGTGCACGCCCGAAGCCGCTGAACCGCCTCCCGCCCTGTGCGTGCGACATCGTGTCGCATTCCGCACGCTCCCTGCAGTCCCTACACTCGCGCCTGTCGTTTCACGCCACAGGACAACTTCGATGCACAGCTTCCTCCCGCGCCCGCGTCGCAAGGCGCTCGCCCTGGCCCTGGCGGCCATGCCGTGGGCCGCTTTCGCCCAGGACATCACGGCCTTGCCGCCGGTGGAAGTCACCGCGCCCGCCCTCGATGGCTTCGAAGGCAGCCGGCTCACGCCCGACACGCTCGGCGCCGCCACCGAGCGCGACACCGCGCGCCTGCTCACGGACATTCCGGGCGTCAGCGTGAACCCCGCCGGCGGCATTTCCGCCCTGCCGGCCATCCACGGCCTTGCCGACGACCGGCTGCGGGTGAGCGTGGACGGCATCGACCTCGTCGCGAGCTGCCCCAACCACATGAATTCGCCCCTGTCCTACGTGGACCCGGCGCAGCTCGCCACCGTGCAAGTGTTTGCCGGACTCGCCCCGGTCTCCAGCGGCGGCGACGCCATCGGCGGGGTGATTCAGGTGGAAACCCGCTCACCGGAATTCGCCGCGCCGGGCCAGACCCTGGCCAAGGGCCGCCTCGGCCTCAGCCTGCGTTCCAATGACAACGCCCGCGCCGCGACGGCCAGCGCCACCCTGGCCAACGACCAGCTCAGCCTCAACTACAGCGGCGCCGCGAGCCAGGCCGACAACTACACCGCCGGCGGCGATTTCAAGACATCGACCGCCACCGGCCGCCCGGGCCACACCCTGCCCCTGGACGAGGTTGGCTCCACCGCCTACAAGGCGGTCAACCATCAGCTGGGCCTGGGCTGGAAGCGCGGCGAGCACCTGCTGGAGGCGAAGTTCGCCTTCCAGGACGTGCCCTACCAGCTCTATCCCAACCAGCGCATGGACATGCTGGACAACACCGAGCGCCGCATGAGCCTGCGCTACCTGGGCGCCTTCGCCTGGGGCTCGCTGGAGGCGCGCACCTGGCGCGAAACCGTCGACCACTACATGAACTTCGGCGACGACAAACAGTTCTGGTATCCGAACTCGGCGCCCGGCATGCCCATGTACACCCGGAGCAAGACCACCGGCGGCGCAGTCAAGGCCAGCATCGACGTCTCGGAGCAGGATGTGCTGCGCGTCGGCGTGGAGCTGCACCGCTACCGCCTCGATGACTGGTGGCCACCCTCCGGCACCGGCGGCATGTCGCCCGACACCTTCCTCAACATCAACGACGGCAAGCGCGACCGCACGGCCTTGTTCGCAGAATGGGAAAAACGCCACGACCCGCGCTGGCTGACGCTGCTCGGCGCACGCTACGAGCAGGTGAAAATGGATGCGGGCTCGGTGGATGCCTATTCCGCTACGGTCCCGGCCGACCAGGCCAGCTTCAACGGCAGGAACCGCGCCAGGACCGACCACAACTGGGATCTCACCGCGCTCGCCCGCTACACGCCGGACGCTGGCCGCAGCATCGAATTCGGCCTGGCGCAGAAGACCCGCTCGCCCAACCTGTACGAGCGCTACAGCTGGCGCACCCGCGCCATGGAAATGGTGATGAACAACTTCGTCGGCGACGGCAACGGCTATGTGGGCGATCCCGACCTCAAGCCGGAGGTCGCGCACACGGTGTCCGCCACCTTCGACTGGCATGCCGCCGACCGCGCCTGGGAACTCAAGGCCACGCCCTACTACACCCGCGTCACCGACTACATCGACGCCGTGCGCTGCACCGTGGCGAATACCTTCCCCGGCTCCAACTGCCCGGCGACGAACACCGCCACCACCGGCTTCGTCCAGCTCAAGTACGCCAACCAGGCGGCGCGGCTGTACGGCATCGATCTCTCGGGCAAGCTGCCGCTCGCGCACAACGCCCTGGGCGACTGGGGCGTGAAAGGGCTGCTGGCCTACACCAAGGGCAAGAACCTGGACACCGGCGACGACCTGTACAACATCATGCCGCTCAACGCCAGGCTCACCCTGACCCAGCGGCTCGGCGGCTGGAACAATGGCATTGAAGTGGTGGCGGTGAGCCGCAAGGACGCGGTCTCCGACGTGCGCAACGAGATCAGGACGCCGGGCTACGGCCTCGTCAACCTGCGCGCGTCCCATGCCTGGAAGCAGGCGCGCCTGGACTTCGGCGTGGAGAACCTGTTCGACCGGCTCTACTTCCTGCCCACGGGCGGCGCCTATGTCGGCCAGGGGATGACCATGTCCATCAACGGCATTCCCTGGGGCATCGCCGTGCCGGGCATGGGGCGGAACGTCTACGCTGCGGTCACCCTGGATTTCTGACTTCGATGAACTCCAGCGCGTTGCCGTCCGGATCGCGGCAGAACAGCGCCGCCCGCCCCGACCTGCTCAGGGTGTAGGCGATGCCGGCCGCCTCCAGCGCCGCCCGCAGCGCCGCAAGGTCATCCACCGCCAGCGCCACATGCCGGTCCCGCCCGCCGTGGGCGGGCCGCCCCTCCACCGGATCGGGATTCGGCAACGCGAGCAGATGAATCTGCTGCGCGCCGATGTCGTACCACACGCCGGGATAGCCGAGATCGGGGCGGTCCGGACTCGGTGCCAGCCCCAGCACGCCTTCGTAGAAGGCGCGCGACTTCGCCAAATCGGCGACGAGCAGGGAGGCGTGCAGCAGGGTGTGGAAATTCATGCCTTCTTGTGCTCCATGTGTCCCGAAAGAAAACTCGCCGCCACGATCATCGCGCCGCCGATCCAGTCGCGCAGGGCCAGCTTCTCGTCCACCAGGAAATAGGCGGCCACGGCGGCCACCACCAGCTCGAACAGCAGGATCACGATGGCCTGGTTGGCGGGGGTGTGGGTCAGGCCGTATTGCATCACCACCGTGACCGCACACAGCAGCAGCCCGAGTCCGACGAGCAGCGGCCACTGCTGCAGCGCGACCTCGAGGCTCGCGCTGCCGTCCGGTGGCTCCACCAGCAGAACCAGCAGCGCGACCGCCACCACACCCGCCCACACGCTCAGGGATTTCGCCGCCACGGACAGGGCATGCGCCTTGCGGCTCAACACATTGGAGCAGGCAAAGGCGATGCCGGCCGAGAGCCCGAGCCACTCCGCGCCGTTCTTCGGCAGGGGCATGCCCTTGTCCGGATGCCAGAGCATGACCAGCGCGCCGGCGAGGGACAAGCCGACGACGCCGTAGCCGGGCGCGCCCAGGCGCTCGTCCAGCGCCACCCGCGACAGCAGCACCGTCCACAGGGGCGCCAGGTAGAACAGCAACAGCACGCGCACCACCTCGCCATGGATCACCCCCAGCACGTAGGCGAGATTGGCCCAGCCCGCGGTGAGGCCGATGCCGAGCAGCAGGCCGGTCCCGACGCGGAATTCCCCCAGGCTGCGCCAGGTGAACGGCAGGCCCATGAGCAGCGCCAGCACGAAAATCGCAAAGCTGGACGAGGGCCCGGCGAGACCCGCGTCTTCCAGCAGGCGCAGGGGATACCAGACCAGGCCCCAGGTGGTGGCGCCGGCGAGCAGGCCCAAAACGGCGCCGGGTTTGGATTTGGTCACACTGTTGCGAAGCCTTATAATTTCGGTTTTTGAGTGCTGCGGTGACGCATCCGCGGCGCCGACACCAGCAACGTCGAGAGCATCTTGAACCCCGACCTCGCCAAACTTCAGCCCTACCCGTTCCAGCGTCTGCGCACGCTGTTCCACGGCGCGACGCCGTCGGCGGATTTTACCCCGATCAATCTCTCCATCGGCGAGCCCAAGCATCCGACGCCGGATTTCATCCGTCAGGCCATCGTCGACCACCTCGACGGTCTTTCCGGCTATCCCGCCACCCACGGCATCGACGCCCTGCGCATCGCCATTGCCCACTGGCTGGAGCAGCGCTACGGCCTGCCACACATCAATCCGCAAACCCAGGTGCTGCCGGTGCTGGGCAGTCGCGAGGCGCTGTTCGCCTTCGCCCAGGTGATCGTGAACCGGGCCGGCAAGCCGGTGGTGATTTCGCCCAACCCGTTCTACCAGATCTATGAGGGCGCGGCCTGGCTGGCGGGGGCCGAGCCCTATTTCCTGAACACCCTGCCGGACAATGATTTCCGCATGGACTTCGACACGGTGCCGAAAGACGTGCTCGATCGCACCCAGCTGGTGTACGTGTGCTCGCCGGGCAACCCCACCGGCAAGGTGCTGACCCTGGACGACTGGCGCGAGCTGTTCGAACTGTCGGACCGTCATGGGTTTGTGATCGCGGCCGACGAGTGTTACTCGGAAATCTATTTCGACGAAGCGAATCCGCCCCTCGGTGCGCTGGATGCGGCGCACCGGCTGGGCCGCGGCGACTTCACCAACCTCGTCATGTTCAGCAGCCTGTCCAAGCGCTCCAACGTGCCGGGCATGCGCTCCGGCTTCGTGGCGGGCGACGCGGAGATCCTGGAAAAGTTTCTGCTCTATCGCACCTATCACGGCTGCGCCATGAGCCCCACCGTGCAGCACGCCAGCGTGGCCGCGTGGAAGGACGAGGCCCACGTGGCGGAGAACCGCCGCCTGTACCGCGCCAAGTTCGCCGCATTCAAGGACATCGTCGGCGACGCCCTGCCGCTGCAGATGCCGGACGCCGCCTTCTATTACTGGGCGCGCACGCCGATTGCGGACACCGAGTTCGCGCGGGCTTTGCACCGCGACTATAATGTCACGGTTTTGCCGGGCAGCTACCTCGCGCGCGAGGCCCACGGCGTCAATCCCGGCGCGAATTTCGTGCGCATCGCGCTGGTGGCATCCGAAGCGGAATGCCTCGAAGCCGCCAAGCGCATCAGGGAATTTGTACACAAAATCTGACCATAGAGGCACAGAAGTCACGGAGAAAGTCAAAAGCGATGCTCTCTGTGCCTCTGTGTCTCTGTGGTAATAACGTGAATAGGGAAATTACCATGCAAGAGCTGCAAAGCATCATCGACGAAGCCTTCGAGCGCCGCGCCGACATCACGCCGCGCACGGTGGACGCCAAGACCAAGGAAGCCGTGGAAACGGTGCTCGACCACCTGGACAAGGGAACACTGCGCGTCGCCGAAAAGATCGACGGCCAGTGGGTCACCCACCAGTGGCTGAAGAAGGCCGTGCTGCTGTCCTTCCGCATGGAGGACAACTTCTTCATCAAGGGCGGCTTCACCAACTACTTCGACAAGGTGCCGTCCAAGTTCTCCGACTACAACTCCAAGGATTTCCGCGAAGGCGGCTTCCGCGTGGTGCCGCCGGCGGCCGCGCGCAAGGGCTCGTTCATTGCGAAGAACGTGGTGCTCATGCCCTCCTACGTGAACATCGGCGCCTACGTGGACGAAGGCACCATGGTCGACACCTGGGCCACCGTCGGCTCCTGCGCCCAGATCGGCAAGAACGTGCACCTGTCCGGCGGCGTCGGCATCGGCGGCGTGCTGGAGCCGGTGCAGGCCAATCCCACCATCATCGGCGACAACTGCTTCATCGGCGCCCGCTCCGAGGTGGTGGAAGGCGTGATCGTCGAAGACAACTGCGTCATCTCCATGGGCGTGTACATCGGACAAAGCACCAAGATCTACGACCGCGAAACCGGCGAAGTGATGTACGGCCGCGTGCCCGCCGGCTCGGTGGTGGTGTCCGGCAACCTGCCCTCCAAGGACGGCAAGTACAGCCTGTATTGCGCGGTGATCGTGAAGAAGGTGGACGAAAAGACCCGCAGCAAGGTCGGCATCAACGAACTGCTGCGCGGAGTTTGATTTATTAAGCATGAACCACGAAGGACGCAAAGGAACGCGAAGGAAACCAACATTGAATTCCTTAGCGAACCTTCGCGTCCTTTGCGTTAAAAAAGGTTTTTTATGAGAGTGTACGGGATCCCCAACTGCGACACCGTGAAGAAAGCCCGCGCCTGGCTCGAGAGTCATGGCGTGCAGTACGAGTTCCACGATTGGAAGAAACAGGGCGTGGACCCGGCGCTGCTGGCGAAATGGATGAAGGCGGTGAGCTGGCAGGAAGTGGTGAACCGCAAGGGCATCACCTGGCGCAAGCTGAGTGACGCGGAAAAAAATGCAGTGACCGACGACGCCTCCGCCATCAAGTTGCTGCTGGAGAAGCCCAGCGCCATCCGGCGGCCCGCCTTCGAGTACCAGGACAAGCTGGTGCTCGGCTTCGACCCGGCGATCTACGAGCAGGTGCTCGGCAAGTGACCAGCCCCACCCTCGACCTCGCCCGGGAACTGATCCGCCGCCGCTCGCTCACGCCGGACGACGCCGGCTGCCAGGACATCATGATCGCGCGCCTGGAGAAGCTGGGCTTCAAGATCGAGCGCATGCGCTTCGGCGACGTGGACAATTTCTGGGCGCGGCGCGGCACGGCGGCGCCGCTCATCTGCTTCGCCGGCCACACCGACGTGGTGCCCACCGGGCCGCTGGAGCGCTGGGACAGCGACCCCTTCACCCCCACCCTGCGCAACGGAATGCTCTACGGGCGCGGCGCAGCGGACATGAAGACTTCCCTCGCCGCCTTCATCACCGCCATCGAGGCCTTCGTCGCCAAACATCCGAACCACCCCGGCTCCATCGCCCTGCTCATCACCTCGGACGAGGAAGGCATCGCCGTCGACGGCACGGTGAAGGTGGTGGAGACGCTCAAGGCGCGGGGCGAGAAGCTGGATTACTGCATCGTCGGCGAGCCGACTTCCGTGAACAAGGTGGGCGACATGGTCAAGAACGGCCGCCGCGGCTCGCTCTCCGGCAAGCTCACGGTGAAGGGCGTGCAGGGCCACATCGCCTATCCGCACCTTGCGAAAAACCCGATCCACCTCGCCGCGCCGGCCATCGCGGAACTGGCCGCCACCGAGTGGGACCAGGGCAACGAATATTTCCCGCCCACGACCTGGCAGATTTCGAACATCCACGGCGGCACCGGCGCCACCAACGTCATCCCGGGCACGCTGGAGATCCTGTTCAACTTCCGCTTCTCCACCGCCAGCACGGTGGAAGGGCTGCAGGACAAGGTCCACGCCATCCTCAACAAGCACGGCCTCGACTACGATCTGGTCTGGGACTGCTCCGGCAAGCCCTTCCTCACCCCGCGCGGTGAGCTGGTGGCCGCGGTGAGCGAGGCCATCAAGGCGGTCACGGGCCTGGACACCGAGCTCTCCACCACCGGCGGCACCTCGGACGGGCGCCTCATCGCCACCATCTGCCCGCAGGTGGTGGAACTGGGGCCTTCGAATGCCACCATCCACAAGCTGAACGAGTGCGTAGCGGTGGCCGACGTCGAGCCGCTGCACGAGATCTACCTCGGCATCCTGGAACGGCTGCTCGCGGCAAAATAGGCGCATGCTCGACCAGGCAAAAAAACAGTTCTCCACCGTGCGCGATCTCCTGCGCTTCGCCGTCAGCCGCTTCAACGAGGCCGGGCTGTTCTTCGGCCACGGCAGCAGCAACGCCTTCGACGAGGCGGCCTATCTCATCCTGCACACCCTGCATCTGCCGCTCGACCAGCTCAATCCCTTCCTCGATGCCAGGCTGCTGCCGAACGAAGTCGATGCGGTGCTGAAGATCATCGACAAGCGCATCACCACCCGCAAGCCGGCGGCCTACCTCACCCACGAGGCCTGGCTGGGGGATTTCAAGTTCTACGTGGACGAGCGGGTGATCGTGCCGCGCTCCTTCATCGCCGAATTGCTGCGCGACCAGCTCGCGCCGTGGGTGGACGATCCGGAAGGCGTGGAATCGGCCCTCGATCTCTGCACCGGCTCCGGCTGCCTCGCGATCCTGCTGGCCGACGCCTTCCCCCACGCCAAGGTCGACGCCGTCGACCTTTCGCCCGAGGCGCTGGAAGTCGCCGAGAAGAACGTGGCCGACTATCACCTGCAGGACCGCATCGAACTCATCCGCTCCGACCTGTTCAAGGCGCTCAAGGGCCGCACCTACGACATCATCGTCAGCAACCCGCCCTACGTCGACGCCCAGGCGATGAAAACCTTGCCGGCGGAATACCGCACCGAACCGAGCCTGGCTTTGGCCTCTGGCCGCGATGGCCTGGATCACGTGCGCGTGATCCTGAAGGAAGCGGCCAGGCACCTGAATCCGGGCGGATTGCTCATCGTGGAAATCGGCCACAATCGCGCGGCCCTGGAACAGGCGTTCCCTCAGATCGAATTCACCTGGCCGCAGACCAGCGGCGGCGACGAGTTCGTGTTTTTGCTCACCCGCGAACAGCTGCGCGGGCACTGACCCGGCCGGCGCCGGCTACAGATCGCCGTTCGCGCCGGCGCGCATGATGTTCTCGAGGTTGTCCCGCACCTCGATCGCCTTCGCCTTCAGTTCCGGCTGAAGATTGGCGGCATTGATCAGCAGATTGAGGTCCATCATCACCAGCCAGCCCTGCCCTTTCTCGTCCTCCACCAGAGCGATGCGGCAGGGCAGATAGGCGGCGAAGTCCAGGCTGTAGTCCAGCATCTTGCGCGCGGTCATGGCATCGCAGAACTGGTAGATCGTCGCCAGCCGCTCCGGCTTGCCGGTGATGGCTTCCACCTGCTTCGAGAGCGGCAGCTCGGCCACCAGCTTCATGTTCAGCAGATTCGCGCGCAGCTTCATGGATTCGGCCGCGTCGGCCAGCGACACCCCCTGGGCCAGGGGCATTTTCACCACGGTATCGCCCAGGGAACGGATCGCCACCGGCTGCGGCTTGCCCTTCGCCGGCGCTTCGGCGGCCTGGGCAACGCCCAGGACGACTACGAGGGATGAGAGTCCAGCAAGAATGATGTGGCGCATGACACCTCCCGAGCACTAGGGCGGCCGGAATGGCCACCACGCCTCCCCAGCCTAGCAAATCAACGCGGCTTGCGGGCACCCGGCCGCGGCCCGGCCTTTCTCGCACCAGCCGACACCGGCTTCGGCGCGCCGGCTTTTCGCGGTGCCGACGAGGGGCCTGCCTGCAGGCCAACCTGCTTCAGCAGGCGTTCCACCTCTTCCCGCTCCAGCTCGAGGTAAGCCCCGCGCCGCAGGCGCGGCGGCAGGCGCAAGCTGCCGTAGCGCACGCGGGTCAGGCGCGACACCATCAGCCCGACCGCGTCGAACATGCGGCGCACCTCGCGGTTCTTGCCTTCCTTGATCACCACGTGGTACCAGTGGTTGGCGCCCTCGCCGCCCTGATCGACGATGCTCTCGAATTTCGCCAGGGTGCCGTCGATTTCCACGCCCTGCCGCAACTGTTTGGCCTGCTCGGGCGTGAGCAGGCCCATGACGCGCACGGCGTATTCGCGCTCGACTTCGTAGCGGGGATGCATGAGGCGGTTGGCAAGCTCGCCGGAGGTGGTGAACAGCAGCAGGCCGCCGCTGTTGAGGTCCAGACGGCCCACGGCCAGCCACTTGGCCGTGCGCATCTTCGGCAGGTTCATGAAAACCGTCGGCCGGCCCTGCGGATCGGAATAGCTGACGATCTCGCCTTCCGGCTTGTTGTACAGCAGCACCCGCGGCAGCCGCTGGACTTCCAGATGCAGCCGCACCGGCTTGCCGTTGACGATGACGCGATCGCGCGGCCCCACCGTCTGGCCGAGGGTGGCCACCTGCCCATTGACGACGACGCGCCCGGCGCGGATCCAGTCCTCCATCTCGCGGCGCGAGCCCAGGCCCGCGGCGGCGAGGACCTTATGCAGCCGTTCCGACATCGGTCTGGGCTGCGTCTCCCCGCCCCAGGTCCTCAATGATCGCCTCGATGGTCTCGCCCTGGCGTTCGGTGAACGCACCGGCCTCGCCCTCGACGCTGACACGCGCCTCGCCCGCCGCCTCGACCGCAGCCGTGGTCGAGGCGATTTCGGCTTCCGGCTGCGCATCGCCGGCTTCCGTCGGCCCGGCCACCTCCGCGATCATCAGCTGCTCGTTGACCACGAACTGGTCGAGGGAAGGCAGCTCCTGGAGCGAGCGCAGGTTGAGGTCATCGAGGAACTGCTTGGTGGTGGCGTACAGCGCCGGCCGGCCCGGCACGTCGCGATGGCCCACCTGGTCGATCCAGCCGCGCCCCTCCAGGGTTTTCAGGATTTGCGGCGACACGGCAACGCCGCGGATATCCTCGATGTCGCCGCGGGTCACCGGCTGGCGATAGGCGATGATGGCCAGGGTCTCCATCACGGCACGCGAGTACTTGGGCGGCTTCTCCGGGCTGAGGCGGTCGAGATAGACCTGGTACTCGGGGCGCGTCTGGAAGCGCCAGCCGGTGGCCACGTTCACCAGCTCCACGCCGCGGTCGGACCAGTCCGCCCTGATGTCGTCGAGCACCTTGCGCAGGTTGTCGTTGTCGATTTCGACCTCGAACAGCTTGCCCAGCTGATGCAGGGACAGCGGCTCCTGGGTGGTGAGCAGCGCGGTCTCCAGCACCAGCTTCACTTCATTCAGATTCTGATTCAGGTTCTCGCTCGGATTCATCTTCTTCTGGGCTCGATTCGGCCAGTTTCACGTAAATGGGGGCATAGACCTCGGCCTGGGTGACATCGACCATGCGCTGCTTCACCAGCTCCAGGATGGCCAGGAAGGTCACCACCAGTTCGGGCACGCCTGCCTCGAGGCTGAACAATTCGTTGAATTCCACGTAGCCGCCGGCAGACAGGGCGCGCAGCACCCGCGTCATGTGCTCCCGCACCGACAGCTCTTCCCGGGTGATGTGATGGTGCTTGTGCTGCCTGGCGCGGGCCACGATGCTCTCCCACGCGGCCTGCAGATCGGCAAGATGCACCTCGGGCAGGCGCTCGACCGCAACCTTCTCCATGTACACCTGGACCAGATGCAGATCGCGCCCCACCTGCGGCAGCTCGTCCAGCTGGCGGGCGGCGAACTTCATCTGCTCGTACTCGAGCAGGCGGCGCACCAGCTCGGCGCGCGGGTCTTCCACCTGCTCCGCGCCCTCTTCCTTGGGCGGCCGCGGCAGCAGCATGCGCGACTTGATCTCGGTCATCATCGCCGCCATCACCAGGTACTCCGCGGCCAGCTCCAGCTGTTTCTGGCGGATGCGCTCGACGTATTCCATGTACTGGCGGCACAGGTCCGCCATGGGAATGTCGAGGATGTCCAGGTTGTGCTTGCGGATGAGATAGAGCAGGAGGTCGAGCGGTCCCTCGAAGGCTTCGAGAATGACTTCCAGCGCATCCGGCGGAATGTACAGATCCTGCGGCAGCTCGACGAGGGGCTCGCCGTAGACGCGGGCCCTGGCTTCGGGAGGGGGAGTGCCTTCAGGCAACGCGGCAAGGGCTTCGGTCATGATCCTGCAATTTTACCGGAACTCGGCCCTCCACCCAACCGCATGCAAAACAACCGGTTAGCGCGCCGAGCCGGGTGGTTTGTGGAAAAAACGCCGCGAGCGGGCCGGATTCGCGCCGGGAAGCCGGCCCCTTTGCAACCAAGCGCTAGCCGTAGCTCAGGCCCATGGCCTCGCGCACGTCGCGCAGGGTCTCCTGCGCCAGGTCGCGCGCCTTCTCGCAGCCGTCGGCGATGAGGTTGCGCACCAGGGTGGGGTCTTCCTCGTAGGGCTTGGCGCGCTCGTGCATGGGCTGCTGCTCCGCGAGCACCGCGTCGATCACCGGCTGCTTGCAGTCGAGGCAGCCGATGCCGGCGCTGGTGCAGCCTTCGCGCACCCACTGCTGGGTGGCGTCGTTCGAATACACCAGGTGGAACTGCCATACCGGGCACTTCTCCGGATCGCCCGGGTCGGTGCGGCGCACCCGCGCCGGGTCGGTGCGCATGGTGCGGATCTTCTTCACCACGCTGTCCGGGTTCTCCCGCAGCGCGATGGTATTGCCGTAGGACTTGGACATCTTCTGCCCATCCAGGCCCGGCATTTTCGAGGCGACGGTCAACAGCGCCTCGGGCTCGGGCAGGATCATCTTGCCGCCCCCCTCGAGAAAGCCGAACAGCCGCTCCCGGTCCCCCATGGAAAGATTCTGCGCCTCGTTGAGCAGGGCCTGCGCCGACTCCAGGGCTTGCTCGTCGCCCTGCCCCTGGTAGCGGGTGCGCAATTCCTCGTAGAGCTTGGCCTTCTTCGACCCCAGCTTCTTCACCGCCAGCCGGGCCTTGTCCTCGAAGCCGGGCTCGCGCCCGTACAGGTGATTGAAGCGGCGGGCGATTTCGCGGGTGAACTCGATGTGCGGCACCTGGTCCTCGCCCACCGGCACCTTGTTGGCGCGATAGATCAGGATGTCCGCGCTCTGCAGCAGCGGATAGCCGAGGAAACCGTAGGTGGAGAGATCCTTCTCCGTGAGCTTCTCCTGCTGGTCCTTGTAGGTCGGAACCCGCTCCAGCCAGCCCAGCGGCGTCATCATCGACAGCAGCAGATGCAATTCCGCGTGCTCCGGCACCCGCGACTGGATGAACATCGTGGCGTGGGCGGGATCGACGCCGGCGGCCAGCCAATCGATGACCATGTTCCACACGTTCTCCTCGATCAGGTGCGGATTGTCATAGTGGGTCGTCAGGGCATGCCAGTCGGCGACAAAGAACAGGCACTCGTATTCGTGCTGCAACTGAATCCAGTTCTTGAGCACGCCGTGATAGTGACCGAGGTGCAGGCTGCCCGTGGGGCGCATGCCGGAGAGGACGCGTTCTGCGAACATGTTGTTGAGGTCCTATGAGCCGAAAAGGGTAAGCAGCAGTCGGGTGGTGAGCACGACGAAGGGCCACAGCACCGCGCCCAGTATGCCGGTCACCAGCAGGACCACGAGGATGATCATGCCGTAGGGCTCGATGCGGGCGAAGCGATAGGCATAGGGATTGGGCAGCAGGCTCACCGCGATGCGGCCGCCGTCCAGCGGCGGCAGCGGGAACAGGTTCAGCACCATCAGGATCACATTGATCAGGATGCCCTTCTCCGCCATGGCGTAGAACCACTCGGCCGAGCCGCCCGCGGGGAAACTGCCGCTGATGTTGGCAACGAAGATCCACAGGATCGCCATGGCGAGGTTGGCGAGCGGGCCGGCCGCCGCCACCCACAGCATGTCCTTCTTCGGATGACGCAGGCGCGAGAAATTCACCGGCACCGGCTTGGCCCAGCCGAACAGAAAGCCCTGCCCTGCCATGGCCGTGGTGAAGTAGACGATCAGCGGCACCAGGATCGTGCCCACCGGATCGATGTGCCGCAGCGGATTCAGGCTGATGCGGCCGGCCTGGTAGGCGGTAAGGTCGCCGAAATGCCTGGCGACGTAGCCGTGCGCCGCCTCGTGCAGCGTGATCGCGAACAGCACCGGCAGCGCCAGCACCGACACCTCGCGCAGTATCGCCTCGATATCCATTCAATGCTCCAGTCCAAAAGGTGCGAGGCTGCCCTTGCCCTTGCGCAGCACGCTCGGCGCGTCGCCGGTCAGGTCGATCACGGTCGTGGGCTCCACGCCGCAGGGGCCGGCATCCATGATCAGCGCCACCTGCTTCTCCAGGCGGTCGCGGATGTCCTCGGCGTCGTTCAGCGGCGTCTCCTCGTCCGGCAGGATGAGCGTGGAGGACAGCAGCGGCTCGCCCAGTTCCGCCAGCAGCGCCAGCGCCACCGGATGGTCCGGCACGCGCAGGCCGATGGTGGAGCGCTTGGGATGCTGCAGCCGGCGCGGCACTTCCCGCGTCGCCTCCAGGATGAAGGTATAGCTGCCGGGGGTGGCGGCCTTGAGCAGCCGGAACTGCTGGTTGTCCACCTTGGCGTAGACGGCGATCTCCGACAGGTCGCGGCATACCAGGGTGAAGTTATGATCGGCGCCGATGCGGCGGATCTCCCGGATGCGGCGCTCCGCATCCTTGTCGCCGAGATGGCAGCCCAGGGCGTAGCAGGAATCCGTAGGATAGACGATCACGCCGCCGGCGCGCACGATCTCCGCCGCCTGCCGCACGAGCCGCGCCTGGGGATTCTCGGGATGAATGGAAAAGAACTGCGCCATGGAGTTATGGAGATACGGCCGGCATCGCTACCGACCGCCGGTCAGGCCGCGGCTTCCAGCACCTCGTGCCAGTCGTGCCACACCGGCGTGCAGGAAGACGGCAGCGCCGCCAGGCGCCCCATGTCCACGTAGCTGTGGCCGGGGCCGTGATAATCGGAGCCGCGCGAGGCGAGCAGCCCGAAGCGCTGCGCGAGATCGGCGAAACGCCCGAACTCGTCCGGCGCATGGCTGCCGGACACCACTTCGACCGCGCGCCCGCCGAGATCGGTGAACTCGGTGAACAGCTCCTGCATCAGAGTCGAGCCCAGGTCGTAGCGCCCCGGGTGCGCAATCACCGCGATGCCGCCAGCGCCGTGGATCCACGCCAGCGCCTCATGCAGCTCCGCCCAGGTGTGCTCGACGTAGCCGGGCTTGCCCTTGACCAGATATTTCTTGAACACCGCCCGCATGTCCGCGGCGTGGCCGCGCTCGATCAGGAAGCGCGCAAAGTGCGTGCGGCTGATGATGTGCTCGCTGGCATAACCGAGCGCGCCCTCGAGGCTGCCGTGGATGCCGATCCGGTCCAGTTCCGCCGCGATCCGCCGCGCGCGCTCGAAGCGCGAGGCGCGCAGGCGCGCCAGCCCGGCCCTGAGCGCCTCGCTTTCCGGGTCGATGCGCAGGCCGACGATGTGGATGGTGCGCCGCCGCCAGGTCACGGAGATCTCGGTGCCGGCGATGAAGGCGATGCCCAGCGCCGCCGCCTCTTCCGCCGCCTCCGCCAGCCCGGCCACGTCGTCGTGATCGGTCAGCGCGAGCACGCCGACGCCCTGCCCGGCCGCATAGCGCACCAGCTGGCGCGGCGCGAGCAGTCCGTCGGACACGGTGGAATGGGAATGGAGGTCTACTTTCAACATGACAGTGGCGATAAACTGCCGAAATCATAGCAAAATGCGCTTATGCTGTCTGCCGTGCCCGTGCTACACTTTTCGCGCTCTCGACCTTGGCCGGGTTGAACCGAAGCCGCGCCCGCCGGTCGAACCGCCGATAATTTCCAGATTGCCCGTGCATGAAGTTCTTCTTCGACCTGTTTCCCATCATCCTGTTCTTCGTCGCCTACAAGTTCTCGGGCATCTACACCGCGACCGCCGTGGCCATCGCCGCGACCTTCGCCCAGATCGCCTGGGTGTGGCTGCGGCATCGCAAGGTGGACACCATGCTGTGGGTCAGTCTCGCGCTCATCAGCGTGTTCGGCGGCGCCACCCTGATCCTGCATGACCCTACCTTCATCAAGTGGAAACCGACCGTCCTCTATTGGCTGTTCGCGGTGGTGCTGCTGGCGGCCGAGTATGTATTCGGCAAGAACCTCATCGCGGCAATGATGAAAGCGCAGATCGAACTCCCGCCGCCGGTGTGGCGCAGGCTCAACCTGAGCTGGGCGGTGTTCTTCGGCGGCATGGGCGGCCTCAATCTCTACGTGGCCTACAACTTCTCGGAGCCGGCCTGGGTCAACTTCAAGCTGTTCGGCTTCCTGGGCATCATGCTGGTGTTCGTCCTGCTGCAGGGCCTGGTGCTCGCCAAGTACATCCAGGAAGGAGACAAGCCCTGATGCTGTACGCCATCTACGGCGAGGACGTTCCCAACAGCCTGGAGCTGCGCCAGCCGGTGCGGCCCGCCCACGTCGAACGCCTGCAGCGCCTGCAGGATGAAGGCCGCCTGCTGCTGGCCGGCCCCTTCCCCGCCATCGACAGCCCCGACCCCGGCCCCGCCGGCTTCACCGGTAGCCTGATCGTGGCCGAATTCGCCTCCCTGGAAGACGCCCGCGCCTGGGCCGACGCCGACCCCTACGTCGCCGCCGGCGTGTATGCGCGGGTGACGGTGAAGCCCTTCCGGAAGACCTTCCCGGCATGAACACCATCGAGCGCATGACCGAACGCCTGGCGTCGCTGGCCCCGGCGCATCTCGAGATCGCCGATGACAGCGCCCTGCACGCGGGGCATGAAGGAGCCAGGGGCGGTGGCGGGCACTACCAGCTCACCATCGTCTCCGAGCAGTTCGCCGGCAAGCCCACCGTGGCCCGGCACCGCATGATCTACGAACGGCTGGCCGACATGATGCAGAAGGACATTCACGCCCTGAGCATCAAGGCGGTCACGCCCGACGAATTCTTCTAACCAACCAAAAGAGGATCCCACATGATTTCCATCACCTCTCGCGTGCTCGTCGTCGCCATCGGCAGCCTGCTCACGCTGAGCGCCTGCAACGCCGACCAGGCGAACAAGGCGACCAACGGCAAGGCGGCCGCCACCGTCAACGGCGTGCCCATCAAGGAGAGCCTCATCGACAACTTCATGCAGCAGCGCGCCGCCCAGGGCGCGCCGGACACGCCGGAGATGCGCAAGGCGGTGCTGGACGAGCTGATCAGCCGCGAGGTCGTGCGCCAGGCGGCCCTGAAGGAAGGCCTGGACAAGAAGCCGGAAGTGCAGCAGCAGATGGACCTGGCGCAGCAGAACATCCTGCTCAACGCCTACGTGCAGGAATACGTGAAGAACCATCCGATCACCGACGACATGATCAAGGCCGAATACGACAAGATCAAGGCCCAGGTCGGCGACAAGCAGTACCACGCCCGCCACATCCTGGTGAGCGACAAGAAGGAGGCGGACGCCATCATCGCCCAGCTGAAGAAAGGCGCCAGCTTCGAGAAGCTCGCCGAGCAGAAATCCAAGGATTCCTCCGCCAAGAACGGCGGCGACCTGGGCTGGAACGTGCCCGCCGCCTACGTGAAGCCCTTCGGCGACGCACTGGTGGGGCTGAAGAAAGGCGAGTACACCAAGACGCCGGTGCAGACCCAGTTCGGCTGGCACATCATCAAGCTGGAGGACGTGAAGGACGCGCCCAAGCTGGACGAGATCAAGCAGCAGCTGGTCCAGCGCCTGCAGCAGGAACAACTGCAGAAGATGGCGGCGGAACTCCGCGCCAAGGCCAAGATCGACTATCCGGCCCAGGCCGCCGCGCCGGCCCCGGCTCCCGCCGACAAGAAGTAAGTCTCCGGTTCAATCCGCGCCGTCAGAAGCGGCGCGGATTGAATTTCGATTCCTTCGCCAGTTCCTCGAACAGCTCCCGTTCCCGCGCGCTCAGCTCCGGCGGCGTGACGATCTGGAACACCGCATACAGGTCGCCGTGCCCGTTCTTCGGGATCGGCAGCCCCTTGCCCGCCAGGCGCATCTTCTGTCCTGAGCGGCTGCCCGGCTTCACCTTGAGGCGCACGCTGCCTTCCATGGTGGGAATCTCCACCGTCGCGCCGAGCGCGGCTTCCCAGGGCGTCAGCGGCACATCGAGATACAGATCGTGGCCGCTCGGCTTGAACCAGCGATGGGGCGCGACGCGGATGTTCAGGTAGAGGTCACCGGCGCGCCCGCCGTGCATGCCCGAGCCGCCCTTGCCCGGCACGCGCAGGCGCTGGCCGTCGGTCGCCCCCTTGGGCACGCGCAGCTTGATGGTATTCGGCACCCGCACCATGAAGCCCTGCGGGCTCGGCTCGGGCACCTCGACCTGCAGCGTTTTTTCCGCACCGGAATAGGCTTCCTCCAGGGTGATCTCGAGATTCATCTCGAAGTCCTGGCCGGCCTGGGCGAAGCCGCCGCCGAAGCCCTGGCTGCGCCGGCGCCCGCCCCCCATGCCGGCGCCCATCCCGCCGCCGAACATCTGGGCGAACAGGTCGCCGAAATCCATGCCGGAAAAGTCGAACTGGGCACCGTGGCCGAACTGCTGTTCCCAGCCGGGCGGCGGCCGGAAGTCCTGGCCCGGCTGGTAGTAGCCGAGCTGGTCGTAGGCCTTGCGCTTCTCCGGATCGGAGAGCACCTCGTTGGCCTCGTTCACTTCCTTGAACTTCTCCTCCGCGTCCTTTTCCTTGGACACGTCCGGATGATACTTGCGCGCGAGCTTGCGGTAGGCCTTCTTGATTTCCTCATCCGAGGCCGTGCGCTCGACGCCGAGAATCTTGTAGTAATCCTTGTACTGCATGGCTGACCAATCCTGTTGACCCTGGGTATCAGTAGGGTTGACCGGCTCGAAAATCAAGTCTCGATGCGGTCAGCCGACCCATTTGCGTGCGTTGCGGAACATGCGCAGCCACGGCCCGTCTTCCTGCCAGCCCTCCGGCCGCCAGGAATGCTGCACCGCGCGGTACACCCGCTCCGGATGCGGCATCAGGATGCTGAAGCGCCCGTCCGGCGTGGTCAGGCCGGTGATGCCCTGGGGCGAGCCGTTGGGATTGAGGGGATAGGTTTCCGTCGCCTGGCCGTAGTGATCCACGAAGCGCAGCGCCACCAGGGCCTTGCTCCGTTGCGCTTCGCTGGCGAATTCGGCAAAGCCCTCGCCATGGGCCACCACGATGGGCATGCGGCTGCCCGCCATGCCGTCGAAGAAGATGGACGGGCTCTCCTGCACTTCCGCCAGCACGAAGCGCGCCTCGAACTGCTCCGACTTGTTGCGCACGAAATGCGGCCAGCTGTCGGCGCCGGGGATGATCTCGTGCAGGTTGCTCATCATCTGGCAGCCGTTGCACACGCCCAGGGCGAACGAATCGGGACGCCGGAAGAAGGCCTCGAACTCGTCGCGCGCGCGGGCATTGAACAGGATGGACTTGGCCCAGCCCTCGCCCGCGCCGAGCACGTCGCCGTAAGAGAAGCCGCCGCAGGCGACGAAACCGGCGAAGTCCTTGAGCGACACGCGGCCGGCGATGATGTCGCTCATGTGCACGTCCACCGACTCGAAGCCGGCGCGGTGGAAGGCCGCCGCCATCTCCACCTGGCCGTTCACCCCCTGCTCGCGCAGCACGGCCACGCGCGGGCGCCTGCCCGTCGCGATGAAGGGTGCGGCGATGTCCTCGTTCAGGTCATAGGTCAGCGCGACCGACAGGCCCGGGTCAGCGGCGTCCAGCAGGCGGTCGAACTCCTGCTGCGCGCAGTCCGGGTTGTCGCGCAGGCGCTGCATGTGGAAGCTGGTCTCGGACCAGATGCGCTGCAGCTCCACCCGCGGCGCCGCGAAAATCTCCGCCTCGTTGCGCACGAAGCGGATGCGGTCCTCGTCGTTCAGGGTGCCGATCACATGCAGCTCGCTGCGCAAGTGCACGCTGAAGAAGGCATCCAGCACCGCCTTGGTGTCGGCACGCCGCACCTGCAGCACGGCGCCGAGCTCCTCGTTGAACAGCACCGGATAGATGTGCGCGGAATACATGCCGGGCGCGAGCTCCGGCTCCTCCTCGCCGCGGCGCTCGACGCCGACGCGGATCTGGTCGAAGCACAGCTCGTCCAGGTCCACGGTGATGCCGGTGTGGCCGGCGAAGGCCATCTCGCACAGCGTCGCCAGCAGGCCGCCATCCGAGCGGTCGTGGTAGGCAAGAATCTTCCCGTCGCGGTTCAGCGCCTGCACCGTCTCGAAAAAGGCCTTGAGCTTGGCCGGATTCACCACGTCCGGGCAGCGGTCGCCGACCTGATTGTAGACCTGGGCCAGGGCGGAGCCGCCGAGACGGCTGCGTCCCGCGCCGAGGTCGATCAGGATCAGATCGGTGTCGCCGCAGTCGGTGCGCAGCTGCGGGGTGAGAGTCTTGCGTGCGTCGTACACCGGCGCGAAGCCGGAGACGATGAGCGAAATGGGCGCAGTGACTTCCTTCTTCGTCCCGCCCTCGCCCCACACGGTTTTCATGGACATGGAGTCCTTGCCCACCGGGATGGCGATGCCCAGCTCCGGGCACAGCTCCATGCCCACCGCGCGCACCGTGTCGAACAGCGCCGCATCCTCGCCCGGATGTCCCGCCGGCGCCATCCAGTTGGCGGAGAGCTTGATGTCGGAAAGCTTTTCGATCGGCGCCGCCGCCAGGTTGGTGAGGGCCTCGCCCACCGCCATGCGGCCGGAGGCCGGCGCGTCGATCAGCGCCACCGGCGTGCGCTCGCCGATGGCAAACGCCTCGCCCAGGGTGGTGTGGTAGCCCATCAGCGTCACGGCGCAATCCGCCACCGGCACCTGCCACGGCCCGACGAATTGATCGCGCGCGGTCATGCCGCCCACGGTGCGGTCGCCAATGGAAATCAGGAAGGTCTTGTTCGCCACCGCTGGCAGGCGCAGCACGCGCTGGATGGCATCCTTCAGTTCCATCGGCCTGAAATCCAGCGCCGGCAGTTCGCGTTTCACATGCGCCACGTCGCGCGTCATCTTCGGCGGCTTGCCCAGGATGATGCCCAGGTCCACGTCCACCGGCGCGTTGCCGAAATGGGCGTCCTCCACCAGCAGATGGTGCTCCGCGGTCGCCGCGCCGAGCACGGCGAAGGGGCAGCGCTCGCGCTCGCAGATGGCCTTGAACTGGGCCAGGCTGTCGGGGCGGATCGCCAGCACGTAGCGCTCCTGGGCCTCGTTGCACCAGATCTGCATCGGCGACATGCCGGGCTCCTCGCTCGGCACCTCGCGCAGCTGCAGCTTCGCGCCATGGCCGCTGGCGTGCACCAGTTCCGGCAGCGCGTTGGACAGCCCGCCCGCGCCCACGTCGTGCACCGACAGGATGGGATTGGCCTCCCCCAGCTGCCAGCAGCGGTCGATGACCTCCTGGGCGCGGCGCTGCATTTCCGGATTGCCGCGCTGCACCGAGTCGAAGTCCAGGCTTTCGACGTTGGCGCCGGTGTCCATGCTGGAGGCCGCCCCGCCGCCGAGGCCGATCAGCATGCCCGGCCCGCCCAGCTGGATCAGCAGCGCCCCCGGGGTGACCTCGCGCTTCTCGACGTGGTCGGAGGAAATGTTGCCGATGCCGCCGGCGAGCATGATGGGCTTGTGGTAGCCGCGCATCTCGCCCGCCACTTCCTGCTCGTAGCTGCGGAAATAGCCGGCGAGATTGGGCCGGCCGAATTCATTGTTGAAGGCCGCGGCGCCGATGGGCCCTTCGAGCATGATCTGCAGTGCGGAGGCGATGCGTCCCGGTTTTCCATAGGGATTCGCCTCCCACGGCTGCTCGTAGCCGGGAATGGCCAGGTTGGATACCGAGAACCCGCACAGCCCGGCCTTGGGCTTGGAGCCGATGCCGGTGGCGCCCTCGTCGCGGATCTCGCCCCCGGAGCCGGTGGCCGCGCCCGGGAAGGGCGAAATCGCCGTCGGGTGGTTGTGGGTCTCCACCTTCATCAGGATGTGGGTGAGATCGGTGTGGAAGGCGTAGGTGCCGCTGCCGGGCTGGGGATAAAAACGCTCGATGCCCGCGCCTTCGATCACCGACGAGTTGTCGGAATAGGCCACCACCGTGCCTTCCGGATGCTGGGCGTGGGTGTTGCGGATCATGGCGAACAGGGACTTGTCCTGCTTCACCCCGTCGATGATCCAGTCGGCGTTGAAGATCTTGTGCCGGCAATGCTCGGAGTTGGCCTGGGCGAACATCATCAGCTCGACATCGGTGGGATTGCGCTGCAGGCGCGTGAAGTTCTCCACCAGGTAGTCGATCTCGTCGGGCGACAGCGCCAGCCCCATGTCGCGGTTGGCCGCCGCCAGCGCCTCGCGCCCGCCGCCGAGAATGTCCACGGTGGCCAGCGGCGCCGGCGCATGGTGGTCGAACAGCTTGCTCACCAGCTCCATGTCGGTGAGCACGGTCTCGGTCATGCGGTCGTGGATCAGGGGAAACAGCGCCTGCCGTTCCGGCGTCTCCAGGGGCGCCCAGCCGGCCTTGCGGAAGTACCAGGCCACGCCGCGCTCGATACGCTCCACCGCGTCCAGGCCGCAGTGGCGGGCGATGTCGGTGGCCTTGGAGGACCAGGGGGAAATGGTGCCGATGCGCGGCGTCACCAGGAACAGGTCGCCGCGGGGATCGCCGGCCTCTCCGGCCGGCCCGTAGCTGAGGATGCGCTCCAGCTGCTTGCGCTCGTCCCCGCCCAGGGGACGCGAAACCGCCGCGAAATGCCAGTACTCCGCATGCACCGCCACCACGCTGGGGACGGCCTTGGCGAGGGCCTGCTTGAGCTTGTCGAGACGGAAGGGAGAGAGGGCGTTGCGCCCGCGCAACTGGATCAGCTGGGACATGTTTCGGATTTCACGGGGAAAAGCGAAATTTTACCCGAAACCGCCCCACCCCGCGCGCCGGCCGAAGCAGGCGCGGCGGGCGTCCCGACCCGCTCAGGTCAACGCCTCAGCCCTGCTGCTTGGCCTTTTCCTGCCACTTGGCGAGGCATTCCAGGCCGCAGAAATAGTGCACGTAGTCCGGGCCTTCCAGCGTCAGGGCCACGTCCACGGGAATCTCGGCCAGGCAGGTTTCGCAGGAAACGATTTCGCAGACCTCGAGCGCATCGCAATTGGCGATGGGCGCGCCGGTGGGTGTCATTCTTGCATTTGCCATGATGACCTCCGTTTTCGACCGGGGCAGCGCAGGCTGCCCTGCATGTTATATTGCGGCAGCATCTACCAAAATCTTAGACCGCGTTTCGCGCCAAATGACTCAGCCGCTTTGCGTCTACACCACCGCCGGGATTCGGGAAATCGAACGCGCGGTGCCCGTTCCCGGCTCCGGCCCGGGCCTGATGGAACGCGCCGGCCTGGCTGCGGCGGAAATCGCACGGGAACTGGTCGGCGACGGCCGCGCCATTCTGGTGCTGGCCGGTCCCGGCAACAACGGCGGCGACGCCCTGGTGGCGGCGCGCATCCTCAGGCAGTGGTTCTACCGGGTGGACGTGGTGTTCGCCGGCCAGGAGCCGCGCCTGCCGCCGGATGCCGCGGCGGCGATGCAGGCCTGGCACGCGGCCGGCGGCAGCTGTCTCGATGCCCTGCCCGAAACGGGCGACTGGGGCCTGATCATCGACGGCCTGTTCGGCATCGGCCTCACCCGGCCGCTGGAAGCGCCCTACGCCGAGCTCATCGCCCAGGTCAACGCCCAGGCCAACGCCATGGGCATCCCCGTGCTGGCCCTCGACATCCCCAGCGGCCTCGCTGCCGACAGCGGCCAGGCCCTGGGCCCGACCATCCGCGCGGATCACACCGTCACCTTCCTGACCCTGAAGCCGGGGCTGCTCACCGCCGACGGGCCGGACCATTGCGGCGAACTGCACCTGCGCACCCTGGACGTGGCCGGCCCCATGTACTACCCCGCCTCCGGCTGGCTGCTGGACCGGGGGCTGGTGGGCGGCCTGCTGCCGCGGCGCGCCCTCAACAGCCACAAGGGCGCCTTCGGCAGCGTCGGCATCCTCGGCGGCGCCCCCTCCATGACCGGCGCGCCGCTGCTGGCGGGGCGCGCCGCCCTCA